>SVSV01000035.1 GCA_015064125.1 Oscillospiraceae bacterium
TGGCAGGCCAATTCACAGCGCACTTGTGCGCCGCCAGTAATATGAGGGCTATGCCCGAAACTGAAATACCCCCCGCTATGCGGGGGGATTTTTATTATTGTGGCTTTTGAGCACAAGCAGCCACCGATTCTACGGTGGAAATAAGCATCTTAGATGTAAGAGAAAAAGACCTCTTCGGCTATGCTGATGAAGGTTCGCCAACCGCATCAAAGCACAGGAGGGATATTGATTAGATGCGGACCGAGACCGACCACGAGCCGCCGTAGGTCTTGTAATGTTTGGCAAGATCTTGGATGACCGAGGAGGTTTGGCTGATCAGAAAGCTTCTGATACGCTCCTTTTCCTCTTTGAGCCATTTGTCTTGGAAGTCCTTGCGCTGCCAATCGTTAGGATCGGACGGGTCGCTCTTTCTGGATAGGACGGTAATGCTTGCACTCCATACCACGTTACCTTGACGGCAGGTGGAAAGCGTTGCCTTGTAGGAATAACGCAGACCGTAGTTCTCGTTGGTGTGGCTGGTGCCGTACATATCTTTCAGTCTGCTGCGCAGCTTCTCGCAGCCTTTATCCTCGGGCAGGTTCTGATTGACGGGTGCATTCGAGCCGCCGCTGCTACTGTTGCCGTAGATAGAGCCAAAGCGGGCATCAGCCGCAGCCTTCAGCTTTCTGTGCCTTTCTGCAAACTCCAAATCGTTGGCAAAAGGAACGCCCTTTATCCGGACAAGGGAAAAAACGGTATGTCCAAACGGAATGGCAAGCATGACGAAGAACAAAATCTTTGTAACGGTAAGCAGATACGCGCCAAGGAAGGAAAGTCCAAGTCCTGGCAAAAGCGAAAGAATGTGCTCCAGAACAGAAAGGCCCGATCTATTGCCACGGCCCCGTCTGCCGTGGGGGGTGTAAAACCAAAGCAGGGCAAGAGGCAGGCAAAGCGGGATGACCTGGATTACCAGGGAGAAATAATCATCTAAGTAAAGGTTGTCGAATTCGAATATACAGCCGCATACCGTAAGGGTGATGGCGCCAAGTGCCGCCACGTAATATAGCACGGTTGCAACGATGACGCCGATCCGTCCCTTGTTATCCCAGCGCCACAGTAGGTCAAGCACCCAGATCATGAGGATGATACCTGCGAAGGTCAGCATCAGTGGAACGTCCTCAAACCAATTCTTAAGGGTAACGGGATTTTTTCCGACCATTAGGTCAAACGTGGGAATGGCGCAGAGCAGATAAAGCACGCCGCCTTTGATAATGGCCTTTAGGAGCGAGCCAAGAGATCCGCCAAAGTCGGTGTCGCAGGTAACGAAGGTATACATTTCGCTGATCACGAAAATGGGATATAAGAAGACCATCCAAAGAACGCCCTCAAGATTACGGAAGCGATGCAGCTTAATGCGGCCGCCTGCCAGTATTTTAATGCCCAGCAGCAAAACAAAGCCGATGACATATGCCAACAGATACATCTTCCAGAAGATGCTCCAGTCAAAGCCCGCAATAAGCTCGCCAAAGCCAAAATCGGGGGCGCTGTTTTTCACCCAGAACGAAATCAGCGAGATGATGGGCCATATAAGCCACAGTGCATAAGCAAGGCAAAAAGGGATAAACGCATATCCGATTGCCCTTTGTGTTGATGTTCTTTTGTTTGTAAAATATGCCATTGTAAGCCTCCCAAAGATGAGCTGATACCTTTACTATAGCACCCGCGCGCGAAAATGTCAAGTGCGATATACGGCAAAAATCACTTTAGATTTGTTTGTTGGAATAAAGAAAATTTTCAATACTTATTTTGTGGCTTTTGAGCACAAACAACCACCGTTTCTACAGTGAAAACAAGAATCTTTAGATGCAAGAGAAAAAAGACCTCCTGCGCTACGGATATTGCAAAGTGTTTTCCTGCCGTGAGGCCCGTTTTTGCCCGCCTGTGCCATAGTGCCAAGCATATTTTCAATAAATATCCCATATCCCGTGGTCGGGTTGCTGATCAGCACGTGGGTAATGGCGCCGACAGGGCGCCCGTCCTGCACGATAGGGCTACCCCACACGAGTGTGGTGGGTAAAGGACAACGGTTTTTAATAGAAATTTTATGAGGTTCTTCGTTTAGGTTGACAATATCCTAAAATTTGTGTATAATAATATTGTAATCTCAAAAGGAGGTATATATAATGAACTTGAATACAAATCAAATCGTTTCGATTTCCGAGGCAAATCAGAATTTTTCACGTGTGGCAAGAATGGCCGACAAGCACGGCGAGCTTTATATTTTTAAGAACAACAAACCGAAATACAAATTGGTGGATATCGAGCAAGATACCACGATAGAAATGACCGATGATGAGAAGATCGACTTTGTGGCGGCGCGAATTTTGAAGCTGTACCGCCCCGCATTTGAGGACCTTGCGAAATAAGTTGAAAGTTGAAAACGAGGGATTTGTGATATGATAAAAATTTCAGAAGAAAAAGTGCTTTTATTGCACAAGCTGATTACAGAAGAAACGGGTGGCGACCCCAACGTGCGCGATATTTCTTTGCTCAACAGCGCACTTGAATCAGCATTTGCTACGTTTGACGGAAAAGAATTATATCCCACGAAAGAGGAAAAGGGCGCACGGCTTAGCTTTGCTTTGATCTCAAACCATGCTTTCGTTGACGGCAATAAGAGAATCGGTATGTACGTTTTGCTTACATTCCTTGAAATAAACGGTATTAAATTGCGCCCCACCAACGAGGAGGTCGCCCGTGTCGGTCTTGCCGTCGCGGCGGGAAAGATGAAATATCAGGAGCTGCTTGATTGGATTCTTTCAAATGAAGTGTGAAATTCCAAATCAGCCATAAAAAGCATAACGCCGAGAGCAACCCATTGCGGTTACTCTCGGCGTTACTTTTATTTGATCTCCTGCTCCAGCTCGCGGAATTCTTGGGTGTCAAAAAAATCAATGAGGGTAATGCCGAAGCCGTCACAAAGCATTTTGATGGTAACGATACCGGGATTTTGGCTTTTGCCGTAGAGAATGTTTTTGATCGAAGAGGGCGGCACTGCGGATTCCATGGCCAACTTGTGAATGGACATTTTCCTTTCTTCCAAAAGTTTAAGGATCCTGTTTTTTACCGCTGTATAGGTGACCATTTTAATTGCCTCCAAAAATGTTTGGACTAATTATAGCCCAAACCTCTTGACAAGGTGGGCTATATATGGTACAATATGGGCTATAAATAGCTCTTTTGGTAAAAGATACAATAAAATTCTATTTTTTATTGGTCGGATCAAAAGTAAACACTTGAAAATAAATCGTTTAAGGAGAAATTCAAAATGGCAGAAAAAACACGCAAGATTACAGTTATTTTACTCTATGCGCTTTCCTTTTTGTGTTGCGTATTATCCGTTATTATGCTTTTGATACCATTTACAGTTACATTAGAGGAAACGGTGTATGCAGTTCCTCCGGGAGAATATAGAACTGAACTCACCTCTGAATCAAATGATTTTTCGAAAAACTTTTTTAACTATATCAGTTATTTGAAATTACAAGATTGGTCTCCATCTGTAGAGATTTTATTTGTTATTTCCTTAATGATTAGCATTGCAGTTGCACTTGCGTTTGTTGGTATGGAGGTGCTTTTATCTGTGCGAAAATATAGCGCAGTTAAAAAAAGTTTGAAAATTCTTTTTTTGGCATTGTCGGTATTTTCGTTAATGTCTCTCATTTTAGCAATTGCCATTCAAGCAGATGTTAGCACATGGAAAGTTTGCGGACGTGAAACGTTCTATTTGAAGGGGTATAGTGGGTGGAAATTTTATGAGGAAACTTCGGTTCGTGGGGCAGTTTTGTTAGTTCCTGTTATTGTTTTTATGTTTATTGCTTTTTCTGCACAGTGCAGCGCAGGTGTTTTGAAATTATTATCAAAAAAGGTTCAACGGCAAGTTGAATGCGAGGTTGCGGAATGTTTAGACTTTAAGACTGGTGAGAAGCAAAAAGATGGCATCCGTGATTTTCATGACAATGATTCTATCGAAGAATTGATAAAATACAAAAAGCTTTTGGATGATGGCATTATTACCCAAGTAGAATTTGATGATAAGAAAAAGAAATATTTGAATCTATAGTCTATATATTAAAAAGTAGCAATAAATTGAAAGGAAATAGAATTTGTGAAAAAAATATTAGTAGTGGCTCTATTGCTTTTTTTGGCGATAGCAATAGTAGCTTGTAGCAATAAAAACAGTTCAGATAACAGCACACCAACAAAGCCGATAGACCTTGTTACCGATAATGGTCTTACATTGAAATTGAAAGATAATAATACGTATGCCATTGTTTCGTGTAGCGGCGAAAGCACCAATCTTATAATTCCGGAAACTCATAATGGAATTAAAATAACTTCTATTTCGACGGGTAGTTTTGATAATTGTAACAGTATAACAAAAATTTCTATACCTAGCACCATCGCAGCTATTGAAACAGGGGCTCTTAAAGGGTGCACTAACTTGATTGAAATTGAAATCCCTTTTGTTGGTTCGGATTTGAACGGGACAAAAAGCGGTCGTTTTGATTATATATTTGGAGACGCTGTTCCGCATTCTCTTGAAAAGGTTATTATTACGGGCGGAACCAAAATTTCAATGCGGGCATTTGAAAATTGTAGTTACTTAGAGTATATCATTTTGCCTGACAGTTTGACGGAAGTGGGAACTGAAGCCTTCAAAAATTGCAGCGGGCTTGATAGCATTGCAATACCTGACGGTGTAACAAAAATGGGTGATTATATATTAAAAGGATGTAGTAGTATAAAATCCATTACAATTCCATTTGTAGGATCTCTTCGTTATACAGAACCGGTTGCGGCTCTTTTTGATAATTGTGATTATGTTGGTTTGGGATTATGGTACGTTCCTGCTTCACTTGAAAGTGTCACGTTTACAAAACTTACCGAAATCCCAAGCTTAATGTTTAATGAATGTACAAACGTGAAGACTATCACTATTCCCACAACACTAGAAAAAATTGAAGGCTATTATTATACTTTACCCTATAAATCTATCTTGGATATCTACTATCAAGGTACAACGGCACAGTGGGAGGCAATTGACAAGGAAGCAGATTGGGCAATGGGCGTAAAAGATTATACTATACACTGTAGCGATGGAATCATAACGAAATAATAACATTTGTAATAAGGGGGGGGAATGCATGTTTTATGGAATGACATTTAATGAATTTGTTAGGCAAGGTAGAGGTAATACAATTGGTGAAGCAATTATAGCACACGATGATGAATACAGCGCTTTGAAATTTGCTAATGAACAATGGCAAGTTGAAAATCCCAATGATGGCGAATGTTTAGCATGTAGATTACTCGTGGTCGTGGATCAAGCAAGTAAAAGAATTGCATATTTTCAATTTTCGGATTTTGAAACTTGCAATAAATTTTCACAGACACACGATGAAATACTTTGGACAACAGATAATGAATATAGAAAATGGAACGGAAATATTCATTTGATGAAATATTGAAAAAAGGCAATATCAAGCCCAGAGGGAATGATATTGCCTTTTTTGGCGGGCGACCGATGGTCGCCCCTACGGTATTGAGGTTGTTGCTTGTAGGGGGCGCATTGCGCGTCCGTTTACGATGCCAACCCGTCCATCTGCGCAAGCATATTCTCGATGAATATCCCATATCCTGTTGTCGGATTGCCGATCAGCACGTGGGTGATAGCGCCGACAAGGCGCCCGTCCTGCACGATCGGGCTGCCCGACATGCCCTGTACGATCCCGCCTGTTTTTTCGAGCAGTGCCTTATCGGTGACGGTAACGGTAAAGCACTTGTTGTCCCTTGCGGTGCGGTGAATATCCGAAATTTTTACCGTATATTCCTGCGGCCCCTCGTCGTCAAGCGTACACCAGCAGGTGGCAACGCCCTCGTGCAGCTCGTCGCGGTGGCCGACGGGCAAAAGGCCTGCCGTGGTGGGCTGTGCCTCGGTCAGCACGCCAAACACGCCGCACGGGGTGTTGGTGGTAAGTGCACCGATCTTATTTGCTGCAAAATGCCCTTTCAGCTCACCCGGGGTGCCGACCTCACCCCGTTGCACGTCGCTGATCGTCACACCCATCACGGTGCCGCGTGACAGCGGCACGAGGCAACCGCTGGCGCCATCGCAGATCCCATGGCCAAGGCCGCCGAAATCCCGACCGTTTTCGCAAACGTAGGTGACAGTACCGATGCCCGCCCCCGTGTCACGCACCCAAAGCCCTGTGCGCCAGTGTCCGTCGCCGTCGCAGGCAAGTGGGGAAAGCGTGACGCTTTTGATCTCCTCGCCGCGCCGCAGCGTGAGCGTCAGCGGCGCTTGCTTTCCGTTTTCAATGATATCGGCCAGCGCCCGTGCCCCCTCGACTGCTTGGCCGTTTATTTCGGTGATGCAGTCGCCCGGCCGTATGCCTGCCGCCTTGGCGGGGTTTTTGGCGTGTCCGCCTGACGTGACGTCACAATAACCCACTACCATAATGCCATCGGTCACGTAACGCACGCCAAACGCGCCGCCCCCGACAAATACGCGCTCGCGCTGCGGCAGGGCAGCGCCAACGGGTACGATCAGTGCACAAAGCAGCACCGTACATAATAAAAAAGCAAGCAAGGCTCTTGCGCTTGTTTTTTTAAAATTTTTGTTCATGTTTTCTTCCTCCCATCAGCATTACTATGCGCTTTGTCTGCTTGTTTCACACTAACAATATGAGCACCGTTTGCCAGCCTTTTCGCGCGATGCCGATTTTTTGGGCGATATTTTATCGGTCGGGCGCAATTTTGCTTGTTTTTCTTGACAAATGCCAATTTTATGATATAATTAGTTTGCTAATAAACTATTTGGGAGGCCTTATGAAAAAACAATCGCTTGTGCTGCCCTCACCGCCGCCCGAGCGCGAGGAGCTGCGCGATCTGCCGCAGGCGCCGCGCCTGTTGATGAACGTATCGCGCTTGCTGCGTTACCGCGTGCGCGACGGCGAGGCAAGAGAGGGTGTGATGGACCAGCAGGCGGCAAGATTGCTGATGGCACATCTTGCTGTGCTTGGTGAGGCCAGTCAGCTGACGCTTGCCGAAAAAACGCATTTTTCCACACCCACGGTATCGATCTTGCTGCGGAAAATGGAAAAGGAGGGGTACGTCACGCGTGTGCCCCGTACGGATGACCGCCGCGTGATGCAGGTGTCCCTCACAGAAAAAGGGCTTGCCTTTGACCGTGAGCATGTGGGGCGTATTATGGAAAACGATCGCCGCGCGATGGCGGGCTTTACCCCCGAGGAGGAGGCGACGCTCGTGGCGCTCCTTTTACGTATGTATGAAAATTTGAAGGAAAAATAAGATGAAAAAGCTGTTTCGTTATTTAAAGCCCTATCGGCTTTTTGCCGTGCTCTCGCCGCTTTTGATGATGGGTGAGGTGCTTTGCGATCTTTGCTTGCCGTATCTGATGTCCTTTATCGTCAATTACGGTATCATTGGTGAGGATATTGCAAAAAACGGCGTGGCCTCGTTTTTGATCGGTGTGTTTTATCCGCACGGTGGGTATACTAATCTTGCGCTCATTATCGTGTTTGGTGTGCTGATGCTGGTGGTGACGCTGATCGGCGGCTTTTTCGGCACCTTTTGTGCGTATACCGCGGCACGTGCCTCGCAAAGCTTCGGGCATGATCTGCGCCGAGATGCTTACAGGCGCGTGATGTCCCTGTCGATCGAGCAGACCGACCGCTTTACCACGGGCTCACTTGTCACGCGCATGACAAACGATATCGCGATGATCGTGGAGTTTGTCGAAATGCTGCTGCGTATGTTTGTGCGTGCACCCATGTTCTTTCTCGGCGGCACGGTCTTTTTGCTCACGCTTGAGGTGGAATTCGGCACCGTGCTGCTTATATCCTTACCGATCCTGCTCCTGACACTCATTCTGGTGCTGGCGCGTGCGGTGCCGCTTTTTGGCACGGTGCAAAAGCGGCTTGACCGCGTGAACTGCGTCGTGCAGGAAAACGTGGGTGGCGCACGTGTGGTCAAGGCCTCGGTGCAGGAGGCGTATGAAAACCGCCGCTTTGCCGAGGCAAACGGCGCGTTGCGCAGCATCAACTATCGCGTGCTCCGTTTAATGGCAATTATGAATCCTGTCTTGATCCTGGTGCAGAATTTTGCCGTCATTGCCATTATTTATATGGGCAGCAACAGCATTGCCTCGGGTGTCGGCAGCATGAGCACCGGTAATATTATGGCCGCTGTTTCTTACGTCACGCAGGTAATTATGTCCATTATGATGGTGACGATGATGTTTCAGTCGGTATCACGTGCGCTGGCCTCTGCCAAGCGTGTGCGCGAGGTGCTGGATACTGAGCCTGTGATCGCTGACGGTGTGGGTGCGTGTGCCCCCGAGGGTGAGATCGCGGTGGCGTTTCGCGGTGTGTCCTTCCGTTATCCCGATACGGTGGGTGAGCCCGTGCTTCATGATATCAATCTTGAGGTGCGCCGCGGCGAGACCCTGGCTATTGTTGGCGCCACGGGGTCGGGAAAATCGTCGCTGGTACAGCTCATTCCGCGTTTTTACGATGCCACCGAGGGTGAGGTGCTGGTTGACGGTGTGCCTGTTCGCGATTATAAATTAAAGGATCTGCGTTTGAAGATCGGCTTTGTGCTGCAAAAGAGCGAGCTGTTTTCGGGCACCGTTGCCGACAACGTGCGTTGGGGCAAGCCCGATGCGAATGACAGTGAGGTGCAGGCTGCGGCTGCCGTCGCGCAGGCCGATGGATTCGTGCGCGAGTTTGCCGACGGCTATCAAAGTGCCGTGGCAGAGAAGGGCGCCTCGCTTTCGGGTGGACAAAAGCAGCGGCTTTCCATTGCACGCGCGTTGGCGCGCAAGCCCGAAATTTTAATTCTTGACGATGCCACCTCCGCCCTTGACCTGTCTACTGAGGCAAGGCTGCGTGGCGCATTGCGCGAAAAAATGGCAAGCAGCACCGTTATTATGATCGCCCAGCGTGTGGCAAGCGTGCGTGATGCTGACCGCATTGCCGTCATTGAGGACGGTACGATACGGCACTGTGCACCGCACGACGAGCTGCTTCGGATCAGTGAGACGTACCGTGATATTTATGCCTCGCAAATGGGCAAAGGAGGTGCAGGCGTATGAATAAGGGTGAAAAAAGACCGATTGCTGCGCCTAATTTTGACATGCGCCCGGGTGGGCGCGGTAACCCCAACAGTCGCGCCAGTGTGCAAAAGCCGAAAAATCTGAAAAAGACCGTGGTGCGCCTGATCCGCTATATCGGCAGCAGTAAATACATACTGATAGCCCTCCTTCTTATTATGCTGGCCGTGACGGCCGCAGAGCTGGCAGGGCCCCTGCTGCAGGGCAATGCGATCGATGCCATTGAGCCGATCTATGTTAACGCCGAGACCGATGAAATACTTTTTAATTATGACAAAAACGACCCCCGTTTTGAGGGTATTTCCGTCAAAACCGTATTTCGCGTGCATTTCTGGCGTGGCTCTTACGTTGGTCGCGACGGACGCACAGCGGGTATGGTCAGCTATCTTGCGGCAATGGCAGTCATCTTTTTGGCTTGTAGCCTTTTACACTATTTTCAGGGCATTATTGCCGCAAAGCTTTCGCAGCGCACGGTGTATACCATGCGAAACGACCTGTTTCGAAAGATCTCGCGCTTGCCTATCTCTTATACCGATAATCATAAGCACGGCGATATCATGTCGCGTATGACCAACGACGTTGAAAACGTTTCAAACGCCATCTCGCAGGCCATCACCTCACTGTTTTCAGCGGTGCTGACGCTTGTGGGTGCCTTTGCGATGATGCTTGTTTTAAGCCCCATTATGACACTTGTTGCGATGGTGACGGTGCCTCTTTCGATTTTCATCTCTACCAAGCTCGGCAAGTTTATGCGGCGCTATTTCGTGCGTCAGCAGCGACTGCTCGGGAGCCTCAATGGAACGGTAGAGGAAATGGTCACCTCGTATCAGACCGTAGTGGTCTACGGCAAGGAGGAGGCAGCCGTGGCGCATTTTTCCGAGATCAGCGGCGGCCTTCGCGATTGCGCGGTCAGCGCACGCGTGTGGGGGTCCGTGATGGGGCCTGTCATGAACTTTATCGGCAACCTTCAATACGTGATGATCGCGGCTACGGGCGGTGCGATGATCCTGTTCGGTGGCCCCGGCAATATCAGCATCGGTAATATCCAGTCGATGCTCTCCTATTCCAAGCGCTTCACGAGGCCCATCAACCAGATCGCCAACCAGTATTCAACTATTTTAACAGCCCTTGCAGGTGCAGAGCGCATTTTTGAGATCATGGACCAGCCCGAGGAGGTTGACGAGGGTGTGCTTGATCTATCGCCCGCGGAAATTGAAGGCAATATTGAGTTTGAAAATATCCACTTTCATTACGTTGAGGGCGAGCCCGTGTTAAAGGGGCTCAATTTGTCGGTAAAGGCGGGGCAAAAGGTGGCTATCGTCGGTGCTACCGGCTCGGGCAAAACGACTGTCGTCAATCTTCTGACGCGCTTTTACGAGGTGGTAGAGGGCAAGATCACGGTAGACGGTATCGATATTCGCGATCTGCCTAAAAAGACCCTGCGCCGTGCCATCGCCATTGTGTTGCAGGATACGGTGCTGTTCCATGATACCATTCGCGCCAATATTATGTATGGGCGCCCCACCGCCACCGAGCAGGAAATGAAGGAGGCTGCCCGTCACGCTAAGGCTGACCGCTTTATTGAACGGTTGCCCGACGGCTATGACACCGTGCTTGACGAGGAGGGCAGTAACCTTTCGCGCGGTCAGCGCCAGCTTTTATCCATTGCACGCGCGGTGCTGGCTGACCCGAAGATCTTAATTCTTGACGAGGCGACCTCGTCGGTCGATACGCGCACCGAAATGCATATCCAGCAGGCGATGGTGGCGTTGATGAAGAACCGCACGTCCCTCATTATTGCACACCGTCTGTCTACCATTCGTGATGCCGATGTCATTGTGGTGGTGAAAAACGGCGTGATCGCCGAATCGGGCAACCACGATGAGCTGTTGGCGCTCGGCGGGGAGTATGCGAAGCTTTACCGAAATCAATTTGCGGGGATCGCGACCTGATGGAAATGGGAAAGATCAGATTTATGCGTATCGCAGGCGAGGAACTGTCGCGCGAAAAGCTGCGCGACGGCATCGGTTTGCTTGCGGAAAAGCGTCTGCACAGTGTGCTCAAGCGCTGGGTGCATGACGACTTTTCCTGCCATGAGATAAAAATAGAGGGCACGGGCACGAGGCCCCGTAAATTTGTGGCTGACGTGCTCTTGCCCTCGGGCGAGATCTATGAGGTGCAAACGGGCAAGCTTTATCCGATGCGCACCAAGCTCGCGTTTTATATGGAGGAAACGACGCACCCCGTCACGGTCCTGCGCCCATTGCTTGCCGTAAAATATGTCAGCTGGCTGGATAATGAAACCGGCAAGGTCACGTCACGCAAAAAGTCCCCCAAAAAGCAAACGCCCCTGCACGCCTTGGCGGAGCTAAAGCCCTTTCTTTCGTATATCGGCAGCCCCCGTTTTTCGCTGTGCCTGCCGCTTTTGGAGGTGGACGAGTACCGTCTGCTTGACGGGTGGGGCAAGGGCGGCAAGCGCGGCTCACATCGCTACGAGCTGATACCGCTGGCGCTGCTTGATACTGTTTATTTGCGTGAAAAGGCCGACTACGTGGCGCTTTTTCCCACCGATGAACGATTGGATAGGCCCTTTACCGCTAAGACCTTTGGCAAGGTCAGTCGCCTTGGGGGCTACGCGCTTTACGATGCGTTGGCTGTGTTTGAGGCACTTGACGTCATTGAAAAATGCGGCAAGGAGGGCAGAGCGGCGCTGTATCGTAAAAAATAAAAAAGCTTTCTGCCGTGGCAGAAGGCTTTTTTTCCTTAAAGACGATTTTTCGCGCGCGTGCGCGCGATAAGTTTAAAATAATTTTAATGTTTTTAAAGCCATTTGCCTTGACCTGCATGGAAAAATAGGATATACTAAAGGAAGAAGAAAGGGGGTGTGCTTGTGACGAAGCTTGAAAAAGCGTGTCGGGCACTCTACGAGCAGGCCTTTGGCGTGTCGGGTGCGTTTGACGATGCGTTGTTTGCGCTGACTATGCCCGCGTGCTTGCGCGCGATCGTTGAGGGGAATGCACCCAAATCAATGCTTTTTTCGATACCGTATCCCATCGTAACCGAAAACGGTGTCACCGATGCGCGGTATTTGTATGCGGTGGCAACAGACCCCGCTTGCCGTGGGCAGGGGTTGGCCACTAAGCTGCTGCGCGAGGTCATTGCTGAGGGCTTGCCCGTGTTTTTGCGCCCCAGTGCTCCGTCGCTGTTTGATTTTTACCGTGCGGTGGGCTTATCGCCCGTGTCGCCCGTCCAAATTGAGCACGGTACGGCGCTGGATACAGGCACAGCCTTAGGTTTAACAAGGCTTTCGCCAGGCGCCTATCTTGCGGCGCGCGCCGCTTATCTTACGTCCCCCTTTGCCGCTCCCACCGAGGCATTTTTATCACTCGGGTATCTCGGTGGCGGCGCCCTTGAAATGGCGGGTCAATTCGTGGCCTTTTACGAGATGCGTGGGCGCGAGGTGCTTTTTAAGGAATGGCTTGGCGCTACTCATTTTGCGCCCCGTGTAGCGGCTTTTCTCGGCGCCGACAGCTATGAATTACGTACGCCCTGTGCCGATGGCACGCCCTTTGGTATGGCGGCAAATTGCCCCGAGGATCTTACTTTTTTGATCGCCCTGGATTAAAGCGGCATAGTATGGAAAGGAGAGCATATGAGCGAGCGAATCATTTTACATTGCGATTGCAACGGCTTTTTTGCCTCGGTTGAAATGCTCTCACGTCCTCATCTTGCTAAGGTGCCCATGGCCGTTGCGGGTGACCCCGAAAGCCGTCACGGCATCATTCTTGCCAAAAACGAGCTGGCGAAGGCTTATGGCGTGAAGACCGCTGAAACCATCTGGCAAGCGAAAAAGAAATGCCCGGATCTTGTGCTGGTGGCACCGCACCACGATCAATATCACGAGATCTCGCAGCGCGTCAACGCCATTTATCTCGATTATACCGATCTTGTCGACCCGTTTGGCATTGACGAGTCCTTTCTTGACGTCACGGGCAGCATGCATTTGTTTCCCATGTCGCCAAGGGAGCTTGCCGACGTCATTCGCGCACGTGTGCGCAGTGAGATCGGCATCACCATCTCGGTGGGCGTCAGCTTTTGCCGCGTTTTTGCCAAGCTCGGCAGCGATTATAAAAAGCCCGATGCCACCACGATCATTGACCGTGAAAATTACCGTGATATCGTATATCCCTTACCCGTGTCGGAGCTTTTGTTTGTCGGCCGCCGCACTGCCGAGCAGCTGCGTGCCCTTGGTATTTTGACGATCGGCGATCTTGCCAAGGCTGAGCCTGCCCTTTTGATGGCGCGCCTTGGAGAGGCGGGCGGTATGCTGTGGCGCTATGCCAACGGGCAGGATAATGAGCCCGTCGGATCTTATTTTAAACGAAAGCAGCCGAAGTCGGTGGGCAACGGTATGACCTTTCGGCGCAATATCGTGGGCGAGGCCGAGATCCGCGCGGGGGCTGCCGCGCTGTGTGATTCGGTAGCGGCGCGCCTGCGGCATGAAAATTGCAAATGCACCGTGGTGCAGGTGCAGGTCAAAAGCCCCGATTTTAAGGTGGTGCAGCGTCAATGCACGTTGCGACGCGCCACGTGGCTCCAGCGTGAGCTGCTTGAAAATGCGATGGCACTGATCAAGGCGGCCAACGGGTACGGCAATATGATCCGCGCGCTGACCGTGACTGCCTCCGGGCTGGTGGGGCCTGAGGGAACGGAGGAGCAGCTTGATATGTTCTCCGTGGCAGACGGCAGGGCCGAAAAGCAGGAGGGCGTGGAGGATACGATGCACGCCATCAGGGCGCGCTTTGGCAAAAAAAGCATTTGCCTTGGCTGCTATCCGCGCCCCGACGGTGACACGCATACCGATCCTCAAGCCGACCTTGAGGCTTGACAGCAGCCCTTTTGTTTGTTATAATAGTTTTGTTGTTTGAGAAAGCGAGTTTTCCGATATGCAGTTTTTGCGCAAATCAAGCGGGCTTGTCTGTTGCTTGCTGGCGGCTTTTTTCTGGGGAACAACGTTTGTGGCGCAGGATACCGCTGCCGAAACGATACCCCCCTTTACCTTTTTGGCACTGCGCTCCTTTGTGGGTGCGGCGGCACTTCTTTTGGTGGTTTTGGTAAAGGATAACCGGCAAAAAAGAAAGGGCACGTACGTGCCTGAAGGAGGGCCACGCATTAAGCTCACGCTTCTTGGCGGTGCCTTTTGCGGATTGTTTTTGTGTGCGGCCTCTGCGTTACAGCAATTCGGTATTGCCAGCAATACGGGCTCACCCGGAAAGGACGCCTTTATTACCGCCCTTTATATTGTTTTCGTGCCTGTGCTTTCACTGGTGCTGGGTAAGCGCGCGGCGCCGCATATTTACGCTTGTGTGGCGGTGGCACTCGGTGGCCTGTGGCTGCTTTGCATGAACGGGAGCACGTTGACAACGGGCGATATACAGCTCATTATCTGCTCGCTTTTGTTTGCCTGCCAAATGATTTTGGTTGACCATATCGGCACGCGTGCCGATGCGGTGCGCCTGTCGGCGGTACAGTTTTTGGTGGTGGGGATCGTAGCGGCTGTGTTTGCCGTCATATTTGAAAGTCCTACCCTTGACGGGATACTCGTCGGCTGGTGGACGGTGCTTTATGCGGGTATCTTGTCCTCGGCCGTTGCCTATACGCTGCAGATCATCGGGCAACAGCGCACCCCGGCTACCCTTGCAAGTCTGGTTTTAAGCCTTGAATCCGTGGTCGCGGTGATCGCCAGCATGATCGCGCTGTCGCTGTATCCCACCTTGCCCGAAATTTTCGGCATGCTTCTTATTTTCGCCGCGATTATCGTGTCGCAAATTCCGTTTAAGTATAAAAACAAAATGTCGTCCCTTGGTGACAACTGACGGCAATAAAAATAAATCTTGAAAAGAGGGAAATTATGAAAGCTGTTATGTACGGTGCCGGCAATATTGGGCGCGGCTTTATCGCCCAGCGCTTGTATCTTTCGGGATACCACACGACGTTCGTTGACGTGAATACCGAGGTGGTGGATGCCATCAACGAGGCAGGGAAATACCCCATCTATGTGACGCGTGGTACAGAATACGTGCCGGAATGGGTCGAAAACGTTGACGCGATCAACGGCAGAGATGAGCAACGCGTGATCGATGCGATCGCTGAGGCTGATATTGTAGCGACTGCCCTTGGTGTTCCCGTGTTGCCCTTTGTGGCGCACATTATCGCAAAGGCTATCCTCAAAAGAAAAGAGGCAAACCGCCCGCTTAACATCCTGATCTGCGAAAATATGATAGGCTCAAACGAGTATCTGCATGGCCTTGTGGAGCCGCATATTCCCGATGAGGCCAAGGCATTCTTTGAGGAGAACGTTGGCTTTGTCTGCGTTTCGGTTGGCAGGACCGTGCCGCCCACGCCCGAGGAGTTCAAGCAAAAATATCCGCTTGCCGTTTGCGCCGAGCCTTACAGTGAATTGCCCGCTGATGCTATGGGCTTCCGCCCTGTAGGGTGTGAGCTGCCGCCTATTAAGGAGCTTGTAGCCTTCTCGCCCTTTGCCTTCTTCATTGAGCGCAAGCTGCTGGTACATAATATGGGCCACGCCCTGATGGCATATATGGCTTATCAGAAGGGCTATCAGTATATTTTCGAGGCTGCCACTGACGGTGAGATCAAATATATTCTTACCCGTGCGCTGCTTGAATCGGCGCGTGCGCTTGCCAAGCGGCACGGCGCCTCCACTGACGACGCTATGCAATTCGTTGAGGATCTGATGGTCCGCTTTGAAAACAAGCTCCTGGTAGACTCGCTTGACCGTGTCGGTCGCGATCCCAAGCGTAAGCTTTGCCCCACTGACCGCTTGGTCGGTGCGTTCAATACCGTGCGTGAGCAGGGTGGTATCCCCGCGCATATTGCCGTTGGTATTGCCGCAGGGTATTTGTTTGATCTGGAAAGCGACGCGGGTGCTGTAGAGATCTCCACGTACGCCAAGGAAAACGGCATCGAGCGCGCGCTTGAAAAATACAGCGGCTTGACCGATCCTGCCGACGTTGCCATGATCAAGACCTTTTACGATATGTTCCTCGCGAAGGCACCCTTTGCCGCATTTGTGGAAACACTTGCAAGCATGAAAAATACGCACTGAATCGGTGGTGCCGTATGCAACAGCTGTTGCATACGGCACCTGTAAAATTTGTGTCGAACAGTTTTTTGCGGAATTTTCAAGTAGTGCTTGACAAACCTCTTTTTTTTCGCTATAATAATGAGGTCCGCAGGCGTAGTCTAGTGGTAAAACCCCTGCTTCCCAAGCAGGAGATGCGGGTTCGATTCCCGTCGCCTGCTCCAAAGAAAAAGGGGCGCCGAATGGCGCCCCTTTTTCTTTGGAGCAGCACGTGAACCCGTTTTGCGCCCCCCGAATGCATAAAATCAGCAGTGGCTGAGGCGCGCAAAAGCGGGTTCGCATTCGCGCGAGCGAATATTGCCGCTTTGCGGCAAATTCCCGTCCCGCCGCGGCACAGCGTGCAGTGCACGCGGCAAGGCGGCGTTGATAACGCCGAACGGTAAACGGGCTGCTAAAATCAGCAATGGCTGAGGCGCGCAAAAGCGGGTTCGCATTCGCGCGAGCGAATATTGCCGCTTTGCGGCAAATTCCCGTCCCGCCGCGGCACAGCGTGCAGTGCACGCGGCAAGGCGGCGTTGATAACGCCGAACG
>SVSV01000036.1 GCA_015064125.1 Oscillospiraceae bacterium
TTTGAACTCACGACCTGCTGATTACGAATCAGCTGCACTGCCCCTGTGCTACACCAGCAACGCGCCTATTATATCATATTTGTTTGCGAATTGCAAGTGCTTTTTATAAAATTTTTTACTTTTTCTCTACCACCACAAAAAAGGGTGAGGTGGGGGAATTGATGATGCGAATGAGGGTGCAGCAGATGACGTGACGGTCGAGCGTGGCGAGATAGTCAAGCACCATTTTACCCTCGGCCTCGCCCTCGGCGTGCCCGGGGTAGACTGCTACCAGCAATATGCCGCCGTGGTCGAGGAGCTCCAGCGCCGCTTCAATAGCGGGCATGGTGGTTTCGCGCATGGTGGTGACGCTTTTGTCGCTCCCCGGCAGATACCCGAGGTTAAACATGCCCGCTTTGATGGGGCCGTTTACGTATTTTTTGACGTTGTGATGCGAGTCAAGAATGAGGGTGCAGTTATCGGGGCACCCCTCGCTTTCCAGCGTTTTTTTCGCGGACGTAAGGGCCATTTCCTGCACGTCAAAGGCAAAGACGTGGCCGCTTTCGCCCACGGTTTTTGATAAAAACGCGGTGTCGTGCCCGTTGCCCATGGTAAAATCCACGGCGGTGTCGCCTGCGCCTAAATGATTTAAAATAAAGGTTTTTTGCAGGGCAAGCAGGTCGATCATATTTCCGTATTTATTGCTCATGGTCACCTCACAGGTGCTTTTGCAGCGCCCGCAGCAGCCCTGCCGCGTAGCACTGGAAGCCAAGGTCGTTGGGGTGGAGGAATTTGTCGGAGAAAAAGGCAGGCAGATGCGGCACAAAGGTGTCGCAATCGATCACCGTGACGCCCTCCTGCGCCTCGGCGGCGGCACGTATGATCTCCTTGGCCTCGGTAAAGGTACCCACGGCCGTTACGCGGTGATTGTCGCCGCGCCAGATGGGGAGCAGGGCAAAAATTTTTGCCGAGGGGAAGCTTTTGCGAAGCTGCGCGTAAAATGCGGTAGCGTTTTCTGTAAATTTGTTGCGCGTGCACTTGCTGTAATCGTTGGTGCCGTAGGCAACCGTGATGACGTCGGGCGCAAAGCCAAGGTCACCGTCAATGATGCCGGGGTTAAAGATCTCGCCACCGATGCCCTGATTGATCACCGAGGCATCAAGGGCATCTGCGGTGATATTCGCGTAGGAAAGCGCGGCATATACGGCGTCGTAGCCGTGGGTGATGCTGTCACCCATCGCGAGCAGTCTCAGCTTTTTGGCAACGGGGGTGGCAAAGGTGGCGTCGGTTAAGGTCACGTCCTTTACCTCAAGGCTGAACAGTGCGGGCAGGTAAAGCGCTATGCGGTGCGTGCCCGCGGGCAGGGGCAGGGTCACGGTGTCGGTTTTCCCGTCTGTGTCATCCTCGCCCTCGTGTGCGATCATGACGCCATCCACAAAGAGGTCAAAATAGAAAAATCGGCGGCTTGCCGCTTTTTTGGCGCGATAGGAAAAGGACAGCGCAGTGGCATCGGTTACCATTTCAAGGCGCACGCATGCCGTGCCGAAGGATTTTGTGTAAAACTCGGCATTGGTTGTTTCGTAATAGGCCATTTGCTTATCGCTGAAGCGATAAAAGGCAGTGTAGCCGTCAGCGGTATCCTTTACGGAAACAGCGCCGTGCGTAAGGGCTTGCAGGTCTTTGGTTGTCAGCTTCATAGTTTTCACCTTATTTTTTGTCGGGGTAGGCGGTGCCGTGCAGGTCAGCGCGCAGGAATTTAATGGCGCGCTCTACGCTGTCCTTTGAATTTTTCCAGGGCTCTGCATCGTAGCGATAATCAAATTTTTTGCAAAACCAGCTGATATCCTCAGTAAGGGATGCAAGATACGTGCTTTGCACGCGCCCGATGGCCTCGGTAAATTCGGCCATGCGCTTTTTGCCAAGACGCGCATCGCCGCGCTCGAGGAGTAAACGGTAGTGCGGCAGGCAAAAATAAGGCTGTGCGGCCAGCTTTTCGCGAAATTCCTCCACCGTATCGTATAAATAGATCACGGTCTGCGCCATATGCTGAAAATGGAAATCAATACGGCGGCATACGTAGCAGGAGCTTTCCAGCGCCTTGATGCGCTTGGCGGGCTTGGCGTCAGCTCCTTGAAGCAGCGACCCGATAAAGCCGCTCTTGAGGTCGCCCTGCAGCTCTTTTAAGTGGCTTTCCAGTGTCAGGGCCATGCCAAGGCGGTTTTTGCGCACGAACATCATATCGTAATGCGTGCGGCAAAAGCCCTCTTTATTGGTTTGAATACGCACGTCGGGCTCCATCATTGAAGCGCCGAGAATGAGATCAAGCTCATTTTCCTCTAATTTGCGATAGAGCGTGCACATCGGGCAACCGCACGTGTGGTCGGCACGCGAGGCGTCAAACGCTTCGTTTACGGGTATGGTATAAATTTGTTCCATACGGCTCTCCTTTTGCGTTAAAGTACGATCATATATATTATTATAATGGTTTTCTTGATGCTTTGCAATAAGCGCGCGTGCTTTTTTCAATTTTTTCCTTTTTTGGCTGTAACCGCGCGCATAAACGCGGTGCTTTGGTGCAAACTAAAGATGCAGGAGTGCAAAAGGGGGGATCTTGATGAATAAGGCAACGATGACAGCAGCAGGGCTGCTGGCGGGCATGGTCGTTGGCGGCACCGTCGGCATGGTGGTTGGCGGCAAGCGTGAAACACGCCGCGTGGTGAAAAAAACCGCCAAGGCGGCACGCGCTATTGGCGATATTTTGCCTAAAAGCAACGCAAAGGCATAAGGCGTAAGCAAAAAAGGGGCAGCCTTAAATTTCGGTTTGAGGCTGTCCTGTAGTTTATGATGTGTTTTGTAAGAAAAAAGCGCAATTTACAAAATTGCGCTTTTTTCTTATTTCATGCTTTGCTCGATCACAGCCAGCGCCGCCGCCGCATCGCGTGCGGTCAGCTGCGGTGTGTCGCCAAGGGGGTAGGGAATACCAAGATTTTCATATTTTGCCCTGCCAAGGGTATGGTAGGGAAGCACCTCGATCTTTTCAATATTGTCAAGATCACGCACCAGCTGCCCCAGGGCCACAAGATCCGCCTCGCTGTCGGTGTAGCCCGGCACCAGCACGTGGCGCACGCGCATCTTCACCTTTTTTTGGCTGAGGTATTTTGCAAATGCAACAACGGGGGTGTTGCTACAGCCCGTGAGCTGTTGGTGTGCCTTATCGCTTGCGTGCTTGATATCAAGCATCACAAGGTCGGTAACGGCCAGCAGACGGTCGATCTTTTCAAGATACAGGGGCGCCTCGTGAAAGGTGATGCCCGACGTATCAAGGCAGGTATGAATACGGTGGCGCTTGGCAAGCTCAAAAAGCTCGATGAGGAAATCAAGCTGTAAGAGCGGCTCACCCCCCGTGGCGGTAATGCCGCCCGTCTGATAAAAGCTCAGATTGCGCAGCATTTTGGCAATGAGGTCGGAGGCGGTGTGCTTTTCTCCCGCCCCCGCGATCCACGTGTCGGGGTTGTGACAGTACAGGCAACGCATGGGGCACCCTTGAAAGAATACCACAAAGCGCACGCCCGGCCCGTCAACCGTGCCAAAGGTTTCAATAGAGTGAATCTGCCCCACCATATCAGATAGAGCCGTGGAAGGTTCTGGAAATGACCTCGTCCTGCTGTGCCTTGGTCAGCTTGATGAAGTTTACGGCGTAGCCCGATACACGGATCGTCAGCTGCGGGTAAAGCTCGGGGTGCTTCTGGGCGTCAAGCAGCAGCTCGCGGTCAAATACGTTGACGTTGAGGTGGAAGCCGCCCTTCTGGCAGTAGCCGTCAAGGAGTGCTACGAGGTTGTTCTCGCGCTCCTCCTCGGTTTTACCGAGTGCGGAGGGAACGATGGTGAAGGTGTTGGAAATACCGTCCTGCGAGTCAAGGAAGGGGATCTTGGCAACCGAGGCAAGCGATGCGACTGCACCGTTTGCATCTCTGCCGTGCATGGGGTTTGCACCCGGGGCAAATGCCTCACCGCAAACTCTGCCGTCAGGGGTAGCGCCCGTGTTCTTGCCGTAGGTCACGTTAGAGGTGATCGTCAGGATCGAGGTGGTCACGATGCCGTCACGGTAGGTGTGCTGCTTGCGCAGGTAGGTGATGAACAGGCGCAGGATCTCTTTTGCGATCTCGTCTACGCGGTCGTCGTCGTTGCCGTACTTGGGGAAGTCGCCCTCGGTCTCAAATCCGACAGCGATGCCCTGGTCGTTGCGCAGGACCTTTACCTTGGCGTACTTGATGGCGGAAAGCGAGTCAGCCACGACCGAGAAGCCTGCAATGCCCGTTGCAAACCAGCGGCGGACCTCCTTATCGTGGAAGGCCATCTGTGCACGCTCATAGCAGTACTTATCGTGCATATAGTGAATGGCGTTGAGGGCATTTACGTATGCGCCTGCCAGCCACTCCATCATAGCCTTGTACTTTTCCATGACCTCGTCGTAGTCAAGATACTCCGAGGTGATAGGCTGGAACTTGGGTGCGACCTGCATGCCCGTCATCTCGTCGATACCGCCGTTAATGGCGTACAGCAAGCATTTTGCAAGGTTAGCGCGTGCGCCGAAGAACTGCATTTCCTTGCCGATCCTCATCGAGGATACGCAGCAGGCGATGCCGTAGTCGTCACCGTGAATGGGACGCATCAGGTCGTCGTTCTCGTACTGTACGGCATGGTGCTCGATAGAGACCTTGGCGCAGAAGCGCTTGAAGCCGTCGGGCAGCTTTTCGGACCACAGGACCGTGAGGTTAGGCTCGGGCGCGGCACCGAGGTTGTTTAAGGTGTTGAGGAAACGGAACGAGGTCTTGGTGACCATGTGTCTGCCGTCAACACCGACGCCGCCGATCGACTCGGTGACCCACGTGGGGTCGCCTGCAAACAGGGCGTTGTATTCGGGAGTCCTTGCAAAGCATACCATGCGGAGCTTCATGACGAAGTGGTCGATGATCTCCTGTGCCTCCTCCTCGGTCAGCACACCGTTTGCGATGTCGCGCGTGGCGTAAATATCAAGGAAGGTAGAGGTGCGTCCCAGGGACATGGCAGCGCCGTTCTGCTCCTTTACAGCGGCAAGATATGCAAAGTAGGTAGCCTGCACAGCCTCCTTGAAGTTGGCGGCGGGCTTTGAGATATCACAGCCGTAGGAGGCGGCCATGGTCTTGATCATCTCAAGGGCGCGGATCTGCTCGGAAAGCTCCTCGCGATCGCGAATGACCTCTGCCGTGAGGGTAGAGGGGGTGCCGTCCTTCTGGGCGTTCTTGTCCTCGATCAGACGGTCGATGCCATAAAGGGCGGCACGGCGGTAGTCGCCGATAATACGGCCGCGGCCGTAAGCGTCGGGCAGACCCGTGATGATGTGATTGGTGCGGCAGCGTCTGATCTCGGGGGTGTAGACGTCAAACACGCCTGCGTTATGGGTCTTTCTGTGCTCGGAGAAGAACTCAACGAGCTCGGGTGCTACGCTATAGCCGTTATCCTTGCAGGCCTTCATAGCCATACGGATACCGCCATAGGGCTGCAGGGAGCGCTTTAAGGGCTTGTCGGTCTGCAGACCAACGATCTGCTCCTTTTCCTGCTCAATATAGCCGGGTGCATGCGAGGTGATGGTGGAAACCACCGATGTGTCCATATCAAGCACGCCGCCTGCGGCAATCTCTTCCTTTTTCAGCTCACTGACCTTTGCCCACAGGTCAAGGGTTGCCTTTGTGGGGCCGGCGAGAAAGCTATCGTCGCCGTCGTAGGGGGTGTAGTTCCTTTGGATAAAGTCGCGGACGTCGATGTCCTTTTCCCAAGCACCGCCTACAAATCCTTGCCATTCTTGTTTCATGTATTGTACCTCCAATTATTGGTTTTGAGATGGTTGACAAATAAAAATCCGACCATACGGCTCATCTCCGACGGTCGGCATGCGATATGGGCCGTTGTACTCTTGCAAAACCTCACCCAATGGGACTAAGGCTGTTTTTACGCCCGTCCTTTTCGTGCTTTCGTGCGGTTTTAAGATTGCAACCGTCTTTTTTTCGGCCATAGATAGTATATCACAAGGCACCCTTGAAGTCAAGGGAAAGAGCGATAAATTTTGTGCCTTTTTTATAAAAAACTTGAAAAAAACGCCAAATTTCGTTAAACTTTTCACAAGCAAAACAAGAGCGGGGATTCTTGTTATTTTTATCACAAAGTTGCGCTTTTGGGGGCGTCAAAAAGCGGGTTGAGCTGATGCAAGGGAGCGCCGCAAAAAAGAAGGGTGGCGAAGCCGAGGCCTCGCCACCTGTAAAAATGAGATCCTTATTATTCGCTGCGCAGGGCGACTACGGGGTCCTTCTTCGATGCGATGCGCGAGGGGATCACGCCCGCGATCAGCGTCAGCAGCATGCTGATGACGATCAGTGCAACGGCGCCGCCAAAGGGCAGCACGGCCGTGATGCTGGCAATGTCCGTAACGGCACGCAGGATCAGTGTAATGGGGATACATATGAGGACGGTGAATAGAATACCGATCGCGCCCGCGGCAAAGCCGATGATAAGCGTTTCGGCGTTGAACACGCGTGAGATATCGCGCTTCGATGCGCCGATCGCGCGCAGCACACCGATCTCCTTGGTGCGCTCGAGAACCGAAATATAGGTGATGATGCCGATCATGATCGAGGAGACCACCAGCGAGATCGACACGAAGGCGATCAGCACGTAGGAGATGGCGTCAACGATGATCGTCACCGACGACATCATGGTGCCCACGATATCGGAATACTCCAGCTTGTCGGCATCGGCGGCGTTTTCGTTGTATTCGGCGATAAACGCCTCGATCTTTTCCTTGGATTCAAAATCCTTGGCAAAGAAGCTGATGGCGGCGGGGGCTGCGGCCTCGGCGTCATCGAGAGTATCGAGCACGCTTTCAAGGGTCGCGTCGATCTGCGGCGCCATAGAGTACAGCGTTTCCTCCAGCTGGATAAAGGCGGGATCGTCGGGCTGCATCGTGCCGAGAATGGCCGTGAAGATCTCTTCATTGACTGTCATGTGCTTGATGCTTTCGGTCAGCTGCGCGTAAATGGCTTGCATCGCGGTATCGCCTGCCATCGTGATAAGGCCTGGCAGCGAGAGGGCAGGGACCGTGGTGTTGGGTACGCCCACCAGTGCTGTCATCACCTGTGTTTGAAGGTCAAGCACAGGCAGCAGGCGTACAAAGTTATCAGGGGTCACGGTGATGCCGTCGGTGGTGGAGGTCAGTACCCCGAAGAGGGCGGTGAGTCCGTCGGCGTTGGCAGGATCTGCCTTTGCCGCGGTGAGGATCGCGTTAACGATCTCGGCGCGCCCGTCTGCGGGCAGCAGCATGAACATACCCAGGAAGGATTCGGTATCCGTGACCTCAATGCGGTCGGAGAAATCGGGGTTGTTGAGGATCTGCTGCGTCATATAGGCGTAGAACATATCCATGGTGGCGGCGTCGATCTTATCTACTAATTCGTGAATGGTCTCGGGTGTGTAGCGGGTGCGCTCGAAGGGCAGGCCCGTCAGCACGTTTACGGTGGGGTTCTCCTTTTGCTGATTGATGACTTCGCTTGCCGCGTTTTTCTCAAGAATATGATCGGTCAGCGCCTTGGTATAGCCGATAGCGCCCGTAACGCTCGTGGCGGCAACGCCCTTTTTGGGACGGATGATGCCAGAAATTTTGATATCGATACCGTTTTCGTCGACGAACGCGGTGTTGTCAAAATCAAAGCCCTCGCGCAGGTCGGTCCACACGTGCTTATCGCCCTGTGCGGTCTCGTAGGTGCGGTCGGTCTTGGCAAAGAAATCAGCAGTGGTGAGAAGCTTGAAGCTGGTGTCGAGGATATCCTCAAAGCTGTAGGAAAGATCCTCCTCGGGCACGTATTCGCCGGCCATCAGGTCCTCAAGCTCCTTTTCAATATTGGCGGGGTCAAGCATGCCCAGCATATACATGGTCATCTTGCCGATCTGGTTGTTGGAGCTGACCACCAGCACCACCTCGTTATAGGCGGTGGGCCAGCTGCCCGCGATCACGTCGTATTGCTGGTCAAGCAGCTCTTGGTTATTGATCATTTCGGAAAAGACGTTCATGCCGCCCATGCCTCCGCTCATTTCCATGAGCTCCGACATGCCCGAGAAGGCGCTGCCCATGTGGTCAAAGACCACGTCCATGCCGATCTCGCGTGCTTCGGTCACGGGGGTGCCGTCCTTATCGACGGTGACCATGTTGAAGACCTGCAGATTGTAGTCGTAGATATACTGTACGTCGTTGACCAGACCCGAGAGCTTGTCGGGATGGCTTTCGATATACTGCTTGAAGGCAGTGAGGTTATTGGTGACCGTGGCGCTCATGGCCGACATCATGGTGCCGAGCGAATCGTCGACGTGGATCTTGCCCGAATCCGAATAGTCAGCGCCGCTGCTCGTTGCGGTCATGGCGCCGAGCATGGCGGACATATCCTGCGTTTCTCTTTGAATGGTGAGGGGATAGGTCGAGAGGGTATCCTCCTGCACGGTGGCGATAAAGAGGTTAACGCCGTTGGAGAGGGCCAGAATGAGTGCGATGCCGATAATACCGATGCTGCCTGCCACGGAAACGAGCAGCGTGCGCGTCTTTTTTGTCAGAAGGTTGTGGAAGGAAAGCGAGAGGGCGGTGAGGAAGGACATCGAGCGCGTTTTCTCACCGCGCTTTTTCCTGCATCTGCATTTCTTTACGGGTGCAGGTGTGCCCTCTGCTTCGGCAGGGGCTGCGAGCTCAGGCGTGAAGGGGTTGCTGTCCTCAGTCACCTGTCCGTCAAGCACCTTGATGATACGTGAGGAATAGGTCTCGGCCAGCTCGGGGTTGTGCGTGACCATCACGATCAGCTTTTCCTTGGAAATGCTTTTGAGGATCTCCATGATCTGCACGCTGGTCTGCGTGTCAAGGGCACCCGTCGGCTCGTCGGCGAGGATGATCTGGGGGTCATTGACAAGGGCGCGGGCAATGGCCACGCGCTGCATCTGACCGCCTGACATCTGGTTGGGCTTTTTGTGGATCTGGTCACCAAGCCCCACCTGCTCAAGCGCGGCTATGGCACGTGCGCGACGCTCCTCGCGTGACACGCCCGATAGGGTAAGCGCCAGCTCGACGTTGGCAAGCACCGATTGGTGCATGATGAGGTTATAGCTTTGGAAGACGAATCCCACCGAGTGGTTGCGGTAGGCATCCCAGTCGCTGTCGCTGAATTCCTTAGTGGAGCGACCGCTGATCACAAGATCGCCGCTGGTGTAGCGGTCAAGGCCGCCGATGATATTTAAAAGCGTGGTCTTGCCACACCCCGAGGGGCCGAGGATCGACACGAATTCGCTCCGGCGGAAATCGATGCTGATGCCGCGCAGTGCCGTTACCTCACTGTCGCCCGAGGCGTAGGTCTTGACAATATTGTGCAAAGAGAGCAACGTAATAGCCTCCTTATAATATGAGTGATCTTACTATAACACCAAAATGTGAATACAGAATGAACATTGTTTTATCATTTGTGAATAATTAAAGAAAAATACAGGCCAAGGTGCACGCTTTTTGACGTATTCTGCGCCTTGACCTGTCGGTTAAAGTAAACGGAATTTGCGAATAGCCCACCAAAGCCCCGCAACGGCGGCCAGTACCCCCGAAACCGTGCCTGCCTCTGCGGCGGCGCGGGTGCTGCTCAGGGTATTTTCGGTGTCGGGTGAGGGGGTGTTGCTTGGCGGTGGCGCATCGGGTGCTGTGGGCGGTATGCCCTCGCCCTCGGGCAGGTCCCCCTCGGGGGCGCCGTCCTCGGGCACAGCCTCCTCCTTGACGGGGGTAAACACAGCGGTGAGGGTGAGATCTCCTTGCGGCAGGACGTCGCCTGCTGTAAAGGCCGCGCCCGCTTCATCCTGCCAGTGGGAAAATACGTGCCCTGCAAGGGTCGGCACGACGGCGGTGACGGTGGCGGTGCTCACGCTTAGATACGAGCTGACGGGCGGTGTGTTTTCGCCCCCGTTTGCCACGTAATTCACGCGGTAGAACACAGGTGTCGCGAAATCGGCATAATCAAGAGATATGTATGCGGTCTTGTCCTTGTAGGTGATCTCCCCCCAGCCGTCACTGATGCTTTTTACCTCAACAAGCGTGCCGTGCGGCAGCGTCCCTTGCTTTTTGCCCGTAGCGGCAGCCTTGTCGCGCACGTTGACAAAATCATAGGTGATAATGTAAAGGCCGCTGGCCCTGTCCTCCCATTCGGCAGGAGAGGTAGAAAGGGAGGCGGTTTGGTATTGCGGTCTGCCGTAGCCCACGATGTAGGTATCCTTCAGGGCGTAATCGTGTAAGCCCACCTTATTGGAGGCATTGCCTTCGACGGTAAAAACGCGCCCGTTTTGCACAAAGCGCACCAGCCCCACGTGGTCGGAGGCGCGGGCGGTGCCTGCACTGCGAAAGAATATAAGGTCGCCCGCCTTCGGCACGTATCCCGAGGCACGGGTGCTGTAAAGCCCCAGCGCCTGCAATTTTTCGACCCAAAGCGTGCAGCTGGTAAAGCGACCGCCCGCAGCCTCGCCTGCCTCGGCAACGTCAAGGCACCACGACACGAACGCCGCACACCACGCATAGGAATAAGAGCCGCCAATGGTACCGATAAAGCGGTTATATTCGGTGTAATTCTTATTCCCCGTCTTGTTGGTGCCGTTAAATTGCGCGGTGCTGTTTCCTTCGTTGTAGCCGAGCTGGGAAAGTGCGGCCGCCACAGTGTCAAGCGCCTTGTCGCCCGTCTTGGTAATGGCGGTGAGATTTTTGTGATAGTGTGAGGATCTATAGGCACCCGTGACGGTGTATGTAGGGGTGAGCGCGGCCAGCGGCGTTATGGTCAGCGCCAGCAGACAAGCAAACAGGCACACGGTGCCGAGCAGTCGTTTCATGAAATAGGCCTCCTTGGCAGTTTTTCTTTATTTTAACATACGTGGGCTTGTTTTTGGGCATGTAAAATCTGCCAGTGCAAAAATCCTGCACCTTCAGGAAGAAATCATTTGACAATTTGAAGGCTTTGTTGTACAATAAATATGATAATATCGCAGGTCAGTATAAAGGAGGCCTTGAAATGGGAGTATATACCATAGGTGTTGATTTTGGTTCGCTTTCCTGCCGCGCAGTGCTGGTGGATACCGCAAGCGGGCGGGAATTGGGGGTGGCAGTTTCCCCCTACCGTCACGGTGTGATGGACACCGTGTTAGCGGCAAACGGGAAGGCGTTGCCCTTGCATTTTGTCTTGCAGGATCCTGCCGATTATCTTGAGTCGCTTGCTGAGGCGATCCCTGCGTTGCTGCAAAGCACGGGTGTGGCGGCGGCTGACGTGGTGGGTGTCGGTATTGACTTTACCTGCTGTACGCTTTTGCCCCTTGACGAAAACGGCACACCCCTTTGCTTTCATGCCGCCTTTGCCGAAAACCCTTATGCTTACGCAAGAATGTGGAAGGATCATTCTGCCGATGCTTATGCAAAGCGCCTTAACGAGGTGGCAAGCAAGCGCGGGGAAAGATGGCTCTCATTTTGCGGGGGCGCAATGTCCGCGGCCTTCACTTATCCGAAGATGTATCAGACTGCCGTCGAGGCGCCCGAGGTCTACGCGGCTGCCCATACCTTTATGGAGGCGGGTGATTTCATCACGTGGCAGCTGACGGGCAATCCCGTGCGCGGCTATTTGTTTGCCGCCTTCAAGAGCCAGTATGAAAAGGGTGTCGGCTATCCCTCGCGCGAGTATTTTACACAGGTGGACGCGCGCCTTTCGGGGCTGCTTGACAAGCTCCCCTATGACGTGCTGGATACGGGGTCACTCGCAGGACGCGTCAGTGCCGCGGCCGCCGCGCGCTTTGGGCTTTGCGAGGGCACGGCTGTATCGGTGGCAGGGCCCGATGCACATTCTGCGGCGGGCGCACTTGGCCTTTGCAAAAGCGGGGATGCCTTCGGTATTTTCGGCACGTCCGCGCCCTTTTTCCTGCAATCGAGCGAAAAATGCGACGTGCCGGGTATCAGCGGCATGTGTGCTGACGGCCTGCTTCCAGGCTTCTGGGGATATGAGGCAGGGCTTTGCTGCTTTGGCGATCATTTTGCCTATGCCGCGGCGCACTATGCGACCGATGAATGTAAAAGGGAGGCCGAGGCACGCGGCATTTCGCTCCTGCGGCTTTTGAGTGAGCGTGCGGCAAAAAAGGCACCGGGGCAAACAGGGCTTCTGGCGCTTGACTGGTTTGGCGGCAATCGCAATCTGCTGGGTGACCCGCTGCTTTCGGGTGTGTTTGTCGGTATGACACTGCACACCGCCCCTGAGGATTATCTGCGGGCGCTGTATGAGGCGACTGCCTTTGCTACGCGTGTTATTTTCGATGCCTTTGCCGCCGCAGGCGTGCCGATCACGGCACTGGCGGCCTCTGGCGGTATCGCGCGCAAGGATCCGTTCCTCATGCAGCTGTTTGCCGACGTGCTGGACCTGCCCATTTCGGTGGCAAGCACCGCCGAGGCGGGGGCGCACGGGTCAGCGATCTGCGCTTCGGTGGCGGCGGGGATCTATAAAACCATGGGTGAGGCTGTTGAAAAAATGGCGGATAAGCCCGACACGGTCTATTTGCCCTGTGCTGAAAATCGCGCTGTTTACGATGCGCTGTATGCCGAATATAAGCGCTTGCACGATTATTTCGGTCGAGGCGAGAACAACGTGATGAAGACCTTAAGGCGCCTCAGTGAGGGGAAGGTGTAAGGCATGGCGAGGCCTAGAAAAAGCTATTATTGGTGGATCGGAGGCAAGATCTTATACGCTCTTTTGGGGCTTGCCATTTTCGTCATGGTGGCATTTTTGCTGTGGCGCGTTTATTTTTCGGGTAAGATCCCCCGAGAAGTAAAGGGACTTGTTCCGAATGACCGCTTGGTGGCACTGTATGCCGAAAAGGGTGAGGATATCGAGCTTCTTACGCAGGAGCAGGCCACGGTCACAAAGGGCGAGGGGAATTACGGCTATTTTTCCGTGCCGCAGTTTGTATATATTCCCGAGCTTTCACAGGTGCAGGTGCTGTTCCGCTATAATAACAGCACCCTGAAATATACCCAAAGAGATCTTGGGCTTGCCGAGCGCCCTGCGCGCGGCACGGAGGTGTTTGACGTGTCACTGGTGGCGATCACCGATCAGACGCCCGACGATAAGACTGACAACAAGGACGGGAGCGACACCCTTGAAAAGGCGCGGATCGCGTCCACCACCCACACCGTCACGACCACGTCGCTTTATACCTATTTTGTCTATACCTTTGACAACGTTACGGTAAGGGACGATACGCTTGTGCTTTATTTTGATATTTACTACGGTGAGGCTGTTGATTACGAGGCCACGCCCTACGGCACGCTACGCTTATATCACTGTGAGAGCGAATGGATCACCCGTACGCTGACAAAGGACGAGATAAAGGCGCTTTCGGGTGAGGGGAAGTGAGGTATTTATGTATGAATTGAAGCCGATGCGCAAAAGCGGCAGGGCAAGGATACTGGCGGCGGCGCTGCTGCTGTTGTCTGTCGTGGCCTTTGCCGCCTCCTCGCTGGTGCCGCAATATCCTGCGCTTTTGCAATGCGTGGGGCTTGTTTTGCTGATCCCGCTGATTCAAATTACCGCGCGGTATCTTATTTTACAATATCTTTATCGCCTGCGCCCGCGTGACGAGGGGGGCATTGACCTTGAGGTCTTTACCTACCGAGGCGGTGCCCGTATGCAGCTGGTATGCCGCGTGGGGCTTGACGAGATCAAGGCGGTGTCACCGCTTGAAAAAACAAACGAAAAGCCACCGCACGGCATGCGTCGCTATAATTATCATCCCGATATGGCACCGCGCGAGGGGCTGGTGCTTTCGGTGGTGAACGGTGACGGGGCTTGCGAAATTTTGCTCGCGTACGACGCGCAGCTGCAGCAGCTGCTCATGCGTGTCTGAAGCTGAAATAAAGGGGGTGTCTTAAATGCCAAGGCATTTGGTCGGCAAGCCCCTATGGTTTTTGTTTGGCGGTATTTAGCCGCCATTTTTACCCGTTAGACGGATAAAAACCACAAATTCCCGGCCACAAAAAGCCTACTGTCGCCTTTTTGTGGCGAGGGGGTGTCTCAAATTTGCAATTTGAGACACCCCCTTTTTAGGTCTGATTTTAACTCTGTTTATGCGGATTTTTGCTTTTTGAGCAAGGGCGCTTGACAAACAACCGTTTTTTGGTATGATGGGAGTAGGTGCAGCTCTTGCTGTGCAAGGGGCTGCGTCACTGCTTTATTAATAAGGAGAATGATTATGAACACGGGTAACTGGATCAAGAGCCCTGTGGATAAGGGCGCAGCTTCCGTATCCTTTGAAACGACGATCACACCCGAAAAGCCCTTGAAGAGCGCGGTGCTTTCGGTAACGGCGATCGGCCTGTTTGAGGCTTATCTTGATGGCAAAAAGCTGGGGCGCGGCGTGTTGGCCCCGGGCTATACCGCCTATGACAAGGGCTTGCAGTATTTTACGTATGATATCACGGCCTCGCTCGGTAAGAGCGCACGCTTGTCGGTATTTGCCGCACCCGGTTGGGCTGTCGGCAGCCTTGGCTGGAAGGAATACGGCAAGTCGTATCACGATCATTATGCCATTACCGCCGAGGTGGTGCTTTCCTACACTGACGGTACCGAAAAAACGATCGTCAGTGACGGCACGTGGGAGGTCTATACCACGCCCGTGCTTTTCTCGGATATTTACCACGGTGAGACCGTGGATTACACGGTTGAGCCCCAGCTGCTCGGCAACGCCCTGCCCGATCCCACGTGCGATAAATTCCCCTTGGTGGCACAGCGCGGTGAGGATATTGTGGAAAACGAGCGCCTGGCGCCGATCGCCTATATCGTGACGCCCAAGGGTGAGCGCGTGCTTGACTTCGGCCAGAACCTGGCAGGCTACGTGGAGATGACCTATCAGGGCAAGCGCGGCGAGTGTGTGAAAATGACCTTTGCTGAGGTGCTTGATAAGGACGGCAACTTCTATACCGAAAACTATCGCTCGGCACGCAATGAGATCTGCTATGTGCTCGATGGCACCAAGCGCGTGTATAAGCCGCGCTTTTCCTTCCAGGGCTACCGCTACGTGCGCCTTGACAGCTTCCCTGAGGAAAACGTGCCGCTTGATGCCTTCCGTTCGATCGCTGTGCACAGCAATATGCGCCGCACGGGCCGCTTTGTGACGGGCAACGATAAGATCAATCAGCTTTATCACAATACCATCTGGGGTCAAAAGAGCAACTACCTTGACGTTCCCACCGACTGTCCGCAGCGCGACGAGCGCCTTGGCTGGACGGGCGATGCGCAGGTCTTCTGCCGCACGGCCGCGTATAACTACGACGTGCGTAAATTCTTTAAAAAGTGGCTGGCCGACGTGCGTGCCGATCAGCTGGAAAACGGTGCAGTCAAGGGCGTGGTGCCGACCTCGGGTAAGATCGGCCCCGAGACCCGTATTTCGGCCGCATGGGGCGACGTTGCCACCATTGCGCCTTGGGAAATGTACCGCATGTACGGCGACAAGTCGTTCCTGAGCGATAACCTTGAAATGATGAAAAAATGGGTGGGCTATCAGCACAGTGCAGGCCCTGAGGAATTTTTGTGGCTGGGCGGCAAGCACTACGGTGACTGGCTCGCCATGGACGGCGGCCCCGACGTTTGCGTGGGTGCCACCTGCACGGACCTTATCGCTTCTGCCTTCTTCTATTATTCCACCTGTCTTGTCGTAAAGGCGGGCGAGGTGCTTGGCGAGGATATGACCGAGTATCGCACACTGGCACACAACGTCCGCCGCGCCTTCCGCGCGTACTTTATGGAAAACGGCATGCCAAAGGCAGAGTTCCCCGCTACCTACTTTACCGCAGAGGGCAAGCCCTACGACGAATTCCGTCGCGGTATGACGCAGACTGCCATTGTGCTGATTTTGCACTTCGGCCTTTGCGAGGAGGGTGAGCGCGCAGCGCTTGTCGCTAAGCTTTTGGAGCTCATTAAGGACTTCGACGGCCGCATGACCACGGGCTTTGTCGGCACGCCCTATATCCTGCACGTGCTGAACGCGGCAGGGCACACGGACGTTGCGTATCAGCTGCTCTTTGAGGAGCGCAATCCCTCATGGCTGTATTCCGTCACGCACGGCGCCACCACGATGTGGGAGCACTGGAACAGCCTT
>SVSV01000037.1 GCA_015064125.1 Oscillospiraceae bacterium
GTTTCGGTGTGCGTTGCGTCATTGGCACAAACACGGCTGTGCGTGCCATCCTTGTTAGAGATCCACTCACCAAAGGCGTGACCCTTGGCATCCACAAAGTCACCCACATAGCTGTGTGTGCAGTCGCACGTGTAGGTCGTATAGCCCTTTCCCTCACAGGTGGGGGCAGTCACTACACTGCTGTAAACGCAATCCTCGGTTTCAGTGTGCGTTGCATCGTTGGCACAAACACGGCTGTGCGTGCCATCCTTGTTAGAGGTCCATTCGCCAAAGACATGACCCTTGGCATTTACATACGTATCCTTATAGTTATATCCACACACACAGGTATGAAGTGTATAGCCCTTAGTGCTACAGTTAGGTGCGATTACCGTATCGGTATATTCGCAATCAACCGTTTCTCTGTGTCTGGGATCTGCCGAGCAAACACGGGTATGTGTACCATCGTAATTCGCAACCCAGTCGCCGAAGCTATGGCCGTTTGCTGCAACCGCTGCACCAACGTAATCATAGCCGCAAGCACAGCGGAACTCAGTATAGCCGGGAGCGGTACAGGTGGGCGCGGTGACGTGCTCATCATATTCGTGCGCCACAATACCGTCGATGACGTTACAGGTGAGGCACTTATGCCAGTGTCCCTCTTGGTTATAAAGGATTGGCGTATTGAAATTATGGTCGGTCACAGGAAGCTCCACGCGGCCGCCCTCGTAATCGCATCTGGTGCAGGAGTAGCCCTCGGTATAACCCACCGAGTAACAGGTGGCTGCCACACCCCGATGATATTGCAGGGCATGACTCAGTGCGGGGATAATAACTGTCGTGTGATCGGATATCACCACGGTACAAGCCGCATCGGCAAACCACTCGCCGCAGCTGCATACGTAGTAAGCAGTTCTACCCGAGGTGGTACAGTCAGCCGCCTTTGCCGTTACAGAACGGGCAGGAGCATGCACGTGATTCTTAATGGCCTCAATCTCATAGCCGCAGGCCGTACAGTTCACACCGTGCTCCTCAGTAGCATTCGGATAATTCTTTTCGTGCGCGCCAAAGCCATCCTTCTTTTCACAGCGTGCACAAACGTGCCAGTGATTCTCAGCATCGGTGGTCCATGCCGCAAAGAAAGCGTGCCCGAGCGCTGCAACCTCATCGCTCACGTATTCGTGACCCTCAGTCGTTGCGGTGCAGTAAGGGCAGGTATAGGTGGTGTAGCCGCCCTCCTCGCAGGTGGGCACAGTCACACTGACCTGATATCGATGTCCGAGAGCCTCGGTTTCGTCACCCTGATAGCTATCGCCACACGCGCAGGTAAACAGGGTGTAACCACCCGTCGTGCAGGTGGGCTTGGTGATCGTTTGCTTGTAATCGTGACCGGTCGGTGCTATTTCAATATTACCGCGCAACAGCTTGTCGCAAACCGAGCATTTGATGCCTGCCGTATGGCCGGGGGTCTCGCAGCCGGGAGCGAGATAAGAAATCGTTTCATTGGTATGCCCCGTAGCATCCAAAATCACGCTGGTGTGATCGGTAATCAGCCGGGTGCCCTCAGCATCCAGGAACCACTTGCCGCAAGCACAAACATAATAATCCTTGTTACCGCTTTCGGTGCAGCTCGGAGCACAGCTCTCAAAGTAAGACATGTTCTTGTGCTGGTGCGTAAGCTGAGGCACAAGCACGTATTCACAAACTGTGCAAAGCTGTGCGTGCTCCTCGGTTGCCTCGGCGCCGGGTACGTGTGCAATAAGCTCATCGCGTGCACCGCAAGTCAGGCAAGTGTGATAATGCCCTTCCTCACCCTTTTCCCACGTGGTCTTGAACTCGTGACCAAGGGGTGCTGTATAGGAGGTCTGAACGTCACCGCAAAGCGTACAGCTTCTTTGCGTGTAGCCACGTTCAGTACAGCTGGAAGCAGCGGTCTTGGTTACGTACTGATGCGCCAACTGGGGGGTAGTCACGGTGTATGCGCCGTCGCAATAGATACAGCCGAAGACTGAGCTGCCCTCAGACTTACAGCTTGCTACCGTGCTGCTTTCCAGCACGTAGTAGTGGCCGGTGGCGGCAATCACGGTGTCATAAGCCGTGTCGCAGTTGGCACAGGTATGATGCATGGTGCCATTGTCGCTACAGGTGCTTACTGCCACCACAGTGCTCACCCACTTGTGACCAAGGGGTGGGGTGGTTGCAATAATTTCATTACAACGCAGGCAAACGGTGTGACCGCCCGTAGTGCAGGAAGGCGCTACGATGTGCAGATCGGTAGAATGCTCACCGAAGAGCGCACAAAGCTCCTCAGGACGCACCGAGGTGGGCACGTAGTCAGAGAAGTGCTCGGTCTTAAAGCTTGCAAAGCCCTTGCCCTCGGCATTTTCCCAATAATCAGCCTCAATGGCAATCAGCTCGCCATTAGAAATATAGAACACGATTACGTTGTTGCGGTCATCACCCGCCTCCAACGTATACGGAATCGTGATGGTTGCCTTACCGCCCTGACCGAAGTTTTCCTCATCAGCACCGGTCACGGTGAAGCTGTAAATCGGCTTGTTTCCGATATCCTCAAGCGTAAAGCCGTAGCCCTGCAACAGCGTCTTTTTGGCATCCTCATCCTTTGTTACGCCCGCAGTGATCTTGACCTCGCCATCACCCTGCGTCAGTGTTTCCTTCATGGTCTGGTTCATGTTGATGGTGGTTTCGCCGATCTCGACCTCATCCACCTCACCACTCGAAATATCGGCAGTGTCACCCTCAACCACGGCTGTATTCTTGGTCTTGGTGCAAAGCGTACAGGTATAAGTAATCACGCTGCCGTTCTTCACACCATCATCCCAAACGTGGGCGTCAGCATCCTCGTAATAGGTATTCTCGGCGGATTCGTGATAATATTTACACTCGGGATTTGCACAGTGCTTGTGCTGAATGCCCTCACTCTGACAGGTCGGCTTCCTGGCGGCAAGCTCACCTGTTACAGTGCAGTTTTCACCCGCTTCCTTTTCTTGATAGAAGGAGTGATTTTCTGTGTATTCAACCTTCTGCTGGGGGTCACCACAGACCGAGCAGGAGGTGGTGTAGGTCACGGCGTATTTGCAGCAGCTCTCATCAAAAAGCGTGCGACCCTGCTCCACAAACTCCCCATAATCGTGCCCATCACTCGCCACGATATCCCTGTTCTGCTGTGCACCGCACTTACAAGCATAAGTGGTATAGCCATCGGCCGTACAGGTGGGAGCCGTAATGCTTACAAAAATCGTATATTCATGCGCCGCATAGTCCTTCATCTGGTCGCTATGCTCACAGGTGGCCGCATGCCAGTGATAGGCGTCATTCTTCGTCCATGCATCGGAGAAATCATGCCCGTCAGGGTCCTCCTGGTTGTCAATGTAAGCGTGACCGCATTCACAGGTATACGCGGTATAACCACCCGTTGTGCAAGCAGGCACCACAACGTTTTGCGCATACTCACACTCTGCCACATCGGTGTGTGCGCTGTTATTGGCACAAATCAGATTATGCGTGCCGTCGTCATTGCTTGAAGCAATGCTCCAATCGTGGTCGGTGGCAGACGTCTGGTTGCCCTGATAAGTATAACCGCACCCACACGTAAAGGTTGTGTAGCCGCCCTCCAAGCAGGTGGGGGCAGTGACGTCCTCATCAAAATCATGTGCGGTATAATCCTTCTTCTCGTTGGCATGACCACAGGTCGCGGCATAGTAGTGGCCGCCCTCATCATAGCTCAGCGTGCTTGCAAAGGTGTGCTGATGGCCAAGTGCGGGAATGACCTCGGTCTTCACCGCATCGCAAACCTTACACGTGAAGGTCTTGACGCCGTCCTCACTCTCAGTGGGGTCGGTAGTCACCGCACCCTCATTCCAATCGTGCTCCGCACGACCCGAGCTCTCGTTGGTGTGCTCACAGGTGGCCGCATGCCAGTGATGCGTGGCATCCGCCGTCCAGTCATCCGAATAGGTATGTGTGTGCGTGTTGTCGTCGCTACACGCAAGCAGCACAAGCACACATCCCATCAGCATACACACGAACGCGAATAGAAGAATTCGTCTTTTTCTCATAGCTCCTCTTCCTTTCGTGAAATCGCTTTCCCTCACAAAACAGGGAAGCCCGAACAATCTCACGAGATTGCCCGAGCGGTAAGAAAACCATATGTTTCCTTACCTATTATATGCCCCCCTGTTTATAAAGTCAAGACATTTAGGAAAAAAGTTCCTATTCTTTTTAATAATTTTACCACGCCGCTGTCGCGCCTTGTCCCCTTTTGTAAAAAAAGCAATAAGGGGCCGCCTCAAATGTAAATTTGAGACAGCCCCTTTACTGTAAAACAGTCAGTGCCGTTATTCTATGACGAGAATAAAGGGATAGATATCCTGCTCGCCGTCGATCTCGTACAGCTCTATGTCAGGATAGTGTGCGCGAACATAACCGCGCAGCAGATCCATATCCTGCGCCTCGCACTCCTTGCCGCAAATGGCAATAATAACGACGCGCTCGCTCATATCCAGCGCCGCGAGCAATCCACAAGCGGCCTCTGCCTTGGTTTTGGCATCACACAGCAGCTGCTTACCCGCCAGTCCGATATAATCGTTTTTGGTTACCGCGATGCCGTTCAAGCTGGTGTCGCGCACAGCATGCGTAACAAGACCCGTCACAACATCCTGCATGGCATCGTTAAGGCTTTGCTCGATCCGATCGGCATCGCCGCTTTCATAATCAAGCATGGTCAGCGCGGCATAGCCCTCACCAATCTCCTTGCTTTCAAGCACCCGCACGTCAGCCTTGTCGTAAAGCGCGGCGGCCTGCTTAGCGGCCAGCACGATATTGCCGTTATTCGGCAGCACGAAGATCGTATCGGCATTGACCGCATCAAAGGCGGTAAGAAAATCCTGTGCGGAGGGATTCATGGTCTGCCCACCCTCCACAATAACGTCGGCGCCGAGTGATAAAAAGGTTTCGGCAATTCCCTTGCCACTGGCAACGGCCACGACGCCGAATGGCTTGTGGGGGCGGGGTGCAGCACCTTTGGCTTCATTTTTGAGCTGGGTATCGCTGTGCTGCAAGGTCATATTTTCTATTTTCAGAGTAAGAAATTCCCCGTATTGCTGACAATGCGTGAGGATCTCTCCCGGGTGCATGGTATGCACGTGTACCTTGATAACGGTATCGGTCTTAAAGCACACAATAGACTCTCCCCCAAGGGCGCTGAGCTCGCTGCCCAGTGCGTCGGCGCAAAAGCCCTCAGGGTCAGTCTTGCTGCTTTGCAATTGAAGTAAAAATTCGGTGCAATAGCCAAAGCGCATTTCGCTATCCTTGTCAAAGCCCGAAAGATCAGGCAAGGGTGCTGCAGGGGCCTGCGCGGGTGCTGCATCCTCAACCGTTTCACCGCACAGGATCTTATACATACCCTCAATGACGTAAGCAAGCCCCGCACCACCGCTATCAATAACGCCCGATTCCTTTAAGATCGGCAGCAGCTCGGGTGTGCGCTGAAGCGAGGCGCGCATCTCAGTCATGAAATTGGTAAAAAACTCCTCCAGTGTCGTGTCGGCGGTGGTTTTTGCTACAGTATAGTCGGTGGCCTCGCGTGCCACGGTCAGGATCGTTCCCTCAGTGGGCGTCCGCACGGCAGCGTAGGCTTGCTTGACACCCATCTGAAATGCCTGCCCCAGCGTGAGGGCGTTTGCCTGCTCACTGCCCTTCAGCCCTGCGGCGATCCCCGCAAAGAGCTGCGAAAGAATGACGCCCGAGTTACCGCGTGCACCAAGAAGCATGCCCTGCGCCAGCTTTTCAGCGATCAGGGACAGGGACGTGGAGGTTAACGACCGCACAACGGCATCGCCACCCTCCATCGTCAGAGCCATATTATCACCCGTATCACCGTCGGGAATGGGAAATACGTTAAGGTCGTTTACCAGCTGCTTATTCGCGCGCAGATGGTCCGTGCCACCCTTTACCATATCGGCGAACAGTGCACCGTTTAAATGATACGTTGGCATATCACTTCTCCTTTACACGGAAGTTTCCACTTTTTTACCCACGCACCACACGCCAATGGCATCAGGGCCGATGCAGGCACCGACGATCGGGCCGATATAGTATGTATAGGCATCCTTAAAGCCCACCTTTTCGATCAGCTCGTTGCGCAGATATTCGGCATCCTGTGCACAATCGGCATGTGCGATATACACAGTCTGCCCGGCGGGATCAATAACGGCCTCCTTAGTCAGCTCGATCAGCTTATCAAGCGAAGCGCGGCGACCCTTTACCTTGACGATCGGCACGTTCTGACCGTTATAATCCGAAATAATGATCGGCTTTACCCCCAGCAGATTCCCAAAAAATGCAGCAGAGCCCTTCACGCGTCCTGCCTTTTTAAGCATATCAAGCGACCCTACCGTTACAAATTGGTTGATATGGTGCTTTCGCTCCTCAAGGCTGCTGACGATATCATCAATAGCATAGCCTTGATCGCGCAGAGTAGCGGCATAGACCGCAAGCATGCCCTCACCAAGTGAGCAATTGGTGGCATCCACACAGCGAATGACAGCATCAGGATATTCCCCGCACAGCTTTTCGGCTACCATGGCACCCGTGTTGACCGAGCTTGAAAGCGGGAGTGCACAGCCCACGTATAGGATAGCAGAGCCGCCCTGCAGCGCCTCACGCATACGTGCTTCAAATTCAGCCGCGGGGACCTGAGTGGTCAAAATGCGCTTGCCCGTCCGACGGATCTTTTCGTAGACGGCACGAATGCCCTCCTCGTCGCCAAGATCGGCAGGCGCCTCCTGCCCCTCGTCAATAGTGCACATTTTAAAGTAATCAATATCAAATTTCGTTCTGATGTCATCACCGAGATCCGCACAGGAATCGGTAAAAATTCTGATCTTTTGCATAAGATGCTCCTTTTTAGAGTAGATCCTCAAAGCGCTCCTTATCTTTTGCGCGCACACGCACCGTGCCCATGGTATTCCAGATATTCTCAGCGGCATCGACCATAAGCACAAGACCCGTGAGGATCACGCGATCCCAGTCCGTGGCGCCTATCAGCACAACGATGCCACAGATACAAACGGCAATAGAGGAGGCCAGCAGCCCCACCCATTTTTTCATGCCGAACTGCCTGGCGTCAAAGGCGGTCTGCAGCTTGAACAGACCGTCAAGCATGACGTAGGTGCCAAGCACGTAGGGTAAGAGCTCGGTCACCTTATCGGGGTAGAGAAAGATCAGCACACCGAGGATGGCGGCAAAGCCACCAAGGGCGAAATCGTATTGAAAGGCAAGGCGGTACAGATCGTTTGAAAAATAACCAAGCAGACGCACAAGCCCCGTTACGATAAAGTTTGCACCGACCAACCAACGGGCGGCAAGACCGCCGATATCGGGCCAGATACACAAAAACAATCCCGAGAAGAACAGTAGGGCGGAAACCGTGACGTGAATGATCTTCACTTCCTTGACAATGTTGGCGCGTTTCATAAAAGAATCTCCTTTGAGTAGGTTCAGTATAATAAATAATAGAAGATTTGTCCTGTGTCAAAAAGAAACGGATGACCGATTTTTGGACATTTTTGGGAAATTGTATGGTTTATGGGATGCTTTTTCCGTGACAAAGAGCGAGAGAAATGCCCTCGGCCAGCATGGCAATGCGCTCCCCAAGGCTTTCGCCGTCTATTTTACCGTTGGCATTGATCCAGTCAACAAAAAGCCCGATAAAGGCATGGCGCAAAAACACCGTGGCCGTACGGTGCATTTCATCGCTTTGCATAGGTGCGCCCTGCTTTAGCTTTTGAAACACAGGCCCGTCAAAGCCCTTGGCAAAATAGCGTTCAGCGCCGCTTTGCCCAACAGAGGCAGCGATATGCTGCATTGCCTTTGGATAGCGCGCCGCATATTCGGTCAGCACACCAAAGAGATGCTGCAGCATTTCACCAAGAGGAAGCAGGGCATCGATCTTAGCGGTACCGCTGAGGCACACCGCCTCAAGCACGGCGTATATATCCTGAAAGTGATAATAAAAGGTGTTGCGATTGATGCCGCAATGATCTACGATATCGCGCACGGTGATCTTCTCCAGTGGCTTTTTTGCGGCCAGATGCAAAAATGATTCAATGATGGCTTTTTTGGTAAATGACGTCATACTGCATCCTCCTTTTTGTAACAGATACCTACAGTATAGCACAAATAGCGCAAATACGCAAGTTTTGCTTTTTTAAAGCTTGATTTTGTTATATTTTGTCAAGGCACAGCATTTGGCACTTGCAATATGGCGCCCGTTGTGCTATAATGTAATATGTATTTGACTTGTCCCCATTCACTTTTGTGAGGAGGCCCTTTTATGAAGCATATTTTTATCTACAATCCCACAGCGGGTGGCGATAACAGCAAGCGCATTGCCGCCCTGCAGGAGAAGATGAAGAGCGACTATGCCCACCTGCAATATGAATTTTATCCCACCAAGGCCGAAAAGGATGCCACTGCCTTCGTGCGTGCCCGCTGCTTAGCGGAGCCCGACGAAAAGCTGCGCTTTTACGCCTGTGGGGGCGATGGCACAGCCAACGAGGTACTGCACGGCATCATTGGCTTTGACAACGCCTCAATGACCTGCTTTCCCTGTGGCAGCGGAAACGACTATGTGAAATATTACGGTGGTGCGGCGCGCTTTCTTGATATCGATGCGCTGATCGCCGCCAAGGAAAAGATGGTTGACATTATGCGCGTCAACGATCGCTATTCCATCAACGTTACCAACTTCGGCTTTGACACCGTGGTAGCACAGACCATGCATCAGGTGCGCCACAAAAAGCTGGTAGGCGGCAAAAACGCCTATACCACGGGTATCGTAAAGGCGCTGTTTACCGCTATGAAAAACGACTGCACTGTGTGGGTCGACGGCGAGAAATTAAATGACGGCAAGATGCTGCTTTGCACGGTTTCAAACGGCCGCTACGTGGGCGGTGCCTATTGCTGCGCACCGCATTCGCAAAACGATGACGGATTGCTTGACATTTGCCTTGTAAAGCCCCTGTCGCGCCTTACGCTGGTGAAATTGATCGGCGTGTATAAGCAGGGCAAGCATCTGGATGACCCGCGCTTTAAAAATCTGATTACATACCGCCGCGGCAAAAGCGTGCGTGTGGTAGCAGGTGAGGGCTTTGGCTACACGCTTGATGGCGAGGTGGTCAGCTGCTCGGATTTCACCATTGAGATCTGCCCCGCCGCGGTGCGCTTTGCCGTGCCCGCGGAAAGCTCCCCCACACGTGATGGCGAGCAGGAGCCTTCTCATACCCCCGAGGCGGCAACAGTATAAAGAAAATAGCACACGGGTGCACAAAACGCGCACCCGTGTGCCTTTTTATTGCTTTAACATACGCATAGCATTGAGTATAGCAAGAACCGATACGCCAACGTCCGCAAAAATTGCGATCGGCATTTGCAGGGCGCCAAACAGCCCCAGCGCACTGCCAAGCAAGGCAATGGCTTTTACGGTCAATGTCAGCACAATGTTTTGGTGCACGATGCGTAACGCCTTGCGGCAAAGCGTGATAGCAAGGGCGATTTTTCGCGGCTCATCGTCCATGAGTACCACGTCAGCCGCCTCAATGGCGGCATCGGCACCAAGTGCACCCATAGCAATACCCACGTCAGCACGCGTGAGAACGGGCGCATCGTTAATGCCATCACCCACAAAGCAAATATTACCCTTGTGCGGCACCTGCAATAAGGCCTCTATCGCCGTTACCTTATCCGCAGGCATTAGCTCTGAGCGGCATTCATCGATCGCGAGGGACTTGGCAACTGCGTCAGCCACTCGCGCGCGATCGCCTGTCAGCATCACAGTCTTGGTAACACCCACGGCTCTCAGCTCCGCCATTGCAGCGCGCGCAGTCGGCTTGATCCGGTCGCTCATCTGAATACAGCCGCACCATTTACCGTTTTTCGCCACGTGTATGACCGTCCCATCATCTAAAAAAGCTTCGGGCGCAGCTCCAACGCTCTGCATCATGGCATCATTACCTACCGCTATAGCGCAGCCGTTTACCGTCGCGGTAATACCAAGCCCCGCTTGCTCCTTTACATCGCTTACGGCGGATAAGGGTGTTGTTACCGCCGCCAGTAGTGCTTTGGCGATCGGGTGACTTGATTTTTGTTCAGCGGCAGCCGCTAAGGCAAGAAGCTCTCCTTCATCCATGCCGCGGGGTGTGCAGCGTGTCACGCAAAGCTCACCCTCAGTGAGTGTTCCCGTTTTATCCATAACAACGGTATCGGTTTTTGCCAACTTTTCAACGTAAGCGGCGCCCTTGATCAAAATACCCCGACGGGCAGCACCGCCGATACCGCCAAAGAAGGTAAGCGGCACCGATATGACGAGCGCACAAGGACAGGAAATGACCAAAAAGGTCAGCGCACGGGCAAGCCACACCGGAAACGTAGCTGCAAAAGCACCCGAGAACAGGGGCGGCAGGAGCGCAAGCAAAAATGCCGATATGACCACAAACGGGGTGTAATAACGCGCAAAGCGTGTGATAAACTGCTCGGCCTTGGCCTTTTTGGCAGCCGCCCCCTCTACCAATGCAAGAATGCGTGCCACGGTAGATTCACTGTAGGACCTGCTCACCTTGATGAGAAGCGCTCCACCCCCATTGGTGGCGCCGCTGTAAACGCTGTCTCCAACGCTCACGGCCACAGGTAGGCTTTCACCCGTGAGGGCCGCTGTATTAAGCTCCGAGATGCCCTCGACAACACTGCCGTCAAGCGGTATGCGCTCCCCCGGGTAAACCGATAGGATCTCATCGACGCTCACCTCGCTTGGCGCGACCTCACGGAGCTCCCCCTCGCGCAGCACACGTGCCGTATCAGGACGGATCTGCATCAGCGCACCGATCGAGCGGCGGCTTTTTCCTACGGCTATATGCTCAAAAAGCTCACCCGTCTGGTAAAATATCATCACGAATACGGCCTCGGCAAATTCAGGCTCCCCCGTTGGCAAAAAGCCAAGCGCAAGAGCACCGACGGTGGCCAGGGCCATCAGCAGATTTTCGTCAAACACCTCACCGTGCAGTATGTTCACAGCGGCGCGGCGCAGTACCGTAAAGCCTACGGTAAGATATGCGGGCAGATACAGCAGCAATAATTGCCACATAGCAAGCCGCCCGCCGATGAGCGCCTCCGTCACAAAAGCGCCAATTAACAGCAGAGCCGCCGCCGCAATGCGCGTCAGCTGTTTTTTTTGCTTTCGGGTCATTCGATCACCACCGTACAATCGGGCTCGATCTTACGGCAGACCTTTACCGCCTGCTTTAACACCTTTTCAAAAAGGGCATCGTCTGCCTCCAGCGTCAGCTTTTGCGTCAAAAAGCTCACCGAAACGTCGGCAACGCCCTTGATACGGCGAATGCCCTCCTCCATACGTGCGGCGCAATGCGCACAGTCAAGGTCAATCAGTGTGAATGTTTTTTTCATAGCTTAACTCCTTTCAAGAGGGCTCGGTCACGTGGGTGAAGCCCTGGCTCAAAATTGTGTGTACATGGTCATCGGCAAGACTGTAAAACACCGTTTTACCGCTGCGGCGGCAGCGAACCATTTTAGCAGCCTTTAAAATACGCAGCTGATGAGATATGGCAGAGATCGTCATGCCGAGCAGCGCCGCGATGTCGCAAACGCAAAGCTCATGCGCAGCAAGCGCATATAATATCTTTATACGCGTGCTATCGCCGAAAATATGAAAAAATTCAGCCAGATCCAGCAGCGTATATTCGGGCGGCATGATCTGCCGCACCGCCGCTACCGCCTCATCGTGCGCGTGCAAAAAGGTACAGCAGGGCGCGCCTTTTACGTGCTCCTTCATATAAAGCCTCCTGTTTTTATATTTGAACAATCGTTCAATCGTTGTAGGTGTAGTATAGCACATTACAGTGGCTTTGTCAATATAAAACACAAAAAACAGGTGCCCTTGCGGTATGAAAAATAACAGATCGGTGCACCGCAAGAGGTGATGTTCTCTCTTTTTCCATTGACTGAATGAAATCGTGTTTCTGACTGCGTGATACTCCGCCTCAAGCATCACGCTAAGGGGCATCCTGTTTTTTATTATCTGTTTTTTCAAAAAGCCCTTGACAAGCGCCGAGGTTTAGGCTATAATAATAAGGCAGTTTTGAAAAGCTGCTGAAAATGGGAGAGAGATCCCCCCACATAATTGGTATGGAGAAGTACTCAAGTTGGTGACGAGGCGCCCCTGCTAAGGGTGTAGGTCGGATTTAAACCCGGCGCGAGAGTTCAAGTCTCTCCTTCTCCGCCAGAAACAAGGCACTCCCTTTATGGGGGTGTCTTGTTTTTTATCGCTAAGATCGGACTTGAACCTCGCGCCGGAGGCGTGAGAGGGACGTGCGCGACCGCCGCTGGTGGCGGATGAAGGGAGCGCTAAGGAGTGGCAGGCGTCGCAGAGGCGGACCGAGCGTAGTCGAGGGAACGGCGATGCGGTAACGCCAACAGTGCGACGCCGCAAAGCGGCTAGAAGGTCTCTCCTTCTCCGCCAGAAACAAGGCACTCCCTTTGGCGTGATACTCTTATCGGAGTATCACGCCAGTTCTATTCGCAGCACTTGCGAGCAAGTGCGAGCGAGTTCTATTGCTTCGCAGTGATATTCGGCTTATGCCGAGTGATATTCGCTTCGCGAGTTTTAAGGCGAATAGAATATCACTGAAGCCGCAAGGCTTCAATATCACTGTCGCTGTGCGGCAATATCACTCTTTGCGTCAGCAAAGAATATCACTTATGGAAAGCAGAAAAGAGAGAGCTTTACGGAATTTCGTTTCCGCATTACTCTCTCTTCTGTTTTTATTGCCAGTTTCGCATTTGTATGACAAACGCATCGGGCTATGCCCATACCCTTATTCTATTTTTCCGATAAGGACAACAGCCTTTATGGGGGTGTCTTATTTTTATCAAAAAGGGCACGTCGCGGATTTTAGAAAAATCACACACAGCTATTGAAAAAACGCGCATTTTATGCTACAATTTTTTTGTTATTTCTACAGCTGGAAGGAAAGACTATGGAAAAACAGAAAAAAAGCAAGGGACTTGGCATCGGCGCAAAATCCTTTTTGGCAGCGCTGCTCATCTTGCTTGTGCTAATGTGCATATCGTATCTCATTACGTTTCTTGTGCCGGGCGGCGCGTATAACCGCGTGATCGCCGCAAACGGTGCCGAAAGCATTGAGCCCGACACCTTTCGCGAGGTACAGGGCGGCTTGCCGTTCTGGAAATGGCTCCTTTCGCCCTTTCTGGTGCTGGGGGCGCCCGGCAGCGGCACCATCATTGCGGTGATCGCCTTTTTACTGGTGATCGGCGGTGTATTTTGCGCACTTGATCAATGCGGTATGATGCATTATATGCTGCAAAAAATCGTGTATCGCTTTGGTCAGAAGCGCTACGTGCTTATGGCCGTTATCATTCTTTTCTTTATGTGTATGGGTGCCTTTATCGGCTCATTTGAGGAATGCGTGCCGCTGGTGCCTATCGTGGTGGGGCTTTCCGTAGCACTTGGCTTTGATGCTCTCACGGGCCTTGGCATGAGCCTGCTTGCCATTGGCTGTGGCTTCGCCTCGGGTGTGTGCAACCCCTTTACCGTCGGCGTGGCGCAAGAGCTTTGCGCGCTGCCAATGTTCTCTGGCATGTGGTTCCGACTGATCTGCTTTGCAGTAATATACGGTATGGTGTTTTTCTTCGTGCACCGTCATGCCAGGCGCGTGGCCAAGTCCTTAGGTGACACGGTGCTTACCACCGACTTCCAGAGAAGCCCCCAAATGGACCGCGGATTGTGGGTGTTTGCACTTCTGCTTGGTACAGGCATGGTGCTGGTGCTTTCCTCGGTGTTTATCAAGGCCCTGCAGGATTACACGATGATCATCGTGGCCCTCACCTTTTTATTGGCAGGTGTGATTGCCACGCTGGTATCGGGCATGCCACCCAAGCGCCTCGGGGCATGTTTTTTGCGGGGCGTTGTTGATATTTTGCCTGCCGTGCTGATGATCCTGATGGCAAGCTCGATCAAATACACCTTAAGTGAAGCACGGGTGCTTGATTCCATTTTACATTACACCATCACCTTGGCCGAGCGGCTGCCCCCCTTTATGATGGTGCTGTTTATCTATCTCATCGTGCTGGTGATGAATTTCTTTATCAGCTCAGGCTCTGCCAAGGCCTTTTTGCTGATCCCCATCGTGGTACCGCTTGCCAAGCTCTTTGACGTATCAGCACAGCTTTCGGTGCTGGCATTTGCGTTTGGCGACGGCTTTTCCAATATTTTATACCCCACCAATCCTGTATTATTGATTAGCCTCGGGCTTGCGGGGGTAAGTTACGTAAAGTGGTTTAAATGGACGTGGGCATTTCAGCTTGTAATGCTACTTGCCACAAGCCTGCTGCTGCTTGGCGGCTATGCCATTGGTTATTGCTGATTTAAAACGGAGGAAATGATGAAAATTACAAACGATATTATTTACGTAGGCGTAAACGACCACGAGGTAGACCTGTTTGAGGGGCAATACCGCGTACCGAACGGTATTGCCTATAACTCTTATGTAATTATTGACGACAAGGTGGCAATTATGGATACCGTTGACGCCCGTTTTACAAACGCGTGGTTGACGAATATCCGCGAGGTGCTGGGTGATCGAGCACCCGACTATCTGGTAATACAGCACATGGAGCCCGACCATTCCTCCAGCATCACCGCCCTGCTTGCAGCATATCCCGAGGTCGTGCTGGTCGCCTCGGCAAAGGCCTTCGGTATGATGAAAGGCTTTTACGGTGTTGTGCAGGGTGAACGTCACCGTGCCGTAAACGAGGGCGACACGCTCGCACTTGGCAAGCACACGTTACAGTTTTATACCGCGCCTATGGTCCATTGGCCCGAGGTGATCGTCAGCTATGATATAGCCGACAGGGTGCTGTTTTCAGCAGACGCCTTCGGCAAATTCGGTGCGCTCGACGTTAGTGACGAGTGGGTGACAGAAGCGCGTCGCTATTATATCGGCATCGTTGGGAAATACGGTGCACAGGTCACGGCGCTTTTAAAAAAGCTCTCTGTACTTGACGTATCTATCATCTGTCCCCTGCACGGCCCTGTGCTGACGGAGGACCTTGCCTCTTATATATCACTTTACGCAACTTGGGCCTCCTACGGGGTGGAAAAAGAGGGTGTTGTGATCGCATACACCTCGGTTTACGGTCACACAAAGCAGGCGGCAGAGCAGCTGGGTGAGCTGCTGCGTAAAAAGGGCTGTCAGGTCGAGCTGTATGATCTGGCACGCGCTGATATGTCCGCAGCCGTAGCAGCGGCCTTTTGCTACAGCAAGCTGGTGCTGGCTACAACGACCTACAACGCCGAGATCTTCCCACCCATGCGTGAATTTATTCATCATCTGATCGAGCGTAATTTCAGAGCCAGGACCGTGGCGCTGATCGAAAACGGCAGCTGGATGCCTACCGCGGCAAAGCACATGCGCGCTATGCTGGAGCCCTGCCGTGATCTTACGTTTACCGAAACAAGCGTAAAGATACTTTCCGCACTGAATGAGGAAAGCGAAGCGGCCTTGCAGGCACTGGCTGAGGAGCTTGCCTGATAAAAAGCGTGTTATCTTTGGATAACACGCTTTTTTAATACCGTTATGAGGCTTTTGTATGCTTTTTTTGTTTTTGGCGCATACTGTCTTGTAAAAGAGGTGAGCAACGAATGATAAAAGAAAGCAATGCACCGTTTACCGTTACCCTGCCAACGGTAGGCAAAAACGGCTATTTTGAAATGAGGCTGGAAAGTATAGGCGGCCTTGGTGCCAATTTATGCGGCAAGCTGCTGGGGGAGCTGGGGGCGTGCTATTTAGGGCTGGGGGCTACGGCCTTTTCGAGCTA
>SVSV01000038.1 GCA_015064125.1 Oscillospiraceae bacterium
TTATGTTATAATAAGACAACGTCATTTATAAAAGGAGAACCCCATGTCAAAACGTGAGCTTGCCATGCAACATTTCAAATCGGGCTGCAACTGTGCACAAGCCGTTTTTTTAGCCTTTACCGACTATACGGGCTTTGACGAAAAAACTGCCCTGCGTCTGTCCGCACCCTTCGGTGGGGGGCTTGGACGTCAGCGCGAGGTCTGCGGTGCCGTTTCGGGCATGTGCCTGGTGGCAGGCGCGCTCTACGGCTATGACAACACCGAGGATAAGAACGCCAAGGCCGCGCACTACGGTGCCGTACAAGCGCTTTGCGCGCTTTTTCGCGAGCGGGCGGGCGGCAGTATTATCTGCCGCGACCTGCTTGGCACCGAGGGTCAGGATACCGCCAGCACCCCCAGTGACCGCACAGCCGCCTATTACCAAAAGCGCCCCTGTGCTGAGCTGGTAGGCGTTGCCGCCGATATTTTGGAGGCCTACATTGCCGAGCACCCCGTAAAATAAGAAAAAACAGGCACCGTAGTGCCTGTTTTTTCTTTTCACTTATCAAACGAGGGATTAAACGCGTAAAAGTTTTTGCTGTCGAGATTATCCTGTGCAATACGCAGCGCATCGCCAGAACAACAATGGTGAAATGCTTTTGCGGCGTCTTCTATTTTTATATTTTCCACTTGATTTCAATGCTTTCTTTTGAGGCGGTTATACGCTCTATCAGGCAGTCAACCACCGTAATTTTGTCGCTAACCGACAATTCATCCCAATGCTCAAAATATCCGCTGATTTCTCCCACATCGTTTGCATGGTTATTGTCAAGAGATACAATCTCAGCGCCAAGTTCCTTCTTCTCGGCATCAAGCTCGGCAACGCGGTTGTTTATGTACTGCATCACCGTATCGTTTGCCGAAGTGATTTTTTCGAGCAAAGAAGATATTTCTTTGTCAATCTCTTCTATACGTGTTTTAAGTTTTATAACTTGCAGATTACATCCGTCCTGCTTTTTCTTTGACAGTGTTTGAAACTCCGCTGATTTCTTCTGCATTTCTTTGAATACAATGTCATCTACAACATCAGCATCAAGTGAGCCAAAATGACAACCACCGGCGTGGTATTTATTAGTGCAGAGATAATAGCGGTTATCGGATTTCGTCTTGCAACGGTAGATCTTGGCGGTCAACGCGTAGCCGCAATGTGCACATTTGATCTTGCCCGCAATCCACGTTGCCTTTGCCTTGACCGGCTTTGCTACGCTCCTGTTGTTAAGGCATTTTGAACGGCATTTAATCCACGTTGCCGAATCAACAAGTCCCTCATGCGGTGCAAGGACCAATGTGTGACCTACTAAGGATATTGATTTACGCTTAAGATTGTCGCCCGAATAAAGATACGCTCCGTTTATACCGATAAAATCCTGAGGAGTGTTGACAATGTTTGTGCCTTGCGATTTAAAAAATTCATAAAGCTGATAGTCGGCTTTAACGTATGCAGGGTTGATTACCACATCACGCAATCGGCTTCGATTAAAGAGTTTACCGTCACGCTTTCGTATGCCGTGCTCTTCTAAGTAGCGCATAACGTCACCGAACGAGGTTTGAGGTTTTGAGTACATTGAAAATATCAATCTAATAATCTCTGCTTCTTCCTCGATTGGCTTATACATTTTGGTTCGTATTCCGTCTATATTTGTTTCAACCAATTCGAATCCAAACGGTACTCTCCCACCCATATAGAATCCGCGTTTACTTCGTGATGAATAAGCATCAATAACACGCTGCTGAATGGTCTCACGCTCAAGCTGTGCGAAGATCATAACGATCATCAGCATAGCCTTGCCAATAGGTGTTGAAGTATCAAATTTCTCCATTGTGCTGACAAAGTCAACACGATTCTTTTGAAACACTTCGATTAAATTGGCGAAATCAAGCACCGAACGGCTGATACGATCAAGACGGTAAACGATAACACGGTTTACTTTGCCTGCCTCAATATCACGCAACAACTCTTGAAACGCAGGGCGGTCTATATTTTTGCCACTATAACCCTTGTCGGTATAAACTTTAAAACCTTCTCCTGTCACTTCCTTCTTACAAAACTCGATTTGACTTTCAACGGATATGCTGTCTATCCTGTCAACCGATTGTCTTGCATAAATTGCGTCAAAAAGATTCAATTTTTACTCCCTTCTTCGCAAAAAGAAGCGGAGCTGCTGACATATATAGTATACCATAACAGCCCTTTTCTTCAAGGTTTACAGGACATATATTTATAAAAAACATCATATAATTTTTCTTCTATTTGTAGTTTTAATTTTCTTTTTTCATCCGCAGAAAATTGAGGGGTTAAATTGGTAATCGACACGATTTTATTACCGATTTTCTGCTCCCATGTCTGTGAGACATAATTTACCATGCAGTCCGTCTCCTTCCTTTTGCGAATATTTTTCTTTTATTAAAATATGATTTGCGTCTTGTCCTCTATACCAAAGCGCATTTTATTAGAATTCTTTATTAACAATCAGGCATAATGTTACTATTTATCCAACAAGCAAACTTTATTATCAAGTTGAAACCAAAGTATTGTCTACATTTAATGGCGGTAATGAAACAATATATTTGGGTGGCTCTGAGTATTTACAATAAACTGCATTTGTGATATAATAACTATAAAATACTGAGTACTACTAAGATGGAGTTGGCGTATGAAAATTTGTCCTAGATGCAAAATGCGAATAGATGCTGAAACTGAGTGCCCGATGTGTCATACCACCATAGCATATGAGCCAAAAGTTTTTGAACAAAAAGAAAAGTATATTTTTAATAAATATTTACTATCACATTTAATCAAGAATTCTTGGTATTCTATTTTGTGTTTTATAATTGTCCTTATACGATTTGTCATAAAGCCACATTTTTCAGGATATTCTATTTACATCACAATTTTACTTTGTATTTCTATTCTTGCATCGCTATTTCAACGAAAATTTAGCAAGTATTTACAATGGAAATATTCAAAAGATTATTCTGAATACGCCGTAAATTATACCAAAATCTTTTCTGGAGGATTAGCGGTGCTACTTTCCTTCTTTCTAATTTAAATAAACATTTTGTTTTGGGGCTGCGTCATTTACGCAGTCCCTGCGCAAAAAAGCCGACGGTAGGCTTTTTTGACGCGCGGAATTTGCGGTTTTTGCCTGCAAAACAGGCAAAAATTGCGGTGTTTAGCCGCAAAGCAAAAACGACGGGGGTGAGTACCAAATGCATTTTTGCATTTGACTCACCCCCTTTTTCTTACACGAAAAATGCTACTGCTGTGGTATTTTCGTCAATAAAACATCTTAGCCTGTCCGTATAGTAATTAAAACTAAAATCAGCATGATAATACACTTAAACAGCTTCATTTTAAATCCTCCTTTTATGTACTTAAAAAGCCTTATTTCGAGCGGTTTTGTCAGCTGCTCCGCCGTCATCATTCCACTTCGATTGTTGTGCTTCGCCGAATCGCTGATAATGCACCAGCTCGCGCTGGCGCAAATACTTAATAGGCTCACGCACGTCAGGGTCGTCAACCATACGCAAAATATTGTCGTACGTGACACGCGCCTTTTGCTCTGCGGCAAGATCCTCATTCAGGTCAGCGATCACGTCGCCCTTCACGCCCACGTATTTCATATCAAAGGGCACGCCAGAGGCAGCCTGCGGATAAAGGCCTGCGGTATGGTCGACAAAATAGATATCCATACCCGCTCTCTTGATATCCTCGGGAGAAAGCCCCTTGGTAAGCTGATACAAGATCGCCGCGATCATTTCAAGATGCGCCAGCTCTTCTGTCCCGACATCGGTAAGAATCCCTTTTACCTTGTCGTAGGGCATGCTGTACCGCTGGTGTAAATACCGCTGTGAGGCGGCAAGCTCACCATCGGGGCCACCCAGCTGACTGATGATGATCTTGGCATAATTGGCATTGGGGTTTTTGATCTTTACGGGAAATTGCAGCTTTTTATCATAAATCCACATATCAGTTTGCCTCCCTTTCCCAGGGCCAGGGGCCCTTTACCCATTGCCATTCGTCCTGGCTGTTATTGTCGTAAATCGTTAAGGGGCCGTATTTTTCCATATAGGCCTCCTTTAAGGCCATCAACGCCGCACGATGCTCCTTGTAAAAGGCCAACGCCTTTTTATTGGTGGGATACGCATCGAGATACAGCGCCACCTCATAAAGAGCAAAATCCTCGGCTTGAATACGCCGCAGCAGCTGAGCGCGGCTCTCGGTTACAGGCATATTCATTTGAGCCTCCTTGCACCGTAAAACGGCTTTTCCAGCTCACGGAAGATGGTACCGGCCATCAAGGCCGCTTCCCCCTCGTAAAGCCCCTCAAATTCCTGGCAGGGCGAATAGACCATAGCAAGGCTTCTACCCGACATACAGTCGTTTTGACCGCGTGAGGGGCGCTCGATCTCTTCGCCGCGACAGTTTAAGCGAGGCGACTCACTTTCCTCCAAAAAGCGAAAAAGCGGGTCACCGTTATAATTGCTAATCAACGTGTTCTCCTTATACCAAAGGCACCGTACGGTGCCTTGAAATTCGGGCGGACGTCAAACGCCGCCCATTTTCAGTATATGTAGCCTGAGGAATTTTGTCGAAAAGGGCAAACAAAATGCCCCGCGCCGACAAATCGGCGCGGGGCTGTTGGTATTTAATCAAGATATAGCTCGGTAGCGTTTAAAAACTCGTGGGCGTCAAGCAAGGAATCGGCAGGCAGGGTCTTGGTGGCACCGCAGCGACGGCAGGTGACCGTAACGCCCTTGGGCGTGACCTCCACGTCGTAATCCCCCTCCTCGCCCTCTCTTTTTTCACAGCGGCAATAGATCTTGCCCTCCTCATCAAGGTCGCGGATCACAAACATCAGTATATCAAGCACCTGTGGATCGCTCACGGCAGCCTCGGCCTCCTCGTGCAGGGCCTTGAAATCGCTGATGCCGTTCTGCTCCATCAGATCCAGCAGCTGCAGCTCGGTGCGCGCGAGCTCAGCCTTGACGTGATTAAGCTCACCCATAGCGGCAATATTGATATCCGAATAAGCACACGGGAGCAAAAACAGCTCCTCACCGAACAGCATTTTCTCACTGATCGTATAGTGATGGGGCTTGGGGCAAATAATGCAAGGCACCTTCAAGCGCACCTTGCCCTCACCCGCAGGCTCGATCTCCATCATGCTTTGACCGCAGGTACACTTCAAGCGCACCATATTCCCGCGCAGAGCAAAGGGGCTGACCGCGCTCATAACGCCCGTACCGCAATGTGGACAGCGATACGCGACGGTCGTTTGCTTTGTATTGAGTACCATATGACTCCTTTCAAAATAACCGCACACAAGACTTACTTCATAGTATGGCGATTTTTTCATTGCATATGCAATGAGGCAGGGACTGCCGCCATACAGCGACAGCCCCTGTAAAATCAATCGATCTTATCCCAGTTTTTAGCGGTTACGTCGATCTTCGTAGCCTCAGAGCACGCCTTGAACCATGCTTCGTAATCAGCACCGGTCAGCTTTTCGCGTGCAGCGGCCTTCCAGTTGATCTCCTCACTCGCACCGTCATAGAACATGATGTGATAGCCATAGGTGGTCTTCACAGCCGTGCCGGAGATCTCGTCTTGCATACGGTCAGAGCTGTAAAGCCAAGCATCAAAGCTCTCTACCATCTGGCCTCTGGTAACGTCCTCATAGAACACGTTGCTGTCCTCGGTATAGGCCTCGCCGTATTCCTTAAAGGCCTCCTTATCGATACGGTAATAGGTCCTGCCCGTATCGCTGTCAGTAACAGTCGTGACCTTACCCTCAGCGATCATCAGCTCGATCAGAGCCTTGGCCATCGTCTCAGCGGAGACGGTCTTGCCCTGGTCAAGCAGGGACTGTGCCAGCTCCTTGGTCTTGCCCGAAAGCTTGGAGGTGTCCTTGAGATCCTTGAAGGTATCGGTCTTAAAGAGAATATGACCTACATTTTGCAGCTTGGCCTCGTCACGGTGTACGGGCTTAAGCACAAAGCAAGCAGTGAAGGTTGCCTTGGAGTTAGAATAGTTGTAGGTGGGCTCAGGTCCATCGCCCTTGCCCTCCTCACGGGCGGGCTCACCGGGGGTGGTGATCACCTTAGTGTCGTTTGCCTTCACGGGCGTTTCGGTACCGAAAAGCCACTTTTCAAGCGCATTGGAAGAATCGTCGGTCTTTTTGTAATTGATGTGGTGTGCCTCGGACTGAATGTTAAAGGCCTCGGTGGCGTCCTTGCCGTCTTCCTTCAGATATTCGATCAAAAGGTTGGAGAATTCCTCGGCAGTCGTGCAAGCAGCCAGCGCATCAACGCGCGCCTGCATCTTCTCCTTCTCGGCTACAAATTTCTGATATGCCTCTTCATTTTTAGCAGCGGCATTTTCCTCGGTCGAAGCCACCACCTTAAACTCCGATGTAAAGGTGTAGGAAATGTAGTCTACGTAAACCGCCAGATCACCCTTGTTCTCTTCAAAATACTTGTCAAGGCGCACATCGGTGGCACCTGCCTCAAACTCGTCCATTTTAATGTCGGTCATCTTGGTTGCAAGCTCAGTCATCTCCATGATAGCGCGCAGGTCCTTTTCACCAACACCTCTGCCGTACATAGAGGCAATATAGCCCGAGGTCGTGTAGCCGCTGTATGCAGCGTAGAGCTCAAGCATGCGGATCGCGTTATCAATGTTGGCATAGTCCTCTTCGTTAAGGGTCACGCCGTAACGGTATGCCTGCTCGCAGAGCACCAGGATCTGCTCGGCGCTGGTAGCAGCGTTCTCCGCAAACATATCAAACCAGGTCTTGGTAGTGGTAACGCCCGTGGTCTCGTCGGTTTTGGAGCTGTAGATCTGATCGCGCAGGGGCAAAGAGGTATTCAGGCCGCTGCCGCCCTCGCCCTTGATGTACTGCATATAGCCCGTGTCCTTATAGGTATTGACCCACTCCTGATACTCGGTATATACGAGGTAGGACATCATCGGCACGGTAATTTCAAAATGCTCGGTTTCAGCAATAACCTTATTGCGCAAAAATACACCGCGGGAGTTGAGTGCAAAGAAGGTGCAGGCAAGCAGCGCTACCACAAGCACGCCAACCACGATAAGCGTGCCTACCCACGTGGGCATGCCCTTAGCTGCCGCCCTTTTCTTCGTGCCACTGAGCAAGTCTGTGGCCTGTTGTTTTTTTGTTCTGTTTCCTTTTCCCATGTTAAGGAACCGCCTTTCGAATTTTTGTATCGTCTTTGACTTTATTATAATCAACCAAGGTGTTTTCGCATTGAACGCCCTGTGAATGATATCAAAATTAAATATTCATGATAACGGGCAAGATCATCGGCTTTCGGCCCGTTCTCGCGTATAAGAACTTGGAAAGCTCGTCACGCACGGTATTTTTAAGATAAACGTGATCATGCGCCTGCCTGCCGCCAAGGCATTTTTCAAGCGAACGTGTGACAAGCTTACGTGCCTCCTCCATCAGTGCCTCGTTTTCGCGCACGTAAACAAATCCGCGTGACACGATGTCGGGCCCCGACAGCAGCAGCGAGCTATCCTCATCCACCGTAGCAACGACTACGATAAGCCCATCCTGCGACAGATGCTTGCGATCGCGCAGCACGATGTTGCCAACGTCGCCAACGCCGTATCCGTCTACCAACACCTGACCCGCAGGCACAGTACCTGCAAAGCGCGCACCCTTGCCATCGATCTCAAGCACGCGACCGATCTCCGAGAGGAAAATATCACGGTCGGCAATGCCCATTTCAAGACCAAGCTCACGGTTTGCGCTCATATGACGGCATTCGCCGTGGATCGGCATGAAATAGCGGGGCTTTGTCAGCGCCATCATCAGCTTCAGCTCCTCGCTGCACGCGTGACCCGAGGCATGCACCTCAAGCGCCGCGTCATGCAGCACCTCCACGCCGTTGCGTGCCAATTCATTGATCACGCGCCCCACCAGCTTTTCATTGCCGGGAATAGCGTGCGAGGAGAGCACCACCAGGTCGTTACGACCGAGCGTCACCTGCTGGTGATCGGAATATGCCATACGGTAAAGCGCCGACATCGGCTCGCCCTGGCTACCCGTTGTCACGAGTGTGAGCTGATTGGGACGGTAGCGCTTGATATCACCGATATCGACAAGCGCGCCCTCGGGCACCTTCATATAGCCAAGCTCCACGGCGGCGCCCACGATATTCAGCATACTGCGCCCCGTGATCGCAACCTTTCTGCCATGACGTGCGCTCACGTCAATGATCTGCTGCACACGGTGCACGTTTGAGGAGAAGGTGGAAATAACGATGCGTTTGTCGGGATTTTTGGTGAAAATATATTCAAGCGAGGCGCCCACCTTTTTTTCAGACGGGGTGAACCCCGGGCGCTCGGCATTGGTGGATTCGCACATCAGCATCAAAACGCCCTTTTTTCCAAGCTCGCCAAGCCTTGCGATATTCATCATCTCGCCCTCGATCGGCGTGATGTCCAGCTTAAAGTCACCCGTATGGATCAGCGTGCCAAGGGGCGTGTGAATGGCCAGGCAGCATGCATCTGCGATCGAGTGGTTGACCCTGATGAACTCCACGTTCAGTGCGCCTGCGCGCACGGTAGTGCCTGCGCTCACGGTGCGCAGATCGGGCGCCCAGGGCAGCGAATGCTCCTGCAATTTGTTTTTTAAAATGCCAAGCGTCAGCTTGGTGCCGTAGATCGGCGGGTTAACGGTACGCAATGCATATGGCAAGGCACCAATATGATCCTCATGCCCGTGCGTGAGGAAAATACCGCGCAAGCGGTCCTGATTTTGCTCAAGATACGTGATGTCGGGGATCACCAGATCGACGCCCAGCATATCCTCGTCGGGAAATGCCACGCCGCAGTCCACGGCGATCATATCGTTTTCATATTCGATGACGGTAATATTTTTACCGACCTCGTGTAAGCCGCCAAGCGGTATAATACGTATTTTTCCTTTATCCTTTTTTACCTTCGGCATAGATCCTCCTTATGATTTTTTCAAAAAAGCAGAGAAGAAGCCCTACAAACGAGCGCATACAGCGGCTTGCTCCCCCTGAATTTCTATCGTGCGCGTGCGCATGGCGCACGTATCCATTTTTAATATATTATTTATTATACACAAATTATGTGCGCTTGTCAAGGGTCAACCACGATACAAAAAAGAAAAGAGTGCAAAAATTCCGGCGCCAAGCAGGGCCCCCAACAAAAACGATGCAAGCGCCCACCAAAAACGCCGCCTTTTTTTACGTACCGTGACCCCTTCGCCGATAATGCGGTTTGCTTCTGCCAGCATATCGTCGTGCTGCGCGCTGCCATTCTCCGGCCTCAGCACGAAAAAAGCGCTTTCGAAAATGGCGCTTTGCTGTGTTTGCAGTACGATCATTTGCTTCTGACACCCACGTAACATAAGCGTGCCTCCTTTTTTCCGTATTTTATCAAAAGTATTTGCCCATGCCCTGTGATTTAATCAATATATTTTGCTGCGAGCATGCCGTTTTTTCACCCCATATACGGATATTTTACAATAGCCGCGCGTTTTTGACAAATTACGACAGCATTTGTTAAAAAACCATAAATTTCCATTTTTCGCCCTTGACCTTTTCTTTTTGACAAGGTATAATAATGTCGTACATGACATCAATTGTAATTAAAAGGAGGCTTTTATGAAATCCACCGGCATTACGCGCGCTGTTGACGATCTTGGCAGGATCGTATTGCCCAAGGAGCTGCGCCGCGCCTTTCACATCAACACCGATGACAAGCTTGAGATCTTCACTGAGGGTGAATCGATCATTCTGAAAAAATGCCTGCCCACCTGTGCGCTTTGCGACACGCACGACGGTCTGAACCGCATTGACGACAGCTATATTTGTGATGCTTGTCTTGCAAGGATCAAAAGTCTATGATGCTATATTTACGTCATCAGACAGTTGACGGGCCGCACATCAGCCGCGCTGAGGCCCGTGCACATGGCAGTGCCGTGGCACACGCGCTGCTACAGAAGCTGCTTTTGGAGCTGAAGCTTCCATCGGCTCTGAAAAAGGCCCCATCAGGGAAGCCTATGCTTGCCTACTGTGACACTGTTGACTTCAATCTGTCACACACCGAAGGGCTTGCTGTTTGTGCCCTGCTGCAAAGCGAAAACGCGCCCCGTGTAGGCGTCGATGCCGAGCTATTGACCAACTTTGACGCTGAAAGGATATCTGCGTTCTCCACGCGTTTTTTCGCACCGTATGAGCAAAAACGTCTTGCTGCCGCCCATGATCCCGCCGCCTGCTTTACGCGTATTTTCACAAGAAAAGAGGCCTATGCCAAATATTGCGGCAACGGACTTGGCGAGCATCTTTCCGCCACTGACACCCTTGCCCCCGACTTTGAAAGCACTCACGGCGTGCGATTTCACGCCTACCGTCACGAAAACGTTTTTATCATGCTTTGTGTGCCGGAAAATGTGACCGTCAAACCCACCACCACGCTTTGTGAAGATACTGCCACTTGGTAAAAAGGACAGCAAGCCCATGCGTAGTGCCCTCAAGGCCACTACGCAATGAATTGCCCTTGCGGACGTGAATTGGCTCACGCCATTCATTGCACCTTCGGTGCATGAATGGTCTTCGGCATTAAAACGCAGGGCAATTCAATTCATGAAATCGGTAGATTTCAAATCATGAAGCTATAAGGCTTCAATTCATGACAGCTTGCCGTCAATTCATCCATCCGCATTTTTGAGCGTAAATACAGTGCTTATAACGAAAAGAGGACAGAGAATGTAAAACATTTCTGTCCTCTTTTCTGTCGGTAGGTACCGTATTCTGTTGAATTTAAAAACCGTCTTTTGGAGTACAGCCCACGCGGCACGTTCCTTTTTATTCCCACTAAGGCCACAAAAAGGGGCTGTCACACAGAGTGACAGCCCCTTCGATTACGGTTTTAACACCGTTGATCTTATTATTCCTGTGCGTCGTCAGCAGCGGGAGCTTCCTCTGCGGGAGCCTCGGCTACCTCTGCTTCAGCTGCGGCTGCAGCGGCTGCCTTCTTTTTCTTAGGCAGGATCACTACAAATACTACAACTGCGGCTGCACCGCCAAGAACAACAACTGCAGCGATGATGATGACCAGAACAAGGTTCTCCTCGAACCAGGACTTATCATCCTCTTCCTTCTTGTTTGCGTTGTTAAAGCGGTTTGCAATGGATTCCTGAGATTCGAACTCGATCGGACCCTTATTGGTCTCTTCACGGCCCGTAGAGCCATCGTCTACGTAACCAAGATTCTGAATGTAAGCATCGATCACTGCCTGAACCTTAGCGTTGTCAACTGCACCGGAGGTCTTGAGTGCATCGGGTGCGTTTGCGTGACCGGGGTCAAGCATAGCCCACTGCCATACGGGCATCGTGCCGGGAGTGGTCTCACCAGCGCTCCAGTTGATGATACCGGTTTCCATGTAAGAGCCAACGATACCTGCGGCACAGTAATCCGTAGGCTGAGCAGCGCCCTCGTCAAGGAATTTATCGTAAGCATTGGGAACGTAAGGAGTCTTGTTTGCAACGGTAAAGACTGCGGGAGCATCCGACTTAGCGCCCGAATAGTCATTAAGGCTCTCGTTTTTGAACTCGTCCTCGGTGTCAAAGAAAGCGCCAAAGCGGGTCAAGCTGTAGATCTTGGAATTCAGAGCGCCGCTTACAATTGCTGCGTCGTCTTCAAGGTTCCAGCTCTTCTGAGCAAGAGCGAACATGTAGCTGTATTCCTTCTCGTTGTGAGCAGGCATATTGGTCAGCGTGAACATGTTATTGGCAGGGTCGCCACTTATAATACCGTTCGTGGTATCGTCATAAATAAAGGTGTCACCCCAGCCCCAAACCATGATGATCGGGTAGTTGGCATACTCGGACGCAGCCATGTTGGGATAAAACTCCTTCAAGAATGCATTTCTCGGGTTGAAGCTGAAATCAGCGCTGCTCTTAGCCCTCATCCAGGCAACGGTCTTCTCATTGATGAACCAGATGATCGCATTTTTGCCGCTTTCAAGCGTCGTGCTCACACCGCTGTTGGTCAGGAAATCGAAAACAACGTCGTTGGTGATACCGTTGGAAATATCACCGTCGGCATCCGTAAATGCGCCATACATATCAGCAAGGGAATCACCGATGATCTTGCCGGTAGGAATGTCAACCTTGGCAATGAACTTCTTGTCACGTACCCAAAGCTCATCATAACGCTTGGTCAGGAACGGATGAAGCTTGGCATAGGGGGATTCGTCATCTGCGGGAGAAGCGAAATCCACAGCGCGCAGAATGCTGATCGTGGAGAGGTCAACGCTGGCACTGCCGTTGTTGTAGATCTCCATAAAGTCAAGCGCGTGGGTATTGGTTCCTTGTTTCTGATCGTCAACATACTCCATGGTGTGAGTATAGGCAGCGATCTCGGAAATAAAGAGCGAGGGAGCATCAGTCTTGGTAGAACCGTCATATGTTGCGGCAGAGGCAGGCAACGCTGCAAGCACGGACGCAATCATAAGCACAGTTAACAGAACTGCAATAATTTTACGCATGGTTAGCACCTTCCTTTTAATATTGGTACACCCATTATAATACAACTTCTGCTTTTTGTCAATAAGTTTTTTGAAAAATACGGCACTTTTTTTGTGCATTTTAATTAATTATAATAACTTTATCGTGCGCTTGCGCGCGACACGCATTTATTTTACCGCTGACGGCAGCATCAGATAAGCCGTTTCCCCCCACACATCGGGCGCCAACAGGGACGTGGCATCGAGTCCGTTGGCAGCAGCAAGCTCCTCGGGTGGCAGCGCAAAGCGCCGCGAGATCTCCCAGATCGTTTCACCCTTTGCGGGATAATAAAATTCAAGGTCGCAGGCGACGTTGCTTTGCATCGGCAAAAACTGTACCTCCTGTACCGGCGAAAAGCCGACTGAAATGCCACCAAGCACAGAAAGGACCAGCTCGGGTGCAAGGCGCAACCGTCCTTGCTCCTGCTGCACACGGCACATCGGCACCGAGGCAAGCGCCAAGGTCGCTTCAGACGTGCCGTCAAGCGTGATACAAAACGGGATCTTTGCCTCACCCACACCCCATTCCTCTCCTGCACGGTACAGCAAGTGACAGTGTACATTGCCTCTGACGGTGATCTGTCCTTCCTTGCAAATCTTTTCGCCGATCTCAGCGTCAGCACAGGCATCTACCACGACAGCCTCCGGGGGTAAGCCGATTTCAGCGAGCGTAGGCGTTGCGCCGAGCGTATAATTTTGATTTTTGCAAACCGTAGGTACCCAATTTTTTTGCGGCGCAGCGCGACACTCGGTCTGCATATGAGGCATGAACAGGTCTTTTATAAAAGGCACTGTCTCATGCCCTGCGGCCTCAGCCTGCAGCAAAACGCCTGCCGACAGTGAAACGCGGCTTCCCTCAACCGTTGCGCGCAGTGTATCCACCGTGCCAACGGCACGGGCCATATCCTCACCGCACACACCCTCCAGCGGCAACTCAACCGCAAAGGGCAAGGAACGCGTAACTGCAAAGGGCAAGACACTCTCCCCCTCCGCTTGCTCGCCCTCCTCACGGCAAAGTAAGCTCACCACCACCTCGCCGCGGCAGCGCACGCCGTCGTGCATAGCCGTGACCTCAGGCAAAAACACCTCGCCGCGTGCAAAGATCACCTGCGGAGCCCGTCCCTGCACATCAAAGCTCTCCTGTAATTCAAGCGTATCGCTCACCGTAGTAAAATGCCGACCGCACTCCACAGCATCCCCCAGCACAGAAACCTGCTCCTGCTCCTCGGGTGACAGCGAAACTCCAACGCTCCTGCTTTGATAGCTCTCTACCTGCGCATGCATGCGACAACGCACGGCAAGGCGCCGCGGTGCCACTACGCGACCCACCACGACATCGGGCACAAGAAACGCACACGGCTCTGCGCCCTGCTCCTGCAGCGACACGGAAAAGGTATAGGTATCCTCCATATCGGTATGGTACAGCCGTCCGTCCGCCCCTGCATACAGCACGTCGTAGCAGACACGCCCTGAAAATTCCGCATTGCCGCCGCTGATGAAGCGCCGCGGCGGCATCACTCGCGGCCACACGCGGAGCAAGCGGCTGATCTCACCCAAATAATCGGGCAGGGAAAGCTCACCGTTCATCTCAAAATTAACGCTTTGGGTATTCATCTGTGCCTGTGTGCACCAAAACTTATCTTCACGTTGTTCCATATTCCCTCTCCTTTTTTGAAGTCATTTCATTGTATGCTTCCGGGAATCAGAATATGAGCAACGTAAATACCGTACAACGGCGACCTGCGACAAAGCAGATCGCCCAATTAAGCTTGCTCATTCGGGCAAGTGATGTTTACCTCGTAAGCGAAGTTATCCTTCGGATAGTGAGGTTTTGCCTTCGGCAAGATCGGCATTCTTTTCTGCCGCGGCACTATGCCTGCGAACGCTTCGCTTCCTGCACGCGGCAGGGTTCGGCACCGTACCGGACACCAAACAAAAAGGGCACCCATTCGGGAGCCCTTTTTGTTTGGTGCGGGTGACAGGGGTCGAACCTGCACGCCTCACGGCGTAAGATCCTAAATCTTATGCGTATGCCTATTTCGCCACACCCGCAAAGTGTAACGAGTGGTGTGTGGCGAAATGAATTCGCACACACCCGCAAAGTGTAACGAGTGGTGTGTGGCGAAATGAATTCGCACACACCCGCAAGGAACACCGTGTATCAAATACACCTGCGGCTTCTCGCGGGAGTTATCATAGCATAAATCGGAAAATTTGTCAAGACTTCTTGCATAAAAGCCGCGAATACCCTTTGACAAAACAAAAATAGGGTGCTATAATAAATATAATCACACGCATCCCCAAGAGGGATGCACAAGGAGGCACTTATGACAAACTTCACCGTAACGATCTCTCGCGGCTTTGGCAGTGGCGGACGCACCATCGGCAAAATGCTTGCCGAACGTCTTGGCATTCATTTTTACGACCGCGAAATCATGGAGCTGGCCTCCGAGAAAAGCGGCATCAGCCTTGATCTGTTCGACAAGGCCGACGAAGCGGGAAAGGTTGCGTTTTTCAAGCGCTATGACCGCTCTTACGGCAAGCAGATCATTCCGCCCGATCGCGGCGAATTTACCTCTGACGATAATCTTTTCAACTTTCAGGCAAAGGTCATCAGGGAGGTTGCCGAAAAGGAGGACTGTGTGATCGTCGGCCGCTGTGCCGACCACATACTGGCGGATAAGAAAAACGTACTGCGCATCTTCATTTACTCCTCTATGGACTTTTGTATTGACAAAGTGGTCGAGCTCTACGGTCTTTCACGCAGGGAGGCCGAGCGCAAGATCGAAAAGATCGACCGCGCACGCAGCACCTACTACCGCTACTACACGGGCAGCGACTGGGATAACGCACGCAATTACGATCTGTGCCTGAACACCGAGGAGCTTGGCTTCGAGCGCTGTGTGGATATTATCGAATACTACGTTAATCTCCTGTATCGAAATGCATAATAAATGGCAAGGGGCTGCGTCATTTACGCAGTCCCTGCGCAAAAAAGCCGACGGTAGGCTTTTTTGACGCGCGGAATTTGCGGTTTTTGCCTGCAAAACAGGCAAAAATTGCGGTGTT
>SVSV01000039.1 GCA_015064125.1 Oscillospiraceae bacterium
ATACCTTTGTAGTGCTTACCATGACCGCACTCGTCGTGATCTCCACCCTGTATGCCGGTGACGGCGTGCTGGGCAATACCCTTTCCTACAGCGCCACCAAGGGCGGACTGCTTGAGGCAGTTGCCGAAGCCTTCCCCAAGGCCAACCTCGCACAAATGGCATTCGGTAAGGTGTTCGGTGAGACCTTCGGTAACATCTTCGTGGCCGTTTGTCTGTTCTTCTTCGCCTTCTCGACCATCCTCTCCTGGAACTTCTTCGGCAAGATCAACTTCCAGTACCTCTTTGGCAAGAAGTACACCGTCGTTTACACCGCGATCGCCGTTGTGTTCGTATTCCTTGGCTCCATCTTCTCAAACGACCTCGTTTGGGAGCTGACCGACTTCTTTAACTACCTCATGGTTCTGCCGAACGTCATTGCCCTTGTGGCACTTGGCAGCATGGTAGTTACCGCCGTGAAGGAGGGCAAGGAGGCAAAGGCTGCCAATGCCGCTGCCGACGCCGCCTTTGCCGAAAAGGACGCAGAATAATTTACGCTTATAATAGCTCCCCCCGATGGATCTTGCTCTGTCGGGGGGCTCTTTTTGCGCCGTGCAGACCAATTAACGCACGGAGATCTCGAGGCAAGCAGTCCCACTTCCCCCATAAACTTTTTTCAGGCACTATTGCATTTTTATTTTTTCTGTGCTATACTATTAGTGTTGGGATACTTCCCGATAAAACATATAAAGGAGCGGTCTTATGAAAGAACTTATCAAAGCGCTTGACAATCTGCCCTGGCTTGTAAAGCTGATCCTCTGCGTACCTGCACTTGACATCGTTTGGTGCATTTCCCGCGTATGCAGAAGCCTGGTCAAGGAGAATCTGCTTGGCGTCGTGCTCGGCATTCTCACCATCATCCCCGGCGCTGCATTTGTATGGGTCATTGATATTCTTTGCGTATTGGTGAACAAAAAGATCTGGTGGATCGACTAACAGTATAAAAAAGCACCCTGTGGGGTGCTTTTTTATATTATCCCCACTTGACAAAAAACACCCTGCCTTGTATAATTGCATTATATATTATAAGTATATCCTACTACACCTGAAAGGCTGAACGACGATGAACAAGAATCTGCCTCAATTATTCGGTAATATGGTATTTAACGAGGAGGTCATGCGCCAGCGCCTGCCGCGCGAGGTGTCAAGATCTCTGATGAAAACAATGGAGGAGGGCAAGGAGATCGACCCCTCTATTGCAGACGTCGTAGCAAACGCCATGAAGGACTGGGCCATTGAAAAGGGCGCCACCCACTACACGCACTGGTTCCAGCCCCTGACGGGCGCCACTGCCGAAAAGCACGATTCCTTTATCTCCCCCGCCCCCGGTGGGCAGGTGGTCATGGAGTTTTCGGGCAAGTGCCTCATCAAGGGTGAGCCCGATGCCTCAAGCTTCCCCTCAGGGGGCCTGCGCGCCACCTTTGAGGCACGCGGCTACACCGCATGGGACCCCGCCTCTTACGCCTTTGTCAAGGATGGCACGCTTTATATCCCCACGGCATTTTGCTCCTACACGGGCGAGGCGCTGGACTCAAAAACGCCCCTGCTTCGCTCGATCGATGCCATTTCGCGTGAGGGCATGCGCATTTTGCGCCTGTTTGGCGACACGACCGCCAAGCGCCTCACCACGACCGTCGGCGCCGAGCAGGAATACTTTATCATTGACAAGGCCATGTTTGAAAAGCGCCGCGACCTGATCTACACGGGCCGCACCCTTTTCGGTGCCCCCGCCCCCAAGGGCCAGGAACTGGAGGACCACTACTTCGGCCCCTTAAAAACGCGCATCGCCGCCTTTATGGCCGAGCTTGACGAGGAGCTGTGGAAGCTTGGTATTCTTTCCAAGACCAAGCACAACGAGGCCGCCCCCGCCCAGCACGAATTAGCACCTATTTTTACCACCACCAATATGTCTGTCGACCAGAACCTGCTGATCATGATCTACATGAAGCGCATTGCCGAAAAGCATGGGCTTGTGTGCCTCCTGCACGAAAAGCCCTTCGCGGGTGTCAGCGGCTCGGGCAAGCACAACAACTGGTCAGTTGGCACCGACACGGGTAAAAATCTCTTTAAGCCCGGCAAGACCCCTGCTGAAAACAAGCAATTTTTGCTCATGCTCGCCGCTGTCATCAAGGCGGTTGACGAATATCAGGACCTTTTGCGCATTTCGGTTGCCCACGCAGGCAACGATCACCGTCTTGGCGCCGCAGAGGCACCGCCTGCCATCGTTTCAATGTTCATTGGCGACGATCTGCAGGCTGTGGTCGATGCCATCGTCAGCGGCACCGACTTTAAGGGCTCCGCGCGCGGCAAAATGAACCTCGGTATCCCCTCAGTTCCCATCTTTACCAAGGATACCTCTGACCGCAACCGTACCTCGCCCTTTGCCTTTACGGGTAACAAGTTTGAATTCCGTATGCTCGGCTCCTCGCAGAATATCTCGCTGCCAAACGTGGTGCTGAACACCGCCGTGGCAGAAAGCTTCCGTCAGTTTGCCGACGTCTTAGAGCAGGCCGAGGACTTTGACGCCGCCCTTGCAGAGCTGATCAAGGACACCTTCACGAAGCATCAGCGCATTCTGTTTAACGGCAACGGCTACTCAGGGGAATGGGAAAAGGAGGCCACCCGCCGCGGTCTTTCGAACCTGAAAACTACCCCCGAGGCGATCAAAATGTTCACCGCCAAAAAGCACGTTGCGCTCTTTACCGCACACGGTGTTATGAGCGAGGTGGAAATGAGATCGCGCGAGGAGATCATGTATGAAAACTACGCCAAGGTCATCAATATTGAGGCACAAACGATGATCGATATGGCAGGGCGCGATATCATTCCTGCCGTCACGCGCTACGCAGGCCACGTGGCGAGCGCCGCCACAGCCAAGCAGGAATTTGTAAAAACAGCTGACGTTTCCTGCGAGCGCGATCTGGTGACCCGCCTTTCGGCTCTCACGGCCAAGGCCTACGACACGCTCGGTGCCCTGCGCGAGGCAGACAACCGTGCCAAGACAGCCGTGGGTGTTGACAAGATCGCCGAGAGCTTTCTTGAAAACGTGATACCCCTGATGCAGAGTCTAAGAAAAACGGTTGACGAAATGGAGACTCTCACGGCCACTGAATACTGGCCTATGCCCGGCTACGGCGAGCTGCTATTCAGTGTATAACGCGGGGCAATCACCCTTTATAACTTAAAAGGGGCTGCGTCATTTACGCAGTCCCTGCGCAAAAAAGCCGACGGTAGGCTTTTTTGACGCGCGGAATTTGCGGTTTTTGCCTGCAAAACAGGCAAAAATTGCGGTGTTTAGCCGCAAAGCAAAAACGAAGGGGGTGAGTCAAATGCATTTTTGCATTTGACTCACCCCCTTTTTACTTTTCCTCGCCAATGACGGCCGCGCGCTTTTCGCGCACGAACTCACACAAAAACCTGAAAAATGCGGTGCCCTCGTGCTTAAAGCCCCCATCGGTATTGTTTTTCAGCAAGAGCGTGCGACGGCAATCCACGTCAGAGAAGGGCAAAAGCTTCACGTCGGGATCGGCACACCGCCCCCAAGAAAATTCAGGCCAGAAGCCAACACCTGCGTGTGCGGCGATCAGCTTTTTCACCGACGCGGGATTGTCGCTCTCAAATCCCACCTGCGGCACAAAGCCCGCCTGCAAGCAATAACGGTCACAAATACCGCGGAAATGCCGTGAGCCGCCAAGGCAGATAAAGCTTTCATTTGCCAGGCTCGATAGCGCGATACTGCTTTTCCCTGCATACGCGCCACCGTCGGGCACAGCCAGGAAAATGCGCTCGGTCAGCATCAGCACCCCTTCCCCCGACAAGGACTCAGAGGGCTGCACGGTGCTCACTAAAATATCACAATCTACCTCTTCGGCGTTTTGCGATAATCTGAAATGCGTGGCGGGATGCGCCTTCTGATACGCCACCACGGCATCGGTCACCAGGGAGGTCGCCGCCAATACGTTCAAGCGAATGGTCGCGTCCTCGCCCTTGGCAAGATCGGCAAGCTCGCGAGGAAGCCCTGACAAAACCGCAAGCGGCGTGCGCAGACGCTCAAGTAGGTACTCACCGTATACGGTCAGCGTCAGCTGACGGCGCTCACGTTTGAAAAGCAGCACGCCAAGCTCGCGCTCAAGACGCCCGATCGCCTGCGAGAGGGCGGGCTGTGCCACGTGTAGTCGCTCAGCGGTGCGCGTCATATGCAGGCTTTCTGCCACAGCGACAAAATATTGCAATTGCGTCAGTTCCATGTTGATAACCCTCCGTTATGGTTTCTATAATTATTATATATTTGACATTATTATTTGTCAATAGTATACTGTAAATAAAGTAAAGTTTTTTGCGAGGTATCCTGTGATGGCAGAAATTTTTGAGGTGATCATGCTCCTTTGCTTTGGCTTATCCTGGCCGATCACGTTATTTAAAAAGCTACGCACAAAAAGCGCCAGATCGACCAGCCTTGCTTTTATGCTGCTGATCCTGTTTGGCTACGCCGCGGGCATTACTGCAAAAATACTGACCAGCGGCTGCAATTACGTATTTTACGTATACGTGTTTAACGTTATAATGGTAGTCGCCAACTTAATTGCCACGCTTTATTTCCGCGCGCACGAAGCACGCGCAGCCTGTTAAAAAATCCCCTTGACCGCTGTGGCGGTCAAGGGGATTTCGTTATTCGGAAACGATCTCCATGGTTTCGATCACGACAGGGGTCATGGGCACATCCTGCATATACCAGCCGTAGCTGCCGGTCTTCACAGCGGCGATCTTATCAATAACGTCATCGCCCTCGATGACCTTGCCGAAGCCCGCATACTGCCCGTCAAGGTGCGGGGCGTTCTCGTGCATCACGAAAAACTGCGAGGAGGCCGAGTTGGGGTCGCTGGTGCGTGCCATGGAAAGCACGCCGCGCGTGTGCTTTAAGGTGTTGGTACGGCAGCCGTTCATGGCAAATTCGCCCTTGATGGCATCACACTCCTTGTGCTCCATTTCAGTGGTGTAACCACCGCCCTGCAGCATAAAGCCCGCGATCACGCGGTGAAAGATCAGTCCGTCAAAAAACTTCTTTTCAATTAAGGAAAGGAAGTTTGCCACGGTAAGGGGTGCCATTTCGGGATAAAGCTCGGCGGTCATGGTGCCGAAGTCCTTTACGTGAATTTTAATTACGGGATTGTTCATCTTTTGACTCCTTTATATTCTTTTAAATTACGGCATTGTCAGATTGACGGTAGCGCCCGCGGCAATGCGCACGGGGGCATCGTCCACCGAGATCCATACGTCAGTGGCAGTGGGATTATATACGACGGTGCGATCTGCGGTGAATTCCAGCGCACGCAGAGCCATCACGTAGTCGTAAATTTCAATATTGGTAGCGTACCATACGTCGTCAAGCCCGCCTGCCTCAGCGCAAAAGCGCTCAATATGCGCCCAGTTATCCTTCGCGTTAAACTCAAAGCTGTGGCCCCACACGTAAAACAGCGGCAGGGGCATTTGGGTCGTTTTAAATTTTTCAAGCAGCTCAAAAAGCTTCGGGCTATCGTGATGGCAGGTAGGATGCCAGGTCATAAAATCCTCAGGCAGTTTGAAGGAATCGGTAGATTTTATCGTGCGTGCATATTTCATACCGAGGCTTTTCAGCACCTCGATCATATGTGTGGTGTATACGCCGAAGGGATAGGACATACCGCGTACGGGATACCCGCAAAGACGTTCCAGGTTTTTGCGGTCCTCCATCACCTCATAGATAAGCTCCTCATCGGATATCTTATCACACCACGGGTGTGTGAGGGTGTGAGCCGATATTTCATGCCATGCAAATTTGTCGCGCACCTCCTCATTCGTAAGGTAGCGCTCCTTACCAAAGGAGCCGGAATTCAAATGAAACGTGCCACGTATGCCATGTAAATTAAAAATTTGCACCAAACGGTTATCAGCATCCCTGCCGTCGTCGTAGCTCATTGTCAGCGCACGTTTCTTAGCATCCTTATAATAACTGAACTTAACTATCATGATTTTCCTCCTCAAAGGCCATTACAAACAATTCCTGTGCACGCGCCTCCTGATCTGTCAGCATCAAATAGCCGAACAGCGCCTCCATGCCCGTGGCACTGCGATATTCCGCTACCGTAGCGTTTTTGGGGGTAGCGGTATGCCCTGCGTTGCGACCGCGGTGAAATATGTGAAGCTCCTCCTCACCAAGGTGCGGCAGCAGCCTTTCCATTGCCTTGGCCTGTGCGGGGGCGCTGACGTAGCGGCGCGCACGGTTATTCAGAGATTTAGAGGAGCCATAGCCCTCCTCTACCAAACGCCGACGCACAAAAAGCTCGATCACGCTGTCACCAAAATAGGCCAGTGCCGCCGTGCTGACGGTACGGATATCCAATTCCATTTATTCTCTCCTTTACTGTAGGACTGTGCATAGCTGCCACGCAAAAGCACCCCGTCGATCGGCTTTTCGGCAAAGACACCTACCAAGGCTGACGGCCGGTAAATGATCATCGGTCTGTCCATATCTTACAGGATAAGGGGGCGCAAGATCCCCTGTCATACCGCTTCAGTATATCATTTTTGACGTACCGTGTCAAGCCTAAATAAAATTTTAACGCGATCACGCAAGACAAATATGCCGATACGGGCGCCCCTCAAGCAGCAGCGCCTCGCGCGTGTGACAGGTAAAGAGCAAGCACTGTGCACCGCTCCCGCAATACGCGCTGAGAAAGTCCAGCAGATGCGTGGCACGCGCATCGTCAAGGCGCGCACAGACCTCGTCCAGGAGCAGCGGCAGCGGCTCCTCCGTGATCATTTCAAGCAGCGCAGCACGTAACGCAAAATACGCAATATCGCGCGCCCCCGCGCTTGAGTGTGAAAGTGGGAAAAGCCCCTCATCGGTTTCCAAAAAGGCCACGAGATCCCCCGACACGTGCAAGCGCCCGTAAGCACCGCCCGTAAGCCGCCTTAAAATATCCGAGGCGCGCGATGCAAGCGTCGGAAGCACACCCTCGCGCAGTGTGGCATCTGCTGCTTGCAGCGCCTCAGCCGCCATTTTCACAGCGGCAAGCCTTTGGCGTGCCGCCGCAAGCGCCCCCTCTACACGCAGCAGTGCTTCCTTCGCTGCCACGGGGGTCGGGCCTCCCGCCAGATGATCCGCCTCCTCACGCTCAAGCGCACGCAGCTGCTCCTGAAGCGCAGAGATCCTTTCTGTAAGCTGGGCATAAGAAGCCGTGCCTTGCTGCGGCATGTTAGCATCCGGCAAAGCCGCGTGCGCCGCACGCAGTGTCGGCTCGGCAGTAAGATCCAGCCCGTTTTCCAGAGCCATTCGGGCGCTTTTTGCCTTTTCGTACTTTAATTTCTCAGCCTCGCATCGCATCGCGGCCTCGCGGCGGCGTGCCTGCATATCTGCCAGCAACGCCTGTGTGTCCTCACCCTCGGCAAAAGCAATGCCTGCGGCATCAAAAGCATTTTGTAATTGGGAGCGTGCCTGCTGGCACAGCACCTCCGCCTCGCGGCTATTTTCTGTTGCACAGGCAAGCTGTGCCTCACAAACCTGCCGTACCGCCAGTGCCTGCTCACAGTCTATCAGAAGGGTGCGCAAAAGCCGCACGTCGGATAAGCCAAGACGCGACAGAAGCGCCACGCACCGCTTGTCCGCGTGCCCTCTCAATAGTAAAAGCACGAGCGAAAGCAAAAGCATCACAGCGCCCCCACCGCCGAGCGCCACGCGCACAGCAGGCAAAAACGCCGCACCGAGTGCAAAAAAGAGCACCGCCGCCATGCAGGCAAGCGCCGCAAGGCCATATGCGCGCGCACGCGCTTGTCCTGCCTGCACGCGCCCCTTCACAGCATCCGCGCCCCCCAGCTCCTGCACCGCCCTCCGAGGGGCAGTGAGTGCGTGACGGGCAAGCTCGCGCTCGGCTCTTGTTACCTCCAGAAGGCAGGCTGCACACCGCGCAGCGGCCGCACCGTACGCGCTCTGCGCACAACTGGCATCCTGCAGAGCTTGCTCCGAGGGGAAGTCTGCCTCTGCTCTCTGCACGGCGCCCTGCCAGGCAAGCTCTGCCTCTTTTTCCCGTGCACGTGCCGCGTGCCATTCATCATAGCGCCCCAATGCCTGTGATAAATGCATCACCCGTTGGCTCTCGTGAAGTGCCGTGAGATCACGTGTGGCTGCGGCAAGGCTTTTTTCGCATATTCTTTTCTCTTCCCCGATCTCATAAATACGTGTGGCGCCTTCAGCAGCCTTGGCATAGGCTGCGGCACACGCCTCCCGCTCGGATTCCAGGGCAGGGATCTTACCGCCCGTCCCGCGGTTATGCTGCAGGGCACGGCGTGCCTCGTCAAGGCTCCTTGCCGCACGCTCCAGGCGCGCGCCACCCACACCCAAAAACAAAAATTCACTCACCGCATCACCCGTCTGGCCCCCGGATATACTGTCGATCTCGGATTGGCGCACGCAGGCACTGCTGTGATAAAGTGCCAGAGGCAATCCCAAAAAATATTCGCCCGCACTCATGGCTCCAAGCTCGATCGGCGCACCCGTTTGGCGCAGGTAGACCTGCATATGCTCAGTGGGTGCTTCCCTTCCCCCCGACGTGTGCACGACAAGATCACGGCAAAGAACGACCTCCTTGCCCTGCCAGAGAAAAATAACGTGACCTGCGGCACGGTGCCCCTTGCGTGAAAGTCGGCGTGCGCGCTCCTCGGCCTGCTCTGCGCCACGGCGCCCAAAGCCGTAGAACAAAAAGCGCAGCAATGCCATCAGGGTGCTTTTTCCGCTTTCGTTGGGCCCCTCGATCACGTGCAGGCCCTCGCCAAAGGAAAAGCGACGGTCAACAAGGCAGCCGAATTCCTCAGCATATAATTCGATCAATCTCATAGCAGCTCCCTCCCCGAAAGCGCGGCGAAGCCCAGACGCAGGGCCTCGGCAGCAAGGGCGCGCTCGCCCTCGCTCTCGCTTTGGAGCTTTGGCAGCAGGGCGCGGTAAAAGGCACCAAACAGCCCCTGATCCTTTTGTAAAAACGCCGCATCAAGCAAGGGCAGCGTTTCGTCCTTTATCTCAAGCAAGGCAATACCCTCGCCTAAGTGAGCCAGCGCTGCTTTATCGGGCATGCACCCGCTGGGCACCTGCCCCACCAGGCAAAGACGCAGCGCCGTATCGGGGGAAAGCGAAAGTGCCTCAAGCTCTTGCGCCACGCGCGCACGCACGGCCTCGCCGCTCTCGGAGCCACTGACGTCAAGCTCATGCAAAAGAAATATGGGGGCATTGGTCTTAAGGGGCGTTACCGTGACCCGCCCGTCCTGTATCTCCACAAGATTGGCATGCCCCTCACCCGGCTCATCAAAGCCGCGCCCTGCCAAAAACCCGCTGTAGGCCGCCAGTGTTTTTCCGTAACGGCAGGGCTTTACGGGCTTGTGGATATGTCCTAATGCCGCATAAGCAAAGCCCGTGCCTGCCAACTCATCGGGCACGATCGGCGCATAAGGGCCGACAGCGCTCGTAATATCACCGTGCGCCAGCAAAATACGCATCATGCCGTTATCTGCTCCCGTATCAAGCGGCAAACGCGGTGCTGCCATGCTTTGGGCGGTAAAGGCATAGCCGTACACCGCAACACCCATCTCGGGGAAGCTGAAGTATTCTAAGTGCCCCCGGCGGAATAAGCAAACGTTTGATGGCAAGGGCAGGCTGTCCCAAACGCCACCCTTGGTATAAAAATCATGGTTGCCGGGAGCAATGACCACGGGCACCCCTGTTTTTTCAAGCGCGCGAAAAAAGCGACGCACGGTATCGGGATCCGGCGTTACGGTATCAAAGCAATCGCCCGCCAGCAAAACAAGCGACACACCGCGTGCGCTTGCCTCCTCCAGCAGCGCCTCGAAGACAGCACACTGACACACACGCCGTCTTGCCGCCACGGACGCAGGAAACGCCGAAAAGGCACTGTCCAGATGCAGATCGCCTGCGTGCAGAATACGAAGCACGGCACCCACCTCCCTCAAATATTTATCTATATATAAGCATATCATATTTTGCCGTCTTATGCAAGCCACTTTTAACCGCACCACTTGATTTTATCGGCGTTTCGTGCTACAATAAATAAAAACCTCCATAGGCAAGAGTGAATGATCCGAACCGGGGTCATTCACTCCTGCCTTACCGAAAGGAGCTATCATGGAACAGTTTTTGGAAATACTTTCACTGGCGGCAGGTCCCGTCATCGGTGCCATTATCGGTATCTTTACCAACTATATCGCTGTAAAAATGCTTTTCCGTCCCTACCGCGCCAAATATATCGGCAAGCTGCACGTGCCCTTTACCCCCGGCATTATTCCGCGGCGCCAGCCCGCCCTTGCGGCCGCCCTTGGCCGTATGGTCAGTGAAAAGCTGGTGCGCCCCGAGGATATCAAGCGCGTGCTGCTTTCCGACGAGCTCACAAACACCGTAGTGGGTGCCATTCTCTCCCTGCCCCCTGCACGCGAATCGGGCAAAATGCTCATCGGCGAGAATTATGAGGTGCAGCGCGGCAAGCTCCTTGACCTCTTGACCGATAAGATCGCCAAGGGCATCACGTCGCTTGATCTTGCCGAGCTCCTGAAGCAGGAGGGCGGCAATATCGTGTCAGGGATCGCTTCACGCAACCCCCTGATCGGTATGTTTTTAAATGAGGGCACCATTGCCACGCTTGCCCCCACGCTTGCCGAGCATATCATGAAATTCATTGAGGGCGACGGCAAGGTGAAGCTGCGCGCGCTGCTCGAGAGTGAGGCTGAAAAGATAGAAGAAAAGCCGCTTGGCGAGCTCTTTGGCCGCCGCGAGGATTTAGAGCCGATGCTGGCCAACGTGTACCGCCGCCTTGTCAGCGACCACGCCGACACGCTGGCCGCGCGCTTCCATATTGCCGAGATCGTTGAAAAGCGCGTATCGGCCATGCCCCCCGAGGATCTTGAGCACCTGATTTTATCAGTCATGAAAAAGGAATTAAACGACGTCATTCGCCTTGGTGCTGTCATCGGCTTCATCATGGGCATTTTCACCACGCTCATCAATATGCTTTAAAATTCGGAGGCTTTTATGAAATTATTTTGGCGTGCGGCATTACTGACGCTACTGCTGATCCTCCTGCTGCCGTGCCTGTTTGCCTGTGCTGACGGCACGGGCGAGGGCGGCGGATTTGATGGCTCGACGGTATACTACCGAGAGCATTACGAGGATAAAGAAGCCGATCACAGCGTAAAGCTGAAGGACGACAAGCTGCAATGGAAAAAGGCCCCCACGCGCGAAAGCTACGTGCTTATCGGCCTTTATAACGCCAAGGGCGAGCGCGTGTTTGACGAAAACGGCGACCTGGTCGGCACACTGGAGGACGGCGACAAGCTGACCTGCTATTGGGTGCCGAAAAAATGCACCGTCTATTACTGTACCGTCAACGTGCAGGGGGACGTGCTGGCCACCAAAACCGAGCAGCTTGATTACGGCGCGGCCATAGAGAGCCTGCCTCAGCCGACCGAGCCCGAGGGCTATCACAACTTCAAGGGCTGGTGCCGCACCAAGGGCATTTATTGGGGCGACAATATCGTGTCCGACGGGACCGTGCCGGGCACAGACTACAAGGCGCTTACCGCTGATGCCTATCCCTTTGCCGTCACGCGCGGAAATGAGGCAGCCTCCTACGAGCGAGGCGAGGTCTATCTTTATGCCATGCTCGGCTTAAAGCGCTATACCCTCACGCTTGACTATAACGACGGCAGCGGCCGCACGGCCGAAAAGGAGATCGAGCACGGCGATAGCGTGACTGATCTCACGCTCCCCACTGAGGAAACTGCCACACACGAGCTACTGTACTGGAGCACGTCGCCCGATGCGTACGTGGCGCCCGACACCTTTACAGGAGATCTCACGCTTTACGCCACGTGGGTAGCCTACCGTGACGTGACGCTCTATCTTGCCAAGGGAAAAGAGGGGGCATTGCCTGTGGTGACGCTCACCGAAAGCAAGCGTGTTTATGAGGGCCAGACCCTGCACCTGACCCACGAGGCGCAAGCAGGCTACACCCTTGCCGCCTGGTACACCGACCTCTCGCTCTCCGACAGCTCGCGTGTGTCAACGGGGCATCAGCCCTTTGCCGATCTGCAAAGCGCCTATTATCAGCATCTGGTCGCGACAGTTTACACCGTGACCTTCCAGACCGCCGCAGGCGAGAGCGCCTGCGCGCCCCTTACCTATACCATAGAGGATAGCCTCACGCTCCCCGTTTCTCAGAAAACGCATTACAGCCTGCTTGGCTGGAAGCAAAACGGCCAGAGCTCCTATACCTCCACCCTGCCCGTGGGCACCACGGGGAACCTCACGCTCCTGCCCGTATGGCAGGGTGTGCTCTGCACCATGACCTACACGCCGCCCTCGGGCATCCCGCAGATCTACCGCGTGCGCTACGGCGAATACTATACGCTTGAAGCGATCGCGCCGAGCGCTGACGATCTGCTTTTTGACGGCTGGTTTGACTTGAGCGGCAATCGTCTCACAGGCCGTGATGCCGCATCGCTTGGTATTTATAACTTTCATGAGGAGGCCGTGACGATCACGGCAGGGTTTGTACCGATCTATCTTATTTCAGTCACGGGCGCCACACCGCAAACAGGCACCGTTACCTGCCCCACCGCGCGCCTTGAGCAAAACGACCCCTTTACGGTAACGGCCACACCGCAATACGGCTACCGCTTTGTCGGGTTCTTCGACGAAAACGATACGCTGGTATCGGCCAATGCCACCTATACGGCCAATATGCCCGCAAGGGATCTGCAATTAAAGGCCGTATTCGAGCCCGTTTCGGTGACAGTCACCCTGCAATCGGGCGAGGGCTATACCGACCGTCTTGACGGTGCGCCCACTCACACCTTGACCTTTGGTGAGAGCTTTACGCTACCGATCGCCTATAAGCAGGGCTATGTCTTTGGCGGCTGGGCTTATGACGGAAAAGCGCTGACAAGCAATCGCGGCGAGGGCCTCACACCCTGGTGCTATGCCGAAGGCATGACCCTTTCGCCCGTGTTCGTGGCGCTTGACCCCCCTCCCATACTCATTCTCACGCTAAATGACCTGCTTGCCATGCGCGAGGACCCAACGGGCAATTATTTACTGGGCACCGACCTTGACGTATCCGCCATCGGCTGGCAGCCCTTTGCCTTCGACGGGACCCTTGACGGCGACGGACACACCCTTTCAGGCTTCAACTTAGGAGCCACAGAGGGCGACCTCGGTGTCTTCACCGCCGTTACAGGCACCATTCAGAATATCACCTTTGATGTAAAGATCACGCACTATCTCACACACCCCATCGCCCCCGTATCGGTCGGCGGCATCACCGCCGTTTTGTCGGGTACGCTTTCGCACGTGACTGTCACAGGCGAGGTCTTAGCCGACCTTTCCTATGTCGGCGGTCTTGTCGGCAGTATGACGGGGGGCGTAATAGAATATGCCGAAAACCGTGCCAAGGTGACCTCGTCTTCCTATGAAGCAGCTGCCGCCACGGGCGGCCTTGTCGGCTACGCCGCCAAGGGCAGCAAGATCATAAAGAGCATCAACCGCGGCGAGATCATGGGTAGCATGCAGGTCGGCGGCATTGTCGGCCGCAGCGAAAGCGACGACCTGAGCAACCTTACCAACCACGCACAGCTCCGCTCAAGTGAGCAGGGTGGCGGCATCGTCGGGCATCTCTTTATTCAGCACTACGCCCCCGCTAACCTCTATCAGCTGACCAACAACGGCACCGTAGCCTCCCGAAAATATGCAGGCGGCATCATCGGACAATGCACCGTATACGTCAGTGATAAGGTGGTAACCGCCAGGCTCTCACACCTGACCAACAACGGTGAGGTCATCGGCGAGGAGTACGTGGGCGGCATCATCGGCTATCTGCACGCCAATGCCGCAAAGGAATATCACACCAGCTACGGCATCACCGCGCAAATGAGCGATCTTATCAACACCGCCAACGTGACGGGCGAAACCTACGTGGGGGGCATCATCGGCTACGCCTATACCCTCAACACAGGCTCACGCCTCATTCGCAGTGCCTCATCGGGCACCGTTACAGCACAAGCACTGGTCGGCGGCCTTGCGGGTCATCTTGAAAATATTTCGCTGGTTTCCTGCTCAAACGAGAATACCGTTTTGAACGCCACAGGCTTTGTCCTGGTCGACGGCTTCAAGCGCGCCTTCGTTGGCGGCTACGTTGGCAGGGGCTACACCGTTTCGGATTGCCACAACAAGGTCGATATCACCTATACGGGTGACGGTAGCTTTGTGGGTGGCATTGCGGGGTATCTTACCTCGGGCGTTGACAGCTGCACAAACGACGGCGAGATCGTCGCAGCATCGTCTGTCTTCGTCGGCGGCATCGTCGGCGGTGTGTTTGGTGAATGGGGTGCATCGTTTACCGACCTCACCAACCACGGGGATGTGACGGGCAACGAGAGCGTCGGTGGCATCATCGGCGGCATTGAATCAGGCGCCGATCGCACGGGCGACCACGTTTACGAATTTGTATTTGACGATATTTTAAACGATGCCGACGTGTCGGGTACCAACTTCACAGGCGGCATGATGGGCAAGATGGTCATTGACTTCAAGCGCAACGGCCCCTGGAATCCGCAGGTGGCACTCACCATGACCGACATTCAGGTGTCGGGCGACGTCACCGTCACGGGCAGCACAGCCGTAGGGTATCTCATCGGCTATGCCGAGGCAAAGTGCCAGGGCACGTGCAACGCGGCCCTTGTCACCTATCAGGCAACAGGGCGCCTGAACGGTGCCTTCCCCACCGCAGAGCAGCTGGTCGGCTACACCGACGGCTTTACCGTACAATAATCAAAACAACCAAACCAAAGGGGCTGCCTCAAATTTGCATTTGAGGCAGCCCCTCCTTTTATTTACCCGTAATATAGACACGGGAGCTGGAAATACCAAGGGCTGTTGAAACAAGCTCGGTAAGGCGCTCCTGCACGTCGGGGCGGTTGCCGCCGCGGCATACGATGCCGACACCGCGCACAGCTGGCGGCGATACACGCCGAAAGATCGCCTGCTCGCTGCTCCCTGCCCCGACGGTGGCAGGACCGCTTTCCCCCTCACCCACGTAGCACACGCTGTATCCCCCCTCAAAGCTGACCATCACGTCGGTATCCCCTACACCCGATACAGCCTCACATAGCGCCTTGATCTCCTTTTCAAGCTGCGCCTCGTATTGCGCAAGCTCCGCCACGCGCGCATCCACCGTATCGACCGCCTCAGCCTCGCCACCGCCAGCATGAAAGCCGCCGCACAGCAGCCGCACCACACCAAGCA
>SVSV01000040.1 GCA_015064125.1 Oscillospiraceae bacterium
CTTGCTGCCGCAGTCGGCGCAAAGGAAGCCGGCGCAAAGGACGTTCTGATCGTAGAGCGTGACGTAAGCCTTGGCGGTATTCTGCAGCAGTGCATTCACCCCGGCTTCGGCTTGAAATATTTTAATGAGGAGCTTTCGGGCCCCGAATATGCTTACCGCTTTATCGAGAAGGTAAAGGCCTCCGATATCGAGGTAAAGCTTGATACCATGGTGCTTGAGGTTGGCGACCACGCAGTGGTTGGCATCAACCCCAAGGACGGCCTGTTTGTAGCCAAGGGCAAGGCTATCGTGCTTGCTATGGGCTGCCGCGAGCGTACCCGTGGCGCTATCATGACCCCCGGTACCCGTCCTGCAGGCGTTTACACCGCAGGTGCTGCACAGCGTCTTGTGAACCGTCAGAATATGATGGTTGGTAAGAAGGTCGTTATCCTTGGCTCGGGTGACATCGGTATGATCATGGCTCGCCGTATGACCCTTGAGGGTGCAAAGGTGCTGGCCGTTGCCGAGCTGATGGATTACACCGCAGGCCTTACCCGTAACCGCGTACAGTGCCTTGACGACTTCGGTATTCCGCTTCTTCTTTCTCATACCATCGTTGAGATCAAGGGCAACAAGCGCGTTGAGGGCGTTGTTATTGCAGAGGTTGACCCTGCAACCAAGCAGCCCATCAAGGGCACCGAGGTGCTTTACGAGTGTGATACGCTCTTGCTTTCCTGCGGTCTTATCCCCGAGAACGAGCTGACCAAGGAGGCCGGCATTAAGATCAATCCCATCACCAACGGTCCTGAGGTGAACCAGTTCATGCAGACCAGCGACGAGTACGTGTTCGCTTGCGGTAACGTAGTACACGTAAACGACCTGGTTGATAACGTAACCGACGAGTCGCTTCGTGCAGGTCAGTACGCCGCACAGTACGCCCTCGGCACGCTGCCCAAGGCAAAGGAGATCCCCTCCGTTACGGGCAACAACGTTCGTTACATCTGCCCCCAGAGAATTTGCCCCGATGCACCCGCTAAGCTCTTCTTCCGTGCCGCTGCTCCCAAGCTTGGCGTTACGATGAAGGCCTATGCCGATGATAAGGAGATCTTCTCCAAGAAGCTCATCAAGATCAACCCCGGTGAGATGGAGCACATTGAAGTTAAACCCGAGGATATGCAGGGTGTTTCGAGCATTCGCATCGAAGTGGTTTAAGAAAGGAGTTTGCTGTTATGGTTAAGGATATTATTTGTATCACCTGCCCCCAGGGCTGCATCATTAAGGTGACCGGCGACCCTGCAAAGGGCGAGATCACCGGCTGCGAGGGCTTTAAGTGCAAGCGCGGCAAGGTTTATGCCGAAAACGAGTTCATTAAGCCCCTGCGCATTCTTACTTCCTCTGTAAAGACCTCCGGCGCTGCTGTGCCGCTGGTAGCTGTCAGAACCTCTGCACCGATCCCCAAGGATATGCAGATGGCCGCTATGGAAGAGGTAAAGAAGATCACCGTTTCGGGCAAGCTTGTTCCCGGTGACGTGATCGTTGAGAACTTCATGGGTACGGGCGCAAACCTCGTAGCCTCCGGCTCTCTTGAATAAGAAACAGCGTCCAAGATGCAAGCAAAAAGGACTGCCCCTAGGGGCAGTCCTTTTTGTCATTTTTTTATCTGAAGCCAAAAAGCAAGCTTCACGGGGAAGTATGATGGCTTTTAAGTTTAAAGAATAGAAGTTGGGTGATTTTCAACCACAAAAAATTTCAACAAATTTTTTCAAAAGCGTTGAAATAAAAGGGGGGCTGTGATATACTGTTGTTGTAACGCAACTTCACTTGGCAAGCTGCCGAGTGGAAAGGAGTTGGAAAATGAAAAGCTTTGAAAAACGCAACAAAACGACACAAATTATGGTTTTGGGCGCCATTTTAACGGCACTTGTGGTGGTGTTGCAGTTGGCAGGCTCGTTTATTCGTTTTGGTATGTTTTCGGTATCCTTGGTGCTGATTCCTATTGTTATCGGTGCCGCTACCTGTGGCCCTAAGATCAGCACGTGGCTTGGCTTTGTGTTTGGTGTTGTGGTGCTGATTACCGACGCCAGTGCATTTCTGGCCATCAGCGTGCCGGGCACCGTTTTCGTTGTGCTCCTCAAGGGGGCGGGCTGTGGCCTTGCAGCGGGACTCGTTTATAAGCTTTTGGAAAAGCGAAACCGTTATATTGCCGTGATGGCGGCAGCTGTTTCCTGTCCCGTTATCAATACAGGCGTGTTTTTGCTCGGCTGCAAGCTGTTTTTCTTTGAAACAGTCAGTGAATGGGGCGCAGGTCTTGGCTATGCCAATGCTGTTGCTTATATGTTTTTGGGGCTTGCAGGCTTCAATTTCTTGTTTGAGCTGCTATTTAACATTGTATTGTGTCCCGTAATTCTTCGGGTTATCAATATCCAAAAGAAAATTGAAATATAAGGAGTATTTGGCGATGAACAGAAGACTTGGTGTGGCATCAGGGTGTCTTGCGGGTGTTTCCGAATTGGATTCATTAAAGTATCTCAAGAATGCTGGCTTTGATTGCTTTTTTTCGGGTGCATACAACCTCGAGCAGGTTGCAAAGCTGAAGGAAGAAGGCGACAAGCTCGGGCTTGACTTTGAGTTTATCCATGCAAAGTGGAACTATACAGATGCGATGGGCGGCCGTTTTTTTATGAATGAATTCTGGAAACCGGGGCTTTCGTATCTGCCGCTCTTTGATGCGACCATTGAGGCCCTTGACAGCGCCGCTGCCTGCGGTATTCCCGGCATCTGTCAGCATATTACATCGGGTTGGGTGGCACCGCCTGCCTGTGATATCGGGTTTGCACGCTTTGATGCACTGGTGGAGCACGCCATCAAAAAGGGCATAAAGCTGACTTTTGAAAACCTCAGAAATTACGGCTTGCTGGCAGCACTTCTTGAGCGTTATGAGCGCGTGCCCGAGGTTGGATTTTGTTATGATAACGGCCACGAGTTTTGCTATACTGAAACCGTGCCGTTCCTTGATCTGTGGGGCAAGCGCACGTATTTTACGCATCTGCACGATAATTACGGCCGCGATAAAGAGGATCCGATGAAGGATGCGGATTATCATATGCTGCCCTTTGACGGTAATTTTGACTTTGCCGATATGATGAAAAAGCTTGATAAATACGGCTATGAGGGGGCATTGACCCTTGAGGTTTGGCAAAGAGATGCCTATGCCGATATGACGCCCGAGGCGTTTGCCGCGCATATTTACGGGCTTGCACAGCGTGTGGCAAATGCCCATCACTAAGCCATTTCAAAAATTATTGATCAGAAAAAAAGCAGTCGCCCCCACGGTGTGGGGCGACTGCTTTTGTGTATGCCAGAAATTAAAGCGTATTTGGAAAGGGGATTAAGGCTGATTTTTTAGCGTGGTGAGGGGGGAGGCGTTCAGATAAAGCACCTCTGCATCAAGCCATTCGGCGTGGGTGCGATCGTGTGTGACAATGATCGTCAAGCCCTCGCTGTTGGCATTTTTCACAAGCTCGGCGGTGTGCTTGGCAAGCGTCGCGTCAAGGGCGGAAAAGGGCTCGTCAAGCAGTAGTAGATCAGCGCCCGCAGCAAGGGCGCGTGCGAGGGAAAGTCGCTGCTGCTCGCCCCCGGAAAGCGCCGTTGGCAGGCTGTTTTTGCGTGCGGAAAGCCCCAATCTTTCAAGCCATTCTGTTGCAACATCCGAACTGAAATTGCTGTTGGAAAGAACAAAATTTATATTTTCAGCGCAATTAAGCCACTTTAACAGGCGTGGCTCCTGAAAGGCCATAGCCGTTTTACGGTAAGTGGAAAGGATCTCGCCACTCGTGGGATCGAGAACCCCAGCAAGCAGCTTCAGCAGCGTTGTTTTTCCAATGCCTGAGGGGCCCATCAGCGCTATGATACCTTTTTGGGGAAACGTAAAATTAAGATTTTCGATCACGCATTTATCAGCGTAAGTAAAACAAAGATCGGTCAATTTCAGCATGGGTTCTTGCCTCCCTTGTCACGCAGGAAATACAGCGTTGCCTTTTCAAGTGCCGCGCTGATGATCAAAACCGTCACGGTATAGGCAAACAGCTCGTCGGTCAGCAGATATTGCTTGCTTTCAAAAATGGCGCGGCCGAGGGCGTGCTCAGGTACGGCCAGCACCTCTGCGGCGATCCCTGCCTTCCACGCCAGTGAAATGGCAGCGCGACAAGCGGCCATGAGATAGGGGGTAAGCGAGGGGAGCGTGATGCCCCGCAGGATGCGTGCGCGCGGCACCTCGAAAACGGCAGCCATTTCAAAAAGCTGTCTGTCGGCTTGAAGCAGACCTTCCTTTACGTTGGCAAATACAATGGGCAGCGCCATGGCAAAGGCAATAAATAAGGGCACGGTGTTACGTCCCATGAATAGCAGCAGTAAAAAAATGACCGATGCCACGGGTGTGGCCTTGAAAAGATCCAGCAAGGGGGCTACGATGCAGTCAAGCACCTTGAGGCGTGCGCAAAGAAAGGCAAGCAGCACACCAAGGGCAATGGCGGCGACGATACCTGCCATGATCCGCAAAAGTGACAATAGAAGCGCTTGCCAGAAGGGGAGCGTGCACAAAAGCGCGCCCAGCTTTTTGGCTACTGCAATGGGGGTTGGCAGCAGTAGCGGCTTTTTAAAAATCAGTGCGATCAGGAGCCAGACCGTCAGCCAAAACAGTAACGCCAGCCACGGAGCCGCCCTTTTCAGAGATTTTTTTGTCTTGTTGTTCATAGCTTTATTTCGTTTCTAAATAATAAAAGTCGTCGTCGGGCACCTTGCCGCCGATCGCCTTTGGGGGCATCTGCGCCAAAAAAGCGGCTAAGGCGCTTTTCATATCGGTATTGCTTTTGAAAATAATATTGCAATGCGGCAGGGCATCGGCAGCCACCTCAGCGTTGGCAAAAATGCCAACGTCCTTAATATGTGCGGCGGCAAGATCAGGGTAGCTATTCACATAGTGAATACAGGCTTCATAATCCTGCAAAAATGCAGCAACTGCCTCGGGGTGCTCCTCAAGAAAGGCTGTGCGCACCACTACGCATCCCTGCACGAGCGAATCCTCATTAAAATAATTGCTCCATTCAGCGCCGACATCAAGAAGGGATTTGAGTGCGCGACCCTCACGGGCGGCAGCCTCCTTGGCGATCGTCAGCATGGGCTCGGGGAGGACTGCCAGCGTGACAAGCCCTGCCGCCACGGCATCGCGCAGGGCATCGGGCGTAGGGTATGTGGTGCTGTCAAGCACCACGTCGGGAATGCCTGCCCTATCAAGGAGGGCCTTCATAATAAAGGTCGGGTTTTGGGCAGGTACAAACAGTGTTTTACCCGAAAGGGCGCTCAGGTCGCGGATGTCGCCGTCAGTCCCCACCACGTAAAGCACGCTCCCTGTATTCAGCGCCAGCACCCGTACACCGCCGTTTGTGGCGTTGTAAAGCGCGGCGGCAACGTTTGTGGGGAGCGCCGCGATATCCGCAGTGCCGTTTATTACCGCATCGCGCACGGCGGTGGCGTCCTTCTCAACGGTAAAGGTATAGGTGCTCTCATCGGCCGCGGCGATCAGGGGTGCCATGCCAAAGCCCGTGGTGCCGTTCAGCGTCCACACACGCACGGTATCGGTCGTTTGTCGGCAGGCGGCAAGGGTCGGCAGACAAAGAAGTAAAAACAGTAACAGGCAAATAATCCTCTTCATTTTTCGTGCCTTTCTGGTTTTTTGCAATAGACGAAGAGGGCCGAAGCCGATAGATAGGCTTATGTGTTCGGCCCTCTTTGGCTATAAGTATAATCCATTTCGGTATTTTTGTCAAGAAAGGGAAATTTTAAAACAAAAAGAAAAAAATTTCAAATAACTCTGTACAAAACGTTAAAAAACGCTTATAATATTTTTAATGCTTTAACATACAAGCGGCGCATGCCGCTAGTCCGAACCTGCCCCAAAGCCTTGCTTTTTGGCGCTTTCTGCACTTGTCACTTTTGCCTAAGGGGGGAAGCAATGAGTATTCAAAAACAGCATTTCGGCTTTTTGCCAAACGGCACACCTGTGTCGCGTTACGTTTTACAGAATAAAAACGGCATGACCGTGGCTCTGCTTGATTATGCAGGCGCCATTCAGCAGTTGCTCGTGCCCGACCGCAAGGGGCGCCTTGTTGACGTGGTGGGCGGCTATGACAATATTCTTGACTATGTTTACGGTGACGGATATCAGGGCTCTTTGGTCGGGCGCGTCGGCAATCGCATCAAAGAGGGGAAATTCACCCTTGAGGGTAAGGAGTATACGCTTGCTGTTAACAACGGCCCTAACCATCTGCACGGTGGTATTGAGGGCTTTAGCAGTAAGGTGTGGGCGGCCACGCCCGTTGACGGTGATGAGCCGTCGCTCTCGCTTTCCCTTGTGTCGCCCGATGGCGATGAGGGCTATCCCGGCACGCTTTGCGTGACGGTTACCTATACGCTGATGGCGGAAAACGCACTTGCCATCCGTTACGTGGCCACCACCGATCAAACGACTATCTTAAATCTCACCAATCATTCGTATTTTAATCTTGGCGGCTTTGCCTCGGGCAAGATCCTTGAGCATGAGCTTTGGCTTGATGCCGACACCTACCTTCCAACGGATGAAACACTTATTCCGACAGGTGAAATGCGTGCAGTAAAGGGCACCCCCTTTGATTTTACCACTCCGAAGGCTGTTGGCCGCGATTTCTTTGCCGATGACGTTGACCTGAAAAATGCAGGCGGCTATGATCACTGCTTTGTTTTTGTGGGTGGCGAGAAGCCGACGCCCGTCAAGCGCGCTGTGCTTTACTGTGACCAAAGCGGCATTGAAATGACCACTAAGACCACACTCCCCGCCATTCAGTTTTATACGGGCAATTTTTTAAATAATCCCGACCATCCCTTCAAGGGCGGTTATCCGCAGGGACTGCAGAACGCGCTCTGCCTTGAAACCGAAAAAATGCCCGACAGCATCAATCACGAAAACTTTACCGACATACGACTGACACCGGGTGAGGTTTATAACCACACCACGATTTACGCCTTTGGCGTAGCCGCACGGGAATCGAACACATAAGGTCCGGCAGGATATATTTTCCGCAATACTTCGTTAAGTTTTTCTTAAATATCTGTATATTTCTCAAAAAACTCAACTTGTCTTGCAAAAAATCTATTCCTGTGGGACTGCCAAGGCACCCTGCGGCGAATAAATTTTTGATGGATTTTGCCGTGGCAAGGTGAAGACAAGTGTGGACTTTTCAAGGCTTGACGCGTCAAAAGACGCGAAAATTTATTGCCGCAGGGCTTGTGGGTTCGGTTCCCGTGCGGCTAGGCAAGAGTGAATAATCCGAACCCGCCCTAAAGCCTTGATTTTTGAGTGATTTTTGTACTTGGCACTCTTGCCTAAGGAGGGAATAATGCTCGAGCTCATACACGTAAAGGGAAACAGCTATTATTTTGCAAGCCCCGCCAAGATCGGCCTTTACCGCATCAATGAAACTGATGTGGTTTTGATCGACAGCGGCAACGATGCAAGCGCCGCCAAGCGGATCCTGCGCACCATCAACGAGCAGGGCTGGCGCCTTGTGGCCATTTACAATACGCACTCGCATGCCGATCATATCGGCGGCAATGCTTATTTGCAAAAAAACACGGGCTGCCGTGTGTTTGCAAAGGGCCTTGAGGCGGCGTATACCAATCATCCGATCTTAGAGCCGTTAACTCTTTTCGGCGCCTATCCGCCAAAAGAGCTGCGTCACAAGTTTTTGCTGGCTGAGGAAAGCGTAGCCGAGCCCTTGGGTGAAGGAGAGCTGCCGCAGGGTCTTACAAGCCTGTCCCTCTCGGGGCATGCGATGGATATGGTCGGATTTCTCACCGACGATGGCGTGGCCTTTCTCGGTGATGCGCTTTCCTCGCAGGAAACGCTTGAAAAATATAAGATTTGCTATATCTACGATATAGCATCGTATCTTGAAACACTACGTCGTCTGCCCGATATCAAGGCCGATGTTTACGTGCCCTCGCACGCAGCCCCCACCGAGGATATCGCCCCTCTCGCGCTTTATAATACAGAGGCAACGCAGGCTGTTGCCGAGGATATTTTAAGGCTCCTTAAAACGCCTATGAATTTTGAGGCGTTGCTTTCCGCTTTGCTGACACAGTATGATGCACCGCTGAATTTTCAGCAATACGGACTGGTGGGGAGCACTCTGCGCTCGTATCTTGCGTGGCTGAAAAACGAGGGGCGTGTCAACGTCGTATTTGAAAATAATTTCCTTTGCTGGAAAGCGATATGAGAGGTAATTCTATGCGTAAAGATTTTGGCCCAAAGACATGGCTTTATCCCATGCCCGTGCTGATCATCGGCACTTATAATGAAAACGGTACGCCCAATGCCATGAATGCTGCGTGGGGCGGTATCAGCGAGGAAAACGAAATTACTGTTTGTGTGAGCGACGACCACAAGACCACTGCTAATTTTCTCTCGCGCGGTGCCTTCACCGTCAGCCCCGCGACAAGAGAGGAGGTCGTGGCCGCTGATTTTGTCGGCATCACGTCGGGTAACGACCTGCCCGATAAGCTGCAAAAAGCAGGCTGGCACGCAGAAAAAAGCGCTTTTGTCGATGCTCCTGTTTTTGATGAGCTCCCGATGACGCTCGCTTGCCGTGTAAAAAGCTATGATGCCGAGAGCTGCCGCTTGATCGGCGAGATCGTGAACGTGTCGGTCGATACTGCTGTGCTTGACGAAAAGGGAAAGATCGACATTGATAAATTTTCTCCCATTGTCTACGACCCCGTGGGACATACCTACCGCACCCTTGGCGCCGTTGTCGGTCATGCCTTTTCCGAGGGTAAAAAATTAAAATAAGGTTCTCAATCACCCCCCTGCCTCATAGGGTAGTCGGGGGTGATTTTTTTATGAAACATACGTGGAGATTTTTGCTTTGCGCTTTTCTTGCCGCATTGCTTGCTTGCTGTGTGCCATTGGGGACGCTTGCCGCCGTGCAGGTGCCAAGTGATCAGGCGGGGGACACATCAGGCGCCGAAAAGCTGCCTTGCCGTTCGGCGCTTCTTATGGACGCGAAAACAGGGCAGGTGCTCTTTGAGCAAAACGCCGATGAGCCCTTGCCGCCTGCATCTGTGACAAAGATCATGACCTTGCTTTTGGTCATGGAGGCTATTGACGAGGGGTGCATGGCGCTAAGCGACACCGTGACGGTCAGTGCCCACGCGGCCTCAATGGGCGGCTCTCAGGTTTATCTGAAGGAGGGAGAGGCGATGACGGTGGAGGAAATGCTGAAATGTGTCATCATCGCCTCTGCCAATGATTGTGCCGTGGCACTTGCCGAGCACGTGGCGGGGAGCGAGGGGGAGTTCGTGCGTCAGATGAATGCACGTGCGACGGCGCTTGGTATGAAAAACACCAATTTTGAAAACACCAATGGGCTTGACGATACGGCACAAAATCACGTGACCTCAGCGCGTGATATCGCCATTATGTCAAGAGCGCTGATCTCTCATCCGACCATTTTAAAGTATAGCGGTATCTGGATGGATACGGTGCGCGACGGTGCGTTTGGTCTTACCAATACCAACCGCTTGGTCCGCTTTTACCGCGGTTGCACAGGGCTTAAAACGGGCTCTACCGCCCGTGCGGGGTTTTGTATCAGTGCAACAGCCGAGCGCGAAGGGGTGTCGCTGATCGCTGTCGTAATGGCTGCGGATACGCGTGATATCCGCAATCAGACAGCCGCAGCGCTGCTTGATTACGGGTTTGCCAATTACGGCACCTTCGAGGCCGAGGGGGGAGAGCTCTGCCGCGCGGTAAAGGGCGGCGTTGCCGATACCTGCACCCTGCGCTATTCACCGATCGCCGTGACGGTAAAAAAGGGAGAGGCCGCACGTGTCAGCTGCCGCATCGAGCTTGAGGATGCACTTGCAGCCCCCTTAGAGGAGGGCGAGCGCGTCGGGCGCGTGGTATACGAGCTCGATGGCCGTGAGATCGGTGCTGTAGACGTTATTGCAGCGCAAGGAGTTGAAAAAATCGGGTTTGGTACGCTTCTTTACCGTGTTTTGAAAAAAATGTTGCTGTTATAGGCGAAGCTACGCAAAAAAATCGCAAAAAATGCAGCTTGGATATTGCAAATTTTTCAAAAATGGTGTAAAATAAATCGTGTATATAAAATGTAAAAAGGAGAATTTTTAATGTCTATTCGTCTTGTTGACACTTACGTGGCACCCTTTGTTGCCGAAAACGAATATGCGGCTATCCAACCAATGGTTACCGCCGCGCACAAGATGCTGACCGATAGAAGCGGTCTTGGCAATGCATTTCTCGGTTGGGTCGACCTGCCGCGCGATTATGATAAAGAGGAGTATGCCCGTATCAAGGCTGCTGCCGCTAAGATCCAGAAACAGTGTGACGTCTTTATCGTAATCGGTATCGGTGGCTCTTACCTTGGCGCACGCGCTGTGGTGGAGTTTTTGAAGTCGCCGCTTTATAACAATCTCAAAAAGGATACCCCCGATATTTATTTCTCGGGCTGTAACATCAGCGCTTCTAACATGCAGGAGCTGCTTGCTATTTGCGAGGGGCGTGACGTTTGCATCAACGTGATCTCTAAATCGGGTACTACGACCGAGCCCGCCGTTGCCTTCCGCGTGTTCCGCGAGCTGCTTGAGAAGAAATACGGTAAGGAGGGCGCGCGCGAGCGCATCTTCGTTACCACGGACCGTTCGCGCGGGACCCTGAAGGGCTTTGCCGATAAGGTCGGTTATGAAACCTTTGTGGTCCCGGATGACGTTGGCGGTAGATTTTCTGTGCTTTCCGCCGTTGGCCTTCTGCCTATTGCCGTATCAGGCGTTGATACCGATGCGCTGATGGCAGGTGCCAATGCTGCACGCGAGGCCTATGCCGATCCCGATATTACTAAAAACGATTGCTATAAATACGCCGCTTTGCGTAATATTTTGCTGCGCCGTGGCAAAACCACTGAGATCTTGGTTGGCTACGAGCCCTTTATGCAGATGCTTGCCGAATGGTGGAAGCAGCTCTTTGGTGAGAGTGAGGGTAAGGACGGCAAGGGGCTCTTCCCGGCGTCTGTCATTTTCTCCACCGACCTGCATTCGCTCGGTCAGTATATTCAGGATGGCATGCGCAATCTCTTTGAAACCGTTATTTCCGTAAAGGATACAGGTGCGACGCAGCTGATTCCCAACGACCCTGAAAATATTGATGGGCTGAATTTCCTGTCGGGGTGTGATCTCAATTACGTAAATGGCATGGCACAGCAGGGAACGCTGTTTGCACACGTGGACGGTGGCGTGCCCAACGTGGTGCTTGAGCTTGCTGACCGCAGCGCCTATTCGCTTGGCTATATGCTCTATTTCTTTGAAAAGGCTTGTGCTATCTCGGGCTATTTGCTTGGTGTCAATCCCTTTGACCAGCCCGGCGTTGAGGCCTACAAAAAGAACATGTTTGCCCTGCTTGGCAAGCCCGGCTATGAGGAGCAAAAGGCAGCACTTGACGCCCGTCTTGCAAAATAAGCCGAAAAAGCAGAAAAAAACAGCGCAAATGTATCAAGCGCTGTTTTTTTCTTTGCAATTTTTTCCAAAACCCCCTTGCAATACAAAAAATTATCGTGTATAATAAATGTAAAGGCAGAGTAAGATCTGCGCTGTAACAAAACGGAGGTATTGTCAAATGCTCAAATTGATGATTGGCGTAAAGGGTACTGGTAAAACCAAAACTCTGATTGAAAAGGTTAATGCCGCTGCTGCAGCTTCGCACGGCGATGTTGTATGTGTGGAAAAGGGCACGCAGCTGCGTTTTGATATTAAATCAAAGGTTCGTCTTGTAGATACCGAGGAGTATCTGATCCATGATGCAGAGGCACTTTACGGCTTCATCGCAGGCATTCTTGCCAGCAACTATGACGTGACGGATCTGTTTGTGGATAACACGTTCAAGATCTGCGGCGGCAATATCAGCGCACTTGAGGCTATGCTTGAAAATCTCAACAGCCTGCTTGCCAAGCACGATGTTAACGTGTTTATGACTGCTTCTATTCCCGTAGAAGAGGCGACCGATACCATTAAGAAATATCTGTAATTACAAATTATTAAGGGCGATGCCGAGGCATCGCCCTTTTTCATTTTATTTATAAGCTTTTGCAGCGAGCTTTGTTGTACAAACGCAAAGCAAGTAGCCGATAAAGCAGGGAAGCAATACTGTTAAAAATGCATAAAGCAGCGTGACGGGCAGGTCAGAGGCCTTGAAGGAAAAGCCGAGAATGACGTATGCGATCTCGTTCATGATGTAGGCAAGCAGGCGAATGGCGCAAATAAGGCCAAGCGCAAGCAACGCGATTTTTTGCAGAGGATTGGGGCGGTGAAAGGGATTTTTAAACGGTAAGAGGTCGACCTGGGCTTCAGGTGCGGCACTCAGCCTTTCAAGTGCTTTTTTTCGGATCGCTGCATCGGCATTGGTCCTCACAGTATAGCGATGCGTCAGAAGCACGGCAAGTGCAAGCGGTAAGAGCTCAAGCAACAGGGAAAGCACGTAGCTGCCGTAGTTCAGGGTCGCGTCAAGCGCGCCGTGTACAACGGATAATGCAATGATAGATCCAATGTATTTTAACAGCAAGGCACCTCCCAACAGAATATACAGCGCGCGGCAGCGGACGGCTGAGCCCGCGCGGTAAACCGCTGTGATGAGGAGTGCCAACGCAAGGGCAAGAACAATAATTTCGACCCAGCCCATCAGCATATCGACACCGTCAAATAAAAGCGTGCTTGCCAGTGTTATGTCAAAGGCAATGATCTCGTAGGCGGGCACCAGCAAAAATGCATATATTACCATTAAGGGGTATACAAGCAGAGCGCTTGCTTTGAGAAAAGAACGAGGCATAACGTCCTCCTATACAAAATATAGTATTATCATAGCATAAAAAAAGTAAAAAAGCAAATCCTTTTTACATATTTGGCAAAATCTTGCATAAAATAAGCCATATTGGAGGTGAGTGTATGTCAAAATACAATTCTTGCACCTACGGAGAGCTCACCGCGCTGGCAAATGAGGCAAAGGGGCTGTTTGGCGTTACCGCTACGAGCCTTGGTTACTCGATCCTTCGTGAGGAAATTCCCGTTTTTACACTTGGTGAGGGTAAAAGGTGTGTGGTGCTGGTCGGCGGGCTGCAGGGCACGGAGGCGATCAGTGCCGCCTTGCTGCTTGATTTTATCAAGGATTACAGTCAGCAGGTGCAAAAGGGAAATAAGGTGTATGAGATCAATATGCCGTATTTGTTTGCCGAGCGCCGCATCATAGTGGTGCCGTTTTTGAACCCTGATGGCATTGCTTACGCGACAGAGGGGATACATGATGAAAATCCTCTTTTTGAGCGTGTTTGCCGTATGAACGGGGGTAGGGAGCTTTTTGATTGGCAGGCCAATGCAAGGGGCGTTACGCTGACACGTAATTTTCAAACGGGGTTTGCTGAGGCCAAGGCTGAGGAAGCAGCTCTTGCCGTTTTGAACGGGGCTCCCTTTGGGTTTGGCGGTGAATATCCTGAAAGCGAGCCTGAAAGTGCCGCGCTTGGGCGGCTGCTGCGCTTTCTCGGGCAGGATCTGCTGGGAATGATCGAATGGCGCGTAGGTAGCGGTGTTTCTTGCAGCTGCCGTGATAAGCTTTCCGCCAAAACGCTGGCTGCAGGCAGGATTTTAAGTCGCGTCCTTGGAAGTCGTGAGCAAACGCCCGTTATATCGCCGGCGCTGGGCGCCCCGTCCGATTGGTGCATCGAGGCGCTTTCGCGCCCTGCTTATCGTGTGGGGCTTGATCGATCGCTTCTTGCCAAGGCAAGATCGCGTGCATCGCTTTATGAGCGCGTGCGTCAGGCGCTGTTCACGTTTCCTTTTATGCTTTAAAAGTAAAAGGGGCTGTGTCATTTACGCAGTCCCTGCGCAAAAAGCCGACGGTAGGCTTTTTGTGGCCGGGAATTTGTGGTTTTTTACCCGTTAGACGGGTAAAAATGGCGGCATTTAGCCGCCAAACAAAAACCATAGGGGCTTGTCGACCAAATGCCTTGGCATTTGAGACAGCCCCTTTTACTATACTTAAAAATCAAGTGTGGTCTTGCCTTCGCCGCAAAGCTTTTCAAAATCCTTGGTGAAGTCGGCAACAGCGCTTGTTACGCATGCGTTTCTCACCAGTCCTTCAATGACGTCAGGGGCAATGGTTGCGGCACCGATACCGTACTCGCAAAGCGCTTGCACCTGCTGGGAGTTCTTGAAGCTGGCTGCTAAGATCTGGGTGGTAAAGCCGTTATTTCTGAAAATGTTTTGAATGGTCTTGGTGGTTTCAACACCGCCGGCGCCAAGATTGTCAATGCGGTTAACGTAAGGCGCGGCATAGTTTGCACCCGATTTCGCAGCAAGGAAAGCCTGCATGGGTGTGTAAATGGCCGTGGCGGTGATCAGATACCCGTCGGCCGAAAGAGCCTGCATAGCGGCAAAGCCCTCGGGCGTGGAGGGGATCTTGATGTAGGTGTTTTTGCCAAAGGTAGCAGGGATCTTCTTGCCCTCGGAGATCATCTCCTCCGCGGTGGTGGAAACCACCTGCACGTGCAGATCTGCATCTCTGCCGATAAAGTCGCGGATCTCAGCAAGCACCTCGTGGGGATTGCCGCCGCATTTTTTAAGAATGGTGGGGTTGGTGGTCACACCGTCGATAGGGTAGTACTTGTAAATGGCCTTTATTCTTGCAATATTGGCGTCATCAATTAAAAGCTTCATTGTTTATCACCTTTTCAGTTATGGTTAAAGTGGGGCGATGATCAGGTCATGATGACCTGCACACCTATGTCTTTGAGGGTGTTGATCTCTGCGATGCCCCTGGCCGCTGCGTTGGTTACAAGGCAAATATCGTCTGAAAGCGCGCAAACGCGCATAAAGCCCGTACGGCCGATCTTGGTATAGTCAGCCGCAACGAGGAGCCTTTCGGATTCGCAGATCATCATATGGTCGATGGCGGCCTCCTCAGCGTGGTAGGTGGTAAGCCCCCCAAGTGAGGATATGCCGTCGATAGAAAGTATGGCCCAATCTGCGTGATAATGGTCAAACTTACTTTGTGTATCAGCACCGTAGGTGAAGCCGTATTTGGCATTCAGCTCACCGCCAAGCAGGATAATACGGAAGGTATCTGCATCGGAAAGGCTGGAGGCCACAGCGATGGAGTTGGTAACGATATTCAGATTTTTGCGTTTTTTAAGGGCGGTCGCAACGATTTCGGTCGTCGTGCCGGAATTGATAAAGAGGGTATCAAT
>SVSV01000041.1 GCA_015064125.1 Oscillospiraceae bacterium
CGTGGGGCTGTGAGACCTTTAAATCAGGGCGCGTGCATCTTGCCAAGATCGTGGTACGCGGCAAAACGCTGTGCCTGTATCTGGCACTTGACCCCGCCGCCTACGAGGGCACGAAATATCGCGTGACAAAGGCAAGCGGCGGAAAGTTTGAGGAAACGCCGTGCCTGTTCAAGGTAAACGGTATGCGCCGCGCGCAGTATGCGCTTGACCTGATCAGGGATGCCTGCCAGCAGGCAGGCCTTGAGCTTGGTGAAGCATCCGCACAGGACTTCCGCTATCCGTTTGAAAGCACCGAGGCGTTGATCGCCAAGGCGCTGATCAAGGAATTGGGCGGTGTTGCTGCTGCGCCCGTCGCAGAGGTCACTCCCGCCGAGGAGGTCACTCCCACTGAGGAGATCGCACCTACCGAGGAGGTCGCGCCCACCGAGGAGATCGCGCCCGTTGAAACCGATGCGGTGGCAAATGACGAGCCGCAGGGCTTCGACGCAAACGGTCAGCTGCTTGTGGCAAGATATGACCGCTCTTACATGGCAAGGCTCATCCAATCGGGTGATGAGACCAAGCAATATTATTCGGACATCAAAAATGCATTGCTTTCTTATAAGAAGGTCAGCGCCCGCACGTCGTGGGGCTGTGAGACCTTTAAATCAGGGCGCGTGCATCTTGCCAAGATCGTGGTACGCGGCAAAACGCTGTGCCTGTATCTGGCACTTGACCCCGCCGCCTACGAGGGCACGAAATATCGCGTGACCAAGGCAAGCGGCGGAAAGTTTGAGGAAACGCCGTGCCTGTTCAAGGTAAACGGTATGCGCCGTGCGCAGTATGCGCTTGACCTGATCAGGGATGCCTGCCAGCAGGCAGGCCTTGAGCTTGGTGAAGCATCCGCACAGGACTTCCGTTATCCGTTTGAGAGCACCGAGGCACTGATCGCCAAGGCGCTGATCAAGGAATTGGGCGCGACTGTCGATGCCCAAGCAAGTGTGGCACCAAGCAAGGATGAAGCACACAGCGAGAGCGACGTGGCTGCTCCTGTGGAGCAGACTGCTGTAAACGAGCTTGGGCAGGAAAAGAAAGCCAACGCCTTCCTGGCATTCTTCGGGAAGCTGCTTGGCATCTTCCGCCGTAAGGATCAGTAACCGCCGGGGCGGATACGCCGCCCCTATCTCACAGAAAGGAAAAAACGACATGTTGCAGGGAAAAGCCAAAAAAGCAATCGGACGCAGGGCGATCTTTTTGGGGATCTTTATCGTGTCCTTGATCGTCATTATGGTGGCGACCACCTTTTCTTGGTACTACGTGCGACGTGAGGTTACCGTTTCTGAGTTTTCTATTGAGGTCGTGGAGGCCAACAACCTAGTCATTCGCGCCCCCGGTGATGATTCCGGCTGGTCAAAGCTGCTCACCATGCAAGCAGATGAGGAATTTGCCTTTGGTGCGGTTGCAGGAAACGGCACAAGCTTTTTCGCTCCGGTCTTTGAGCTGGTGGAGCAGGAAAGCGGCACTGATGAATATAACATTTACGCGTATGAAAAAACGGGCTATAAGCCTCTTGCCGCAGACGCGCACGCCCAATACCTGTACACCTATGATTTTTCGGTATTCATTGAAACGGCACACGATCTTTGCCTGGCATCGGGAACTGCCGTGAAGCAGCAGGCCACGGCCGACCCTGTCGACAATGCCTCAGCGGCATTGCGCGTGGCGCTTCTGGTCAAGGAGGATAATGCCTATAAAACGGCATTGATCTGGTTCCCCGATGTGCAAACGCAGCTGCTTGAGGATGGGCAGGGGAATTGGTACGTGTCTGAGGAGCCCACCCCCGAAACCGAGATCACACTGGTGAATGAGGCGGGTGAGGATTATAGCGTGGCGATCACAGGCACGTCAGGGCATACCACCGATGAAAACGGTGTGACGTACGTCTGGGGTGATATTGCCGCACAGGATCAGATCACGATCGCATCTTTGTCAAGTAACACCGAGCGTGAGCTTCGCCTTGTGATATGGGTGGATGGAAACGATCGCGATTGCCGCAACGCCATCATGTCGGGCGCTGTGTTCGTGGATTTGAAATTTACCGCCGCAAAGGCGTCTGAGTGAAGGGATAAGATATGAAGAAAAGCACAAAAAAGAATTTGCGAACAGCGGCGCTGCTTTACGTTATCGTGTTGGTGGTTGCGCTGGGCGTCAGCTTCGCGTGGTTCATCAACAACCGTGAGGTCGAGGTGAGATCGGGCGATAATATGGTGATCACGGTGGGCAGCCATCTTGAGGTCGGCATAGTCAGTAATTTGGGTGCGGTAGGCAGTTGGGGCTCCCTTGCCACCATCAATGCCTCTAAGGCGTGTCCCGATATTACGGGTGACGGCACGCACTTTTATTTCCCCACCACGCTCGATACCTCAGATATGCCCGATCTTAACGATACGGAAACCTTTATTTATATAAACGATCAGGACAATGCTGAGGAGTATTATATTCAGGTCAAGCTGAAGTTCCGCACGGCGTTGCCGATGGACGTGTATCTGTCGAATACCTCGCAGGTCTATCCCGAGGATCTCAATACCCCTGACGACCTGTCGGGTAGCATCAGCTCGGATGTGATCGCAGGTGCTGTCCGAGTGGGCATTTCGGAGATCACTGTCGATGAGAACGGCAAGGAGATCGAAACACTGAAAAGCATCTGGATCCCCAATGACAGATACCAGTTGATCCCGCCCACCGAGGATGCCTCCATCAGCTTCAACGAGTCGGGCGAGCGAGAGCAATACGGTTATCTTTCCCCCGATAATGGCGTATGGGATGAGAACACCACCTCTATGGTGCAAAGATATTGGACGGAAATGGATTACGCCTCAGGCCGCGTGCTGGTAGGCAACGGTCAGCTGGCAAGCGAGGCGACCACGTCTGGCTCGCAGAACGTGCCTGCTATGGCCAACGGCGGCATTCCGCTGCTGTCCTTCAACGGTAGCGGCACGATGGAGGAAAAGGTGATGGTGGTGCGTATCTGGGTAGAGGGCACCGACCGCGAGGCACACACCAACCTCAACGGTGGCCGCATCAAGTATTCGCTGAACTTTATCGGTATTGAGAAGTCTGGCTATACCGAGGAGGAGCAGGCCGATTTCAACGGTATCACGCTGGGTGATGCGGGCCTGCGATATGCCAACGGCACAGCCGTTGGCGATGAGGTCCTTTACAGCTATAACGGCATTGATTGGGCTTCTTATTCCGCAAGCAATCCCAATTTCAATGACGACGTGACCGCAAACGGCAATACCGTGTATATCCGTATGGCGGAAAGCGCCACAAAGCGCCCGAGTGCGGCACGTAAGCTTACCAAATAATATGTACCATGTGAAATGAAAAGGAAAGGAGGAGGCGCGTGAAATTTTTTAAAGTGATGTTCACCAATAAAAGATGGATAAACATTATCCGTCCCCTTTCTATGACCCTTTTAGCCACGTTTCTTTTGACCTATTTCAGCTTTGCCTGGATCCGCCGTGAATGGTCCCCCAAATTGGAGCAGGAGGGGATCACCATTGCAACGGGTAACACGCTGGCGTTTGTATTTGACGATAAGGTAACGAATACGATGGGCACCTCGATCGACGAGCTGCTTGGCATTCAAAACTTCAAGCTGAAATCTGTTTCTAACCTGACGGGTAACAGCGGTGATTTCTTTAGTATGACGGTCAGTCCCGCAGGCAACCAATTTTCCACCCTGCACCATATTTCCCGTGCGGATATCGCCAATCCTCCCAGTGACCCTGCGCAGCTGAACACGCAGCTTGGCAAGGAGTTTGGCTACGTAGACGTGCAATTTACCGTTATGGCACCGAATAATGACGGTGCAACGCGATACGTGTATATCGACCCGACGTCGATCTTTGAAAATGTAGACCCCAACCACGATGTGGTTTCTGCCATTCGCATCTCGATCACGCTATCCCACGGTGTGGGTGATATTTCCGAGGGTACGACCTACATTTTTGGTCCGAGGGTCCCCGAGGGCGGAACGCCCAAAACGCACTACGGCATCAACAATGCAACCATTCCCGGTACCTCAACCTACGCGGTTGACGGTGCTTACCGTTATTTGGATCAATTGGATGAAAACGGTGATCCAATACCCGCATCGGCTGTTGTCGCAAATGGCGTGACCTACAGCATGCAGGAGCAGAGCAAGCAAAACGGCGGCACGGGTAAGCTGTACGATTTTGATCAATTTGACGGCTCCTCCACGGCGAAAACGCTTTTTAAGCTGGAAAACGGCGAGCAGCAGACCATCACCATCCGCATTTGGGCGGAGGGTGAGGACGAGCGCTGCACCAGTGAGATTTCCGGCCGCGCCTTCAACCTTCACTTGAAGTTTGAGGCATTGATCGTCGAGGGGGAGTAAGATCCTTAATTAAAAAATTCATGCAAAGGAGGAAGCCAGATGAAAAGACACGTGATGTTGATTGCATACACGCTTGTTTTGTGTATTACGGTGACCTTTGCATGGATCCTCAGCGGTGAGCCGCACGCGGTACCCTTTATTGAGATGAACTATACGGGCAGCAACAAGCTGGTGATCTCCAGCACAGGCGTGCGTGCCGAGGTGCTTTTCCGCGAGGGGCAGGATTACGTGCCCGCCAAGGAATTCACGCTTGACAGCACCGAGCTGGTGCCCAATACGATCATTCCCTTTAAGATCACGCTTGACCATCAATCTCTTGAGGATGACCGTTCTGCCATTGCGGTAAAGCTATCGCTTTCGGGTATCCGTGTATCGGATCCGCGACTGCTGTCGATGATGTATATTTCGGTCACCCCCAAAAATGAGGACCTGACCTCCGAGGAGGGCCGTGGCACGATCTATAAGAGCTTCAGTGATGCCGAGCCGGTTGGTGAAGGGGAGAGCATTACGTACCGATTGAACATTTACGATAGTGACAACAAGCTCCTCATTCCTCACAACGACGCAGATGATGCCCCCTCCGAGCTTGAGTGCTATTTGTATTTTGACCGTAATGCGGATGCGACCTATCAGGGCTTGACAATGGATATCTCTTATTTCCGTTTGGAGCAGTAAAAATGTTAAGAAAACTGTTAGGTAAAGCAGGTAGCGTGTTATCCACGCTGCTTGTGGCTGTAGAAATTCTGGTTATTTTATTTATTGTTGTCAGTAAGATGAGCGGTGACGCCCCTTCGCTTTTCGGCTACCGTATGTATGTGATCATCAGCCCCAGCATGGAGCCTGAGATCGAGGTGGGTGACATCATCATTTCTAAGGATTATAAGGGCGGCGAGCTTGCCGTTGGCGACGTTGTGACCTATTTGGGCACAAAGGGCGACGTGGCCGGAAAAATGATCACCCATAAGATCGTCAGCATCAACGGTGACAGCATTGTCACCAAGGGCACTGCAAACCTTACGGCCGATCCTGCCATTGACCGCGAGGAGATCATATCTGTGATGAAATATCAGCCTGCCGCGCTTGGCGCGGTGTATGGCGTGCTGACCTCGACCGCGGGCTTTATCTGCCTTGTGCTGCTGCCCCTTGGTTTGATGATCGTATCGGAGGTCGTGAATCTTGTTTTGGAGATCAGGAAGGAAGGAGAAGAAGATGATAAAGATGCAAGTGAAGAATAAGTCATCCATTCGCATCAGAGTGGTCAGCATCGTGGCGTTGCTGGCTGTTTTGATCGCGCTTTCCGTAGTGCTTTCCTTTGCATGGTTTCAGAATAACATAGACGTAGAGGGCACGGGTGTTACCACAGGTAAAATGCTGTATGAATTCAAGGGCTACCACTACGATGCCGCAGGGGATCTGATTTCAGACTTCAACTATTCTACTGCTGACGGTGAAAACGGCACGCAGGAGAGTGACAGCGTCAACTTAAACTCTGTCAATCCCACCTCGCCGCTGGCACATTTCACGCCCATTGACGCACTGACGCAGGGGCAGAGCTTTTTCACGGTCAGCCGCCTTGAGGGCTCTATTGACTTTGACGTTGCATTGACCTTTGATCTGGAGGGTCTTGCTGCCACCGATGCCGGTGGCAACACGTTGCTTGGCGCAAATGGCGCGGCGATGAACTACATCAACAACATGTGGTTCAAATTTTATGATGAATCGGGTGCCCTGATCGCGTATATGGGCACAGCGGGCAACACGGTGGATGGCTATATCGCTTCTACCGAGGGCACCGATGAGACCGCTGCAAAGCTCACCAAGACCGAGGATATAAAAAATCTTTCCGAGATCCTTGGCGTTTATATCACGGGTAAGCTGCAGGGGGCTAACGACCAGTTTATCATTCGTATGGTATACGGCTGGAACACAGGCGTGCTGGCGCCCCAGCATACCGATGTGAGGATCCCGATCCGTGTCAATCTCAACGTAGCGCAGGTAGGCGCTCTTGGCGGTGAGGGCACCAGTCAGACGGTGCGCGTGACCACAGCCGAGGAGCTGCGCGCAGCACTTGATAACTATATGCCGGGCGACACCATCGTGATCGGCAGCGATATGACTTACGTGGGCGATATTATCATTGCCCGTCCCGTTGACCTGATGATGCTGGGCTCGACCCTGACGATCCAGGGCAACCTTTCCTACGTATATATGTACGAGGAGACCTTTAAGATCAACACCCAAGGCGGTGGCCAGCTGGTGATCAAAAAGAACACCAACGGTCTTGGCGGCAACCTGATCGCCGACCTCCCCGCTTCCGCGCTTGAGCTGATCGGTACCAACAGTGACGAGGCAGGCAAGGCTGACGTGTATATTGAGGGTGATCTGCGCGTGCGCGCTTCGCTCTCGGCGGGCTTGAAGCTGAACGCCTCCCGCGTGTGTGCGCTTGAGCCCTCAGGGGATCTTGCCGCAAGCGTGACGCTGAAGGAGATCATCGTAACGGGTGCCAGCCGCATCCACGTGGCAGCCCGTACCTATGCGGGCAAGATCACGGCAAATAACGACTGCGGTCGTATCATTCTTGTCAACAACGGCTTCATTGCCCAGCTCGATCTGCAGGCAATGTACCGTGATTCTGCTTTGACCACCGTACCCGTTATTGATATTGATAGCTATGGCTATTGGGTCGACCCCCTTATTCGTTTGCCGCAATGGTCGGTCAAATTCTTAACGCCCGACAGGCAGCCCGAGGGCTCGCCTGCGGTCTATACGGGCAACACCAGCATCAAGTCCAACATGGGCTCGGGTCTGATGAAGGCTGTTTCGCTGGGACATGAGGCCTTTATCAACGGCCATCCCGATGCCGCCTTCTTCTCGGATAAGGAGCTGGTGGGCATCCGTAACGATATCGATTACGAATTCCGTGAGGAGTTTGTAGAGGTCCTGAATGAGGAAAAGACCGAGATCCTCGTGCACTACGAGCTGCCCGATGCGACCACCGCAAACAAATATACGGCAACGCACCCCAATTTCGGTGCGATGCTGGCGGATACGATCGATTATTATATCTCCATCGGTGATGTAGCGGCACAAAATCAGCTGATGAAGGTCACGGTCATCTGCTACGGTGAAAATGAGCTGACAGCAGCGGACTATGCGTATCTGCGCGGTATGAGCGCCCTTGAGTCGCTTGATATTTCGGAATGTGTTTCTACCGACAAGCAGGTGCCCGCGGAGGCGCTGCAGGGGCTTTCTAACCTGAGCACGGTGAAAATGCCCGAGTATGATACCGTTTGGAACCCCAATATACTGGCAGGCACGGCCGTTGAGGAGCTGCACTTTACCGCAAACCTGCAAAAGCTGGCAAACTCCACGACTTACGATAGCAAGAATAAAAAGGACGTCGAAAACTATGACGTCATTGGCAATATCCGCATCATTCACACCAAGCAGCTGATCCCTGCGGGTACGATCAATACCTACGGTATTCACCACAGTACCGCGAACATGGTGTTTAACCAGTCAGTCTCAAGAGACGTTAGGCAATATTTCTTTGTGCCGGACGCCGCTACGCTGGAGCTGTATCGTGAGCTCTTTGGCACGAGCGTGAACCCAATGGTCTGGAGGCGCTGCGTGTTCTTGGAGGCAGAGCGTTACGGCGACTATTTCCTGCGTGTGAACGACACGAATATGACCTGTGAGTTCGTCACCTGTATTAAGATGGGCGCCTTTGACCCTGCGGTAGAAAGCTTTGATTTTGAGACTATCACCGTCAATAGCAAAACCTACACCATCACCTCGTATGATGATTATGCCTTCTGCTACCGTTTTTCTGACACGTTATTTGAATTGGAATTGCCCGTGACGGTAAATAGCGTAGGCACATATGCCTTCTCGGGCAGCTACCATTACCATACCAACGTCAATCCTCAAAAAGGCTCTATTTCAAGGCTGACCCTTTTGGGTAACACCGATTTGGGCTACAGAGCGTTTGCGCTGAATGATCGGATGACCGAGGTGGTGGGCACACAGGTTACCTCTGCGGCGGGAGAGGTCTTCTACAATTGCACCTCTATGACGCGTGCTCAGCTCAATAGTCTTTCTGTTGTTACCGGCGCCGGGTTGTTTTCAGGCTGTACGTCGCTGAAGCGCCTGGATATTGGCCTCATCGAGCAGACCGATACCAACAAAACGGATTTCACCTATAATGTTCCAAGCACGATCCTCGTGGAGATCCATACCGCAGGCTATGCGTTGCCCGCATACGAAAAGGCGTTGACCTCGCCTTTGGGCCGTACCTTTGTGCAGGACTTCTATGCACCTCTTTATGCCGATCATTACGGGCACCTTGCTGAGCTTGGCACACACACGATGCAGACTATTCTGCGTGCGGATGCCAACGGCAATATCCTGCCGCTTGATACCCCGCAGGAGGATGTTGCCTATTATTTCTTCCCCGTGTTAGATGCGCAGGGCAATGAAACGGATAAAACGGTACTGTCCGCTTGTATGCTGGCACACATTTCCGGCTCGGGCAACGATCTTGGCACGATCAGCACCTTTACCGACGGTGTTAAGACATACACTGTAACGCGTATCGGCCGTGCCGCGTACCGTACGACTGCTATGAGTATGATCAAAACGCTGAAAATTCCCGATGCCGTTACCGAGATCGGCTACGGCGCATTTGCCGGTGGCGATAGCCCCAAGTATTGCATAACGTTAGACCTGAATAACGTGGTAAAGCTGGAGCGTGAGGCATTGTACCAGATGAGCATGGTGCGCCTGTACGGCAACAAGGTGGTGGAGGCTGCGCCGAAATCCATTGCGAATATGCCGTCGCTGGTCGTTGCTTGTCTGCCTGTTTTGGATACGATGGGTGTAGGGATAGATACTGCAAGCAAAACTTTTCCCAATAATGAGTCTATTTTTCACACCTGCGGTTCGCTTCGCGTGGCTTACGTTGGCCCTTCCTCTAACGTGCGTTATTTGAAGAATGATAATAGCGGTAATACGGTAGCTGGTGTAGGCGCATCGAACAAAAAAGCATTGTTCTTCTTTATCAATCCTGTCGGCATATCCAAAACGTGTCCTACCTCCTTTACGCATATGCTGGCGTATGTGGGAGGCGATACGAATGCTAATTACACCTGGTCGGGCACTGGCGGAGTAATTCCGCTGGGTGAGAACTTCAGCAAGGCAATATTTTCGGATTGGTATGATTTGAGCGGAAGTGTTGGTGACACGACATATGGCACAGTTTCGTATAGTGTCACTCTTCCCGGTTATCTTTACTACCCCGATTCGGCCAATTCCACCGATCTGACCTTGGCAAAGACGACCAATGATTTTTCCCTTTTGCCCGGTGTGGAGGACTATGCCTCCCTTTACCTGACGCCTGAGGTGCTGTATCAGGAGGGAACCATCACTTATTACGATGCCGATCATACCGATGATATTCTCGGCGCTACCGTGCCGCGCTATGTTGCACGTGAGGACGTGGGGGGCGAATATGCCTATAAGGTGACCGCCATTGCCAACCGCTGCTATAATTATACTGCTGTAAACACCGAGGTTATGAAGATCGGTCGGTACACGAAAACGATCGATGGTAACCTGTTTGCATATGCTGCGACCTTGAATGCAAAAACGCTTGATCTGTCAAACGTAGAGAGCGTTGGCTCCTCAGGCTTCAGTAATGCTACAGGTGTCACTAAGTTGATCGCTGATCACGTAAAAACGACCGGTACGTCTGCGTTCCAAGGGCTTGGTATTAAAACCGCTTATTTACCCGCGCTTCAGAGATGCGACTCTTATTTGCTTCACAACTGTGCTTTGTTAGAGGAGGTCGTACTCGGACCTGAGTTTGAAAGTGGCAGCACAAATCCCTTCTATTCCTGTAAGAGCTTGAAGAAAGTGGTGTTTTTAAATCCCGAAAAGGTTATACCGCTTTTCTCTAAGCATAGTAACGGCTCTTATATGGGTGACGTATCCGTTGAAAAAGATTTGATTGTGGTAGTAGCTGCTAAGTTGTTGAAGGACACCGATGGTGACGGCGTGTATGATACCTACACAGACGGTACAAGAACATATACGCTTGCTACCAAATACGGTAATACACCGTTGAGCAATTTTACAATTTTTGAGGGCTTCACCTCTGAAGGACAATTGACCTTCTTCTGGAAGGATAACGGAAACGGAACGGCAAGCATCAGCTCTATGGTGGGCTCGCCGTCTGCTGCGCTAAACTTCCCCGATACAGTCACGAATGACGACGGCGATACGCTAGCTGTCGTTTCTGTTGAGGATGGCGTATTTACCATGTTGCCCGCAACAGTAGAGACCATTGTATTACCCGATTATATGCAATTCATGACCTTCCTGCCATCCTCCTTGCCCGCCTCTGTCAAGGCATTGCAGATTGCCGCTGAAAACACCAAGTTTGCAACTGACAGCAACGGCATCCTGTATGGTAAGAATAGCGATGGAGATCTTGTCAGCGTCTATTTGTTCCCGCAAGACCTGCGCATTGAAGGCCTTGCCTTTACGCTCCCCGATACGGTAACCACCATTGAGTGCGAGGCTTTCTACAGCTTGGAGTATCTCACCACGCTGAATATTACAAATCCCGTCACGATTCGCGACCGTGCCTTTGCCAATTCGAAGAATCTGACAACGATCAACTTCGCAAGCAGCACCCCCAGCGTTTTTGCAGGCCGCGATATCTTCCTTGGCGGTCATACAGGCCTTATCCTGTACGTGCCCCGTTGCACCCTTCCGGATACGGATCCGAACACCTATCTCGATGCTTACCGCGCAAGCGTATGGCACGACTTCTCGATCCTTTCCATGTTCGCTCTTGCTCACGCACATAGCTACAACGACTTCGGTTACTGTACTGCTGAAGGCTGTCCTGATCCTGAGGCGGCGCTTACGAAGTGGGAGGGCGCAAATTCGATGTCGCTTCCGCTGGGAAGTGAAGCGCTTAAGGTCAAGGTGACCTTTGCAGCGAATACCACGTATCAAGTAGACTATCAGATGATTATGGGCGGCAATCGCATAGCGGGTCTCTTCGGCTTTGCTGATCTTACATTGACGAGTGATTATAAGGCGGCAGCTCCTGAGATATTTGATGCCGTGGAAGACTTGCTGAATTGTGGATTTGAAGAAGCAAGTATTGATAGTGACAGTAAAATCTTAACAATTACGACCGGGGATGAACCGATAGAGCTGTGCTTTATTGTGCCTCCGTCGTCGGCTGCGGCTTTTGAATACGCATTCGTCATTACGCAAGTTTCCTGATCTATACCGAGTATAAGCCTTAAAGCTTATGCCCACGGGGCTGCGTCATTTACGCAGTCCCTGCGCAAAAAAGCCGACGGTAGGCTTTTTTGACGCGCGGAATTTGCGGTTTTTGCCTGCAAAACAGGCAAAAATTGCGGTGTTTAGCCGCAAAGCAAAAACGACGGGGGTGAGTACCAAATGCATTTTTGCATTTGACTCACCCCCGATTTTCTTTTCTGTGCCGTTTTATGTTTCTCACCGCCACCGGCCTTTTTCGGTGGGGGAAAGGGGGAGCGTTTGGATGGATGCAGTGCTCCACCTGCAAGATCAATCGCTTTTACACAGCTTTTCTCTAAAACATAGAATAAGCCTCTCTCGAATTTGGAAAAAAATCTTGACATTTTGGAAAATGCGCGGTATACTATTCTTGTTATCTCATCGCTTGACGGAGGCATACCATGAAAAAGAGTGAAAGACTGCTGGCCGAAAAATTTTTGCTGCAGCGCATTTTTGAAGAGGATCCCGATTTTGTAGATAAAACGATGGAGGCGTTTTCGCTTTCGCGCTCCAGCGTTTACAATTATATCAATCGCTTGCAGGATGCGGGCGAGCTTGAGCGTGTGGGCGGCTCGATGCCTTACCGCATCGCTTATCACACCACGCGCTTTACCATTGATACCTCTAAGGAGCGTTCTGAGGACCGCGTTTACAATCGCGACATTGCGCCCCTGCTTGAGGAGCTGCCCGTCGGCGTGCAAAAGATCTGGCGCTATGCCATCACCGCCATGCTCAACAACGCCTTTGAGCACGCCCGTGCCTCTGCTGTCGTTTGCGTGGTGAGCCGCAGTCGCCTTTCAACGATGGTGGGTGTGCTGGATAACGGCATAGGCATTTTCCGTCGCATCGGCCAGGCCCTGCGTGAGGAAACAGGCGAGGCGGTGACCACCGCCGAGGCGGCTGCTATGCTCTACACGGGCGGCTACACCACCATGCCCGAAACGCACATGGGGCAGGGCATCTTCTTTACCTCGCGCCTCATGGACCATTTTGCCATCCGCTCCGACACGACCCTGTTTACCATGGGCAGTGACGGTGAGGAGAGCGAGGCTGAGCGCTTCCGCGGCACTGCCGTGCAAATGGCGCTTGCCAACGACACCACGCGTGATCTCTCGGCCGTGATGGCACGCTATATCGATCCCGAATACGGTTTTGTGCGCACCGAGGTGCCCGTGGCACGTATGTTTGGCGGCGGCTATCCCGTATCGCGCTCCGAGGCACGCCGCCTTTTTGCGCTCGTTGCAGATTTTACCGACGTGGAGCTTGATTTTGGCGGCGTTTCGGAGATCGGCCCCGATTTTGCGCACGAGCTTTTTGGCGTCATTGCGCGTCAGCATGATGGCCTGATGCTTTCAGCCGTCAACACAAACGAGGCAGTTGCCGCAGCCATTCGCCGCGCCCAGCGCGCCTGAAAATCACATAAAAAAAGAGGCACACGTGCCTCTTGTGAGGATGTTTACAGATATCGGCAGAGAACTTGTTTTCTCTGCCGATTTGTGCTATCATGATATCGGTGATGAAAATGAATTATGAAAAAGAGTTGCCCAAACGAAAAAAGAATCGCTTGGAAAATTATGATTACAGTTCTTGTGGTGCGTATTTTATTACGATATGCACATCGGGGAGAAAAAATTATTTTTGGGAAAATGTAGGGGCGATCATTGATCGCCCGCAAGACGTTGCATTATCTTTAAATGGTAAAATTGCAGATGTAGCAATACAAAATATACCCATTGTTTATCCTACGTTGGCGATTGAAGGATATGTGATTATATTCACATTTTATTAAGAGCTTGTGCCGATGAATGCGGGCGACCACTGGTCGCCCCTACTGAAGGGAATTATTTCCAAGCAAGCAGGGATAAGCATTTGGCAAAAATCGTTTCACGATCATATTATAAGAAATCGTGAAGATTGTGAAAAACACTTACGGTATATCTACAAAAACCCGATTCGTTGGTGTGATGACGAATTATACACAGAAGAATTGGGGCGCCGTATTGAATGAACAATGAAGCCCGACAGATCTTTAGTGCTCTGTCGGGCTTCATGCTTTGTTTTTAGTGGAGCAAGCTTACACGATACGGTAACGTTCTTATGAGAAGCGGCTTTGTGTGCCCCTGCGGCTTTTCAGGATTGCCGCATACGCGACATCAGCCCCTCAATGGCGGCGGCGTGCTCCTCCTCCTCGGCGGCGATCTGTCCAAACATGCGCGCCGCGGGGGTGCCTTGCAGCCCTGCTGCCAGCCGTGTGTAGGCACCTGCGCCCTCGCGCTCCTCCTTGATGCGCGCCGCAAGAGCAGCCTCAAGTGCCGCTTGCTGTTCAAGCGAAAAGCTGCCACCTGCAGCACGGTGTGGGGAAAAGCGCGGTGTCGGTGTCAGGCCATAGCGCAGTAAATATTGGCCAAGCTGTGACAGATGCGCCAGCTCCACGCGCGCCAGCTCGTCGAACAGCCGCGCCGCGGCAGGGAACTGTGCGGCGGCACGCATGGCCAAAAGCGAATAGTCGTATACGTCGCTGCACTCCTCGGAAAAAAGGCGCAGGACCTCGCGCAAACGTACAGCGTCGCTGCCCGTCAGCGGCGCTTTCCTTGAAAACAGTTCCATAGGCAACTCCTTTGTTATGTTTTTAACAGTAAATGCCAAGGATGCTCAAAGTGTGAAAGGGGGTGAGTCAAATGCAAAAATGCATTTGGTACTCACCCCCGTCGTTTTTGCTTTGCGGCTAAACACCGCAATTTTTGCCTGTTTTGCAGGCAAAAACCGCAAATTCCGCGCGTCAAA
>SVSV01000042.1 GCA_015064125.1 Oscillospiraceae bacterium
GCAAAGCAAAAGACTGAGGGAGCCCGCGCGGCATAGGAAAAATGCTTGTAAAAAGCGAGTGAAGTTGTAAAGAGTAAAAACTTTGAAATAACGCAGGCTCCTTCCGTCACGCATTCGCGTGCCACCTCCCTCCGCAGGGAGGCTTTTGTTACATTTGTCGCTAATGTCAAGTCCTAAAGTGCGTTGGACGCACTGCGAGAAACAGAGGGCTTTGCCCGCATCTGCAATACCACCCGTTTGACGGGTGGATCATTATTTTCACAGCTCCTTTACGGCTGTCTTGTATTCTTCGACGGTGGCAACGATCCGTAAGGCTGCCAGCAGGGCATTGGGTGTCATGTCGGCGGGCAGGCCAAAGCGGGCAGCCAGCTTGTTGCGCCTTGCGACGCACCCCTCACAGCCCGTGAGGCCGTCCTCGTAAAGATCAAGCTTTGATAAGGGACTTTCGGCAAAAGACGTATGGGGCGCTGCCAGGGGGGCAAGCAAACGGTATAAAAGGGCCTCGTCCTGTCCCTCCACGCCGAGAAAGCCTTCGGCCGAGGGGGCCGCCTTCCGCTTTTCTACCCCCTTTTTTTGCGGCACGTATAGGGGGATAATGCGATCCTTGGGGATGGCGGAGCCAATATGTGCGCGGATGAGCTTTCCTGCACCGTCGGGGTCGGTGAGGACCACGATGGGCGTCTTGGCGGCAAGAGCTTTAAAAAGCGCCAGCTTTTCCTTTTTATTAAACAGCCCGAAGCCATCTGTGGTCAGGATCTGCCCCTCCATCACGGAAAGCAGTCGCAGACGGTCGTATTTGCCCTCTACCACGACGGGATAGGGGATCTTTAATTTTTCCAAGTCCTCACAACCTTTACTAAAAAATCAGAGTAACGAGCACGCCGAGGCCAAGCACGATACGGTATATGCCAAAGGCAAAAAAGCTATGGCGGCGCACGAAGCTCATTAAAAAGTCAACTACCAGCAGTGATACGAAAAACGAAGCCGCACATCCGATGGCGAGCGTGAGCCACTCGGCGGCGGTGAGCACGGTGCCGCTCTTTAAAAAATCCAGCACGCGCAGGGCAGTGGCGCCCAGCATGGTGGGGATGCCGAGAAAGAATGAAAACAGTGCTGCCGTCTCTCGCCCCATGCCGACGAAAAGGCCGCCTATAATGGTCGCGCCCGAGCGCGAGGTGCCCGGGACAAGTGCCAGCACCTGAAAAAGTCCTACGCAAAAAGCGTTTTTAGCAGTGATGCCTTCAAGCCCCGCGCACTGTGGGTGGCTTTTTGACGGCCGACGGAATAAAAATAAAAACAAAAGTCCGTAGCCGATCAGCGTCGTGGCGATGATAGCGGGATGGGAAAGCCTTTGTTCTATGATCTTGTCAAAAAGAAGCCCAATAACGACTGCAGGGAGTGCCGCCAGCAGCACGTTTACCCAAAGCCGATATACGGCGCGCCGCTCCGCGGCGCTTTTTTGACGTGAAAAGGGCCACAGCATGGGGAAAAAGCGCCACAGGATCGCGCATAGCGCAAAGAGCTGAATGACGACCTCAAAGAGTGAGAAAAAGGCCTCGCGGTAGGTAACGGGCAGAAAATGCCGTAGCAAAATAAGGTGGCCCGTTGAGGAGATGGGCAGCCACTCGGTGACCCCCTCAAGGATGCCGAAAAGCAGAGCAAGCAGTACAGTATATATCAAGAACGTATCCTCCTTTTTAAGATAGTATAAACGTCCTTGACTTTTAAAGCTATTGCACGCAAATGCGCTTGATATAAGGAAAAATGCTTCTATAATGTGATTTGAACGGGCTGTGCCTCAGTCCTTTTTCTTGCCGCCGTCACGACGGATCAGGGTAGCATAGGCGGCGGCTGCCTGCTCGGTCTTATTGTCACCGTAAACGTAATATTTTTTACCCTGCAGATCGCCGGGCAGATATTGCTGCTTGACGTAGTGGCAGGTGTAGTCGTGCGGATAGAGGTAGCCCTCAAACAGCGGTGAGCGCAGGTGCTTTGGCAGATTGACGCCAAGACCGCGCTCAATATCCTCGGTGGCGGCGGCAATGGCCATATAGGCTGAGTTGGATTTGGGGGCGGTGGCCAGCAAAAGTGCCGCGTTGGCAAGGGGAATACGCGCCTCGGGCAGTCCCAATTCCATGGCGCTCTCGCAGCAGGCGCGCACGATGGCGGCGGCCTGCGGATAGGCAAGGCCCACGTCCTCGCTGGCAATGACCTGTAAGCGACGGCAAAGCGAGATAAGATCGCCCGCTGCTACCAGCTTTGCCACGTAAAAGGCGGTGGCGTCAGGATCTGAGCCGCGGATCGACTTTTGCAGGCATGAAAGCAGGTCGTAGTGTGTGTCGTTGTTGAAGCTGCCCACCTTGACGTGAAAGCTTTCGACGTTTTCGCGTGAAATGGCACCCGTGGTGGCGTTTTCTGCCTCGTTTTCGTCGTTTTTGGCAGCAAAATAGGCATTTTCCAGCAGTCCGATGCCGCGGCGCACGTCGCCGCGCACGGCGTGTGCGATATAGGAGAGCGCCTCGTCGGTGGCACTCACTGCGGTGCTGTTGGCTTGGTTGAGGTATGCGAGCGCACGCGTGAGCGCGGGTACCATATCAAGGGGTGACACGGGCTTGAATTCAAACAGCGATGAGCGTGAAATAATGGCGTTGTAAATATAAAAATGCGGATTTTCGGTCGTGGAGGCGATGAGCGTGACACGCCCATCCTCCATATATTCAAGCAGCGCCTGCTGCTGCTTGCGGTTGAAATACTGGATCTCGTCAAGATAGAGCAGGATCCCGCCTGTGCCAAAGACGTTATTGGTTTCGGCTAAGGCATCCTTGACCTCGGCAAGGGTCGCTGAGGTGCAGTTGAAGCGGCGAAAGAGCATCCCCGATCTTGCGGCAATGATGGCGGCGGCGGTGGTCTTGCCTGTGCCGGGAGGGCCGAAAAAGATCATATTGGTGATACGCCCGCTATCGATCATGCGGCGAATGACGCCGCGCGGGCCGAACAGGTGCGTTTGTCCCACGATGGCATCAAAGCTGTCAGGACGCAGAATATCGGCTAATTGCTCGTTTCTCATAGCCTCTCCTTTCAGTCGTTGTCGCCTGCGCGCAGAATGTCGCCCTCGGCGGCAGAAAAGGGCAGACGTGTGTAGAAGATCATCAGGGGATGGGGGGCGCTTTCAATGGGAGTGCCTGCCTCGTCGTAAAGCTCGGTGATGCGGCAGGGGAGTCCTGTGTGCGAGGGGGTCAGCAGCTCGGCGCGATCGCCCAGACAAAGCTTGTTGCGCTGACGGAAGCGGCAAAGCACGCCGTTCCCGTTTTCACGCACCAGTCCCTCGGGCAGGGTCGTCTGCTCTGTTGCGGCGGCAAAATAGGCCTTTTCGCGGATATATCCCGACTCGGTGGTGAGCTGTGGCGCGGTCCTCGGATCGTCAAACCAGTAGCCCGTGCAATATTCGCGGTGTGAAACGCTTTCCACCTCGCGGTAGAGTGCCTCGTCAAATACGTATCCGTCGGGGTCCCTCAGGTAAGCGTCAATCGCCATACGGTAGGCGTTGGTGATGACGGCGGTATAATAAGCGCTTTTCATGCGTCCCTCGATCTTAAACGAGTGCACCCCTGCCTTGATAAGCTCGGGAATATGGCGGAGCATACACATATCCTTTGAGGACATGATAAACGTGCCGTTTTCGTTTTCGATAACGGGCAAGCGCTCGTCGGGGCGCTTTTCCTCAACGATGGTGTAATTCCAGCGGCAGGGCTGGGTGCAGGCGCCGCGGTTGGCATCACGCCCTGTAAAATGGTTGGAGAGCATACAGCGGCCGCTGTACGAAACGCACATAGAGCCGTGCACAAAGGCCTCGAGCTCCACGTTGCCGTCAAGCGCCTCTCTGATGGCGCGTACCTCGTCAAGCGTTAATTCACGGGCAAGCACCAGGCGCTTGGCACCAAGCGCGGCCCACGCGCGGGCAGCGGCAGGGCTGACGATGCTCGACTGGGTGGAGATATGGATCTCCATGTCGGGCAGCAGCTCGCGTACGGTGGCAAGCACGCCAAGGTCGGTGACGATCATGGCGTCGAGGCCAAGCGGTCCTACGCGCTTTAAATAGGCACGGAGCGCTTCATATTCGCCCCCGTGGGGCATGGTATTGACGGTGAGATATATTTTTTTGCCGTGGGCGTGTGCCAATGCTACCGCTTCGGCCAGCTCCTCATCGGTGAAATTGTCGGCGGCGGAGCGCATGCCAAAGCCCTTGCCGGCAAGGTATACGGCATCAGCGCCAAAGCGCAGGGCGGCGCGCAGCTTTTCCATATTGCCCGCAGGCGAAAGCAATTCGGTCATAGCAAACCTCTCTTACTAATATATATTCTATCATATTATAAAATATTTTTCGTTTTATGTCAAGGCGTGGCGGTGTATGAAACTTGACTTTCTTGCCAAAACTGTGCTATAATCAACTGTGTTGACAGCGGCTTTCGTCATGGGGAGGAAGGGGCGTGCGTCCTTTGCGGCTTTTTTTGAAAAAAGGCGGCCTACGGTGTGTAAAAAACGCATTTTTGCGTCGCATATGCGGGAAAGACCCCGCGTGGTATTTTTCGCGTTTTGTCTTTGTGGGCCTCGGTTTATTTGCAGTGCGGTGTCTGGCGGTGGGGGGCTCGGGCTTCTCTGAGATCTTTCATCTTGGCACCAACGACCTCTTTGGCGATTTTTTTGCTGCGGTGTCTGATGCGGCAAGGGGTGCCGCCGCATACGGCGAGCGCGGTGTTATCTATCCGCCCCTGGCAAATCTCCTGCTGCTGCTTTTCTCGCGGCTTTTACCGCGTGCGTACCTCACGGGCGGCGATGCCGCCGCATGGCGACAATATAACGGTGCAGTGCTTTTTTATTTGCTATTTGCCGTTTCGTCGGTGCTGCTGCTTTATGTCTGTGCGCGGCATTTCTTAAAGGATGGGACGGTGGCGCTGGCGCTTTGCCTTTCCTTTCCCGTTTGCTTTTTGCTGGAGCGCGGCAATATGCTGCTTTTGGCGCTCCTGCCGCTTTTATACTTTGCACGCTATTTTGAAAGCGAGCGGCCCGTCTTACGCGAGCTGGCACTGGTAGCGCTGGGCTTTTGTGCCGCCCTGAAGCTTTATCCGCTGCTTTTTTCCTTGGTGCTGCTTGCGTCGCGGCGCTGGCGTGAGTTCTTTCGCGTGCTTGGCTATACTGCTGCTTTGTGTGTGCTCCCCTCGTTTTTCTTCGGCGGGCCGCTTGCTCTTTGGCTGATGGCCAAAAACGCCTTTTCCTTTACTGCCTCGGGGCAGAATGCAACGCACTTTATGGCGGTGCTGGGGCTTGATGCCGCTACGGGCACGCTTTTGCTGTGCGGATTTTATTTTTTGGTGCTTTGTGCGGTGCTGCTGGCTGTTATCCTGCGCGCTCCCACGTGGCAGATTTTTGCCCTGTGTGCGACATCCCTTTTGTGCTTTTCCTCGATCTTTTCGGCCTACAATTGGCTGTTATTTTTACCCGCGCTCTTTGCTCTTTTTGAAGGAAAGTGCAAAAACGGCGTACAGTGGTGTTGTTTTTGGCTGATGTCGGCGCCTTTTTACGTTTATTTGCCAAAGCCCTGGCAGGATAAGCCTCTTATTTTATTGCTTGCATTGCTCTTTGCGATGCTTTTGCTGTCGCTGCGGAAAAAGCCGCTGACGTGATATAAAGGAGAAAACGGTATGCGTTATCAAGAGTGGTATCAAAAAAATGCGCGTTCTCAAGAGGGGCGCGTGGCGGTAGTAACGGGCGCGAACAGCGGCATTGGCTTTTTTGCGGCACGGGGCCTTGCGTATCTTGGCGCTGAGGTGGTGCTTGCCTGCCGTAACGAGGGGCGTGCCACCGCCGCGTGTGAGAGGATCAGGGCTGAATTCCCGTCAGCGCGGGTATCGTATATGCCGGTGGACCTTGCCTCGTTTGCCTCGATCGATGCGTTTGCTGCAAATTTGGCGGCACGGTACCCCAAAATTGACGTTTTTCTTCACTGCGCGGGCGTGTATTATCCGCGCACAACGCGCACTGTCGACGGGCTCCCCATGACGGAGGGCGTTAATTACGTAGGCACGGTGCGCCTCACTGAGGCGGTGCTTTCGCTCCTTGACGCTACGGGCCGCATGGTGTTCACCACCAGCCTCACCGACAGATTTGGCAAGGATAAACGAGGGGAAAATGAGGGCGAGGGCTACGCCGCTTATGCACGCAGCAAGCATCTGCTTTCCGCCTTTGTCGTGCAAAAGGCCCGTGAGCGGGGTGAGAATCAGCCGCTGTTTGCCGCCACGCACCCGGGCATTACCGCAACAGACCTGCTTTCGCCCGATAAGACCTCACATAAGCCCCTGTTTTCACGTCTGGGGCACGCTTTTTTGTACGTATTCACTCATTCACCCGAAAAGGCGGCGCTGACCGCAATACTGGCTACGGCGGGCAACATAGAAAACGGCGCCTGCATCGGTCCGTGCGGTCTTTTTGGCATCAGCGGCTTTCCGCACAGGACCCGCTTTTGTCGGCAGGTCCTGCGACGCGCGTCAAGGGTCTTGCCGAAATAAAGTCAAGTGAAGATCGCGCAAGGTAGAAAAATTCGATCTAAAATCGAATTTAATCTAAAAAAGTCTTGTGCGCGCGCGTCAGATATGTTATACTGTTGTTATGTTGTTATACCGTGGCAAGTGCTTGCTTGCCCGAAGGAGGGTCGTTATGTTTCGCATCGGTTTTGACAATAATGAGTATATCCGTCGGCAATCCGCCCACATCCGTGAGCGTATTGCCCAGTTTGGCGGCAAGCTGTATCTTGAGTTTGGCGGCAAGCTGTTTGACGATCATCATGCCTCGCGCGTGCTGCCCGGCTTTGCTCCTGACAGCAAGATCCGCATGCTGGTGGAGCTGGCCCAGGAGGCCGAGATCGTGATCGTTCTGAGCGCTGCCGATATTGAAAAAAACAAGGTGCGCGGAGATCTTGGCATTACGTATGACCAGGATACGCTTCGTCTGATCGATGCATTCCGTGATTTTGGGCTTTACGTTGGCAGTGTGGTGCTGACGCGCTATACCGCTCAGCCCGCCGCCATGGCATTTGGCAAGCGCCTTAAGGCGCTTGGCGTAAAGGTCTATCACCATTATTCGATCCCGGGGTATCCCTCTGACGTGGAAAAGATCGTCAGTGATGAGGGCTACGGCATCAACGAATATATTGAGACCACGCGCTCGCTGGTGGTGGTGACCGCCCCGGGCCCCGGGTCGGGCAAGATGGCGACCTGCCTTTCTCAGCTTTATCATGACAATAAGCGCGGCGTGCGCTCGGGCTATGCCAAGTTTGAGACCTTCCCTGTGTGGAATCTTGGTCTGAAGCATCCCGTGAACCTTGCCTATGAGGCGGCGACCGCGGATCTTAATGATGTCAATATGATCGACCCGTTCCATCTGGAGGCCTACGGTGAAACGGCGGTAAATTACAACCGTGACGTGGAGATCTTCCCCGTGGTGAAGGCCATGCTTGAGCACATTTACGGTGCCTGCCCTTACAAATCTCCCACCGATATGGGGGTAAATATGGCGGGGTACTGCATTGTGGATAACGACGCTGTGAGTGAGGCGGCGTGTGATGAGATCCTGCGCCGCTATTACCGTGCGCTGTGCGCCGAGCGCCGCGGCGAGGGAGATGGCACCGATGCCGCGAAAATCAAAATGATTATGCGCTCGGTCGGTCTTGATGCACCTCACCGCCCCGTGATCGCTGCGGCACTTGCACGTGCCGAGCAGGCAAGCGCGCCTGCTGTGGCGCTGCAGCTTGCCGACGGACGGATCGTGACGGGCAAGTCCTCAAAGCTCCTGGGTGCGCCCTCGGCAATGCTCCTCAATGCTCTGAAGGCGCTGGCGGATATCCCGAAGGAGGTCGATCTGATCTCCCCCGAGATCCTGGCCCCCGTATCGGCACTGAAGGTTGAGCAGTTAGGGGAGCAGAGCCCCCGCCTGCACGTAGATGAGGTCCTGATCGCGCTCTCTGTTTGTGCGGTGCACGAGGAAACGGCACGCCGTGCCTTCTCCTGCCTTGAGCAGCTGCGCTGGTGTGATGCGCATTCGACGGTGATCCTGCCGCAGATCGATGAGGACGTCCTTAAAAAGCTTGGCGTGCAGATCTCCTGCGAGCCTGCCTATCAGACCAACAGGCTTTATCATCGCTGAGGTGCTTCCGATGGCAAAAAAGAACACCCGTAACACGAAAAGCCGCATCGTTGATGCGGCGTGGAAGCTGTTTTACGAGCAGGGGTACGAGGATACGACTGTCGAGGATATCATTGCCGTATCAGGCACCTCAAAGGGCTCGTTTTATCATTATTTTGGCAGCAAGGACGATCTGCTTGGCTCGCTTGCCTATCTATTTGATGAAAAATACGAGGAGCTGTCAAACGCCCCCGCCCTCTCGGGTGATGCCGTTTCGGCGCTGCTGTATCTCAATCGTGAGCTTTTTCTGATGATTGAAAATCGCATTGATATCTCGCTTTTGTCGCGCCTGCTGTCCACACAGCTGACTGTGCAGGGCGAGCGTCAGCTGCTTGATCATAACCGTGTGTATTTCAAGCTTCTGCGCCGCATCATCGGCGAGGGGCAGGCAAGGGGAGAGCTCGGTGACGTGATGACGGTGAGCGAGATCGTGCGTCTTTATGCGATGACCGAGCGTGCGCTGCTGTACGATTGGTGTCTGCGCGGCGGTGACTATGCCCTTGCCGATCACAGCGCCAAGATCCTGCCGCTTTTCCTCAATTCCCTCAAAAAATAAAAAGTTTTATTTTCGTCTTGCTTTTTGTTTTTGCGATCGTCTATATTGAAAATTGTTAAATATCAATGATTTCCACACGATTTTGGAGAACGCCGTATAGAATTTAGTCTATACGGCGTTCTCTATTGCATTTTGAAAAGGTTTGTGCTATAATGGCGAGGTATCATTTAATAGGAAGGTTTTTCTTATGGCACAATTTTCTGCATTTATTCTGTATTTTGCGCTGATGCTTGGCATTGGCATCTACTTCTTCCTGCGTGACCGCAGCAAGAGCGACGCGGATTATTTCCTCGGCGGCCGTCAGATGGGCCCGTGGGTCACCGCAATGAGTGCGCAGGCCTCGGATATGTCGGGCTGGCTCCTCATGGGCTTCCCCGGCAGTATTCTTGCTTTCGGTATGGGCAAGGTGTGGATCGGTATCGGCCTTGCCATCGGCACTGCCGCAAACTGGCTGATCGTGGCGAAGCGCTTGCGTAAATTCTCGCAGGCGGCCAACGACTCCATTACTCTGCCGCAATATCTTACCAACCGCTTTGCAACGGCAAACCCCGTGTTGAAGGTGACCTGTGCCGTTATTTTCCTCATCAGCTTTACGGTCTACGTGGCCTCTGCCTTTAATGCAGGCACCAAGGTGTTTGTGGCAGTGCTCCCGAATGTCTTTGGCGGTCGTGAAATGCTGGCTATGGCCCTGTTTGCTGCGATCGTGTTGATCTATACGTTCCTTGGCGGCTATAAGGCCGTTTGCTGGACCGACTTTTTCCAGGGGCTTTTGATGCTGGTTGCACTGCTCGCTGTGCCGATTGCGATGGCAATGGGTACGCATGAGCCCTTATTCCAGGAGGCATTTTTGCCCGGCATTACCGCCTTTAATCCGAATCCCTTTACAGCCTCATGGCAGGATGTCATTTCGGGTCTTGGCTGGGGTCTTGGTTATTTCGGTATGCCCCATATTCTGGTGCGCTTTATGTCTATTAAAAAGGCATCTATGATCAAAAAGTCCTCTACCGTTGCCATCGCTTGGCTGGTGGTGACGCTTGCCGCCGCCATTATGATCGCATTCCTTGGCAGAACCTACGTGTTTGCTGATGGGAATTCGCTTGCCTTCACGCTTTTGCCCGCGGGCAATCAACAAAATATCTTTATTGAGGTCGTACAAAAGCTCTTCCCCGGCTTTATTGCGGGCCTGTTGTTGGCAGCCATTATCGCAGCCTCGATGTCGACGGCCGACAGCCAGCTGCTGGTGGCCTCCTCCTCCTTTGCCTCCGACCTTTACAAGCCCCTTATCCGCAAGGGTAAGGCCAGTGATAATGAGGTCACCTGGGCCAGCCGTATCGTGGTATTGGCCGTTTCGGTTGTGGCGTTTATCATTGCCGCCTCCGGTCTTGGTGACAACAGCGCATGGGCCAGCAATATTATGGCAATGGTAGAAAACGCGTGGGGCCTGTTTGGTGCAGCGTTTGGCCCTGTTGTGATTTTGTCACTCTTCTGGCGTCGCCTCAATTACAAGGGTGCTGTTGCCGGTATCATCGGCGGTGCCGCTGTGGATATTTTGTGGCTGGTGCTCTTTACCAACACCATTGTCAAGAACCCCATTGCGGCAACCGGCATTTACGAGATCGTGCCCGGCTTTATTGCGGGTGCCATCATCACGATCGCTGTGTCGCTGCTGACCGCGCCCCCCACAAAAGAGGTCACGGATATTTTTGACGCTGCCCTGGCACACGAAACTGACGAGGCTTGATAAGCGTTTTTGGGGGATGCCGTGTCGAATGCGCAATATCGGCGTGTCCCTCTGATCAAAATAAAAGAAGCACAGGCAATGCCGTTACGGCATTGCCTGTGCTTTTCTTGTAATAGAAAACCCCGCCATAGTCGCGGGGTTCAAAAAAGGCTATTGCCGGTGAGGAGAAGAAAACAGGGGGTAGAGGCAGGATGTGTTTTGTGAAAGGCTCCCTCCGGGAGGGAGCTGGATTTTGCAAAGCAAAAGACTGAGGGAGCCCGCGCGGCATAGGAAAAATGCTTGTAAAAAGCGAGTGAAGTTGTAAAGAGTAAAAACTTTGAAATAACGCAGGCTCCTTCCGTCACGCATTCGCGTGCCACCTCCCTCCGCAGGGAGGCTTTTGTTACATTTGTCGCTAATGTCAAGTCCTAAAGTGCGTTGGACGCACTGCGAGAAACAGAGGGCTTTGCCCGCATCTGCAATACCACCCGTTTGACGGGTGGATCATTATTATTTTCTTAGTGCTTAATAAAACGTTGCAACGGGCTGCTTTGGCTCGCTGGTAAGTGCAAGGTCGGTGGCGTAAAGCACGGGGCCCACACCGCCGTAAAGCTTGTGGGGCTCGATCCTGATCTTAGCGGTCACCATGGCCCACGTGCCCGTGGCGAGGCTTACGTCCTGCTTAAAGTTACATACCACGCCCTGATAGGCGATGTCGTCCTCGCAGCAGGTCATCACGTGGCGACCGATGACGAGCGCCTTTTTGCCAAGCGCCCTGTCGCGCGCGATCATGCCCTTGAATTTGACGGTCTTACCGTCGTAATTTTCCATTTCCTCAGCAAGGTCGCGGTAGAAGATGGCGTAATCCTCGTCGGCGATCGCGATAACGTCCGCCTCCATATCAAAGGGCAGAGGGTCCTCGATCGTGTCGTATTCCAGCTCCTCAAGAGAGGTCTCAAAGGCGATGCGCGCGCGGCGGCTGATGCCGCGCACCAGCTTGTGCAGGGCCTCGCGGTCGGCGTTATCGGCGCGGTTGAAGATCACCAGCTCGGCATTTTGCAGCTTGTCCACCATCAGCTGTCGCATATTGGCGTTGTAGGCAAGTGCCGTGGTGGCATCGGCAAAGAGCAGCTGCTGGAAAATATACCAGCTGCGCGGCAGAGCAGCATAAAGCGTGTCAAGCTGCCACATGCCGTTGTATTCGATCATCACGCGGTCATAGCGATGCTCACGTGTGAGGCGCTCCAAGAGGGCAGGGGTCAGGTCCTTTTCGTTTTCTACGATCACCTGCCGTACGTTTTGGCCAAAGAAGCGTGAGGGGTCGTATTCCTCAATGCCCTCCTCGCAGACCAGCAGTAAGATCTTGCAGCCGTCGTTAAAGCCCTGGTCCTCAAGTGTTTCCTGGATCATTTTGGTTTTACCTGCCTCAAGAAAGCCTGTAAACAGGTATACGGGTAATTGATTTGCCATAGCTACCTCTTAGTTCAGCGTGACGTTGAAGAGTGCGGAAAGTGCTTCCTTGTTGAGGTTGGCGCCGATGATGCAAAGACGTCCGATGATGGCAGGGGCGCCCTCACGCACGTCGGGCTCACCGGGCACGTAATCGAAGTGGAGCCAATGGCCGCACGTGCAGGCAACGATGCCCTTGGCACGCAGCACGGTGCCGTAGGTCTGTTCGTCGGTAAGGGCGGCAAGGGCGCTTTCCAGTGCTTGCTTGTCAAAGCGGTTGGCAGTTTCGGCGCCGTAGCTGACAAACACCTCATCGGCGTGGTGATGGTGATGGTCGTGGCCGTGATGCTCATGGCAGCAGCACTCACCGTCGTGGTGATGGTGCTCGTGATGCTCGTGGTCGTGGTGGCAGCACTCACCGTCGTGGTGATGGTGCTCGTGATGCTCGTGGTCGTGGTGGCAGCACTCACCGTCGTGATGATGGTGCTCGTGATGCTCATGGTCATGGTGGCAGCACTCACCCTCGTGGTGATGATGCTCGTGATGCTCATGGTCGTGGTGGCAACACTCGCCGTCGTGATGATGGTGCTCGTGATGCTCATGCTCGTGGTGAATATGGCCGCATACGGGGCAGGCTTCCTCGGCCTTCAGTGCGGCCAGATCTGCCTCCAGAGTATCGGCATCCGTGATGGCCGCCAGCAGCTGTGCGCCCGTCAATTGGTCCCAATCGGTCGTGACGATCACGGCCCCCTCGTTGTGCGAGCGCAGCGCGGCCACGGTATCGCTCAGCTTTTGCTCGTCCATATCCTTGGTGTGGCTTAACACAATGGTTCTGGCGTGCTCGATCTGGTTGTTGAAGAATTCGCCGAAGTTGCGCATATGCATGCGGCACTTTTTGGCATCGGCCACGGTGACAAGTCCCTCAAGCACCATATCGCCGTTTGCGGCGCTTTCAACAGCCCCCACAACGTCCGAGAGCTTGCCAACGCCCGAGGGCTCGATGAGAATGCGGTCGGGGGCAAATTCCTTTTGCACCTTTTGCAGCGCCTCGCTGAAATCGCCCACAAGGCTACAGCAGATGCAGCCCGAATTCATTTCGGTGATATTGATGCCTGCATCGGAAAGAAATCCGCTGTCGATGCCGATCTCGCCGAATTCGTTTTCGATCAGAACCAGCTTTTCACCGACATAGGCCTCCTTGATCAGCTTTTTGATCAGCGTGGTCTTGCCGGCGCCGAGAAAGCCCGAAAAAATGGTAATTTTCGTCATACGTGTCACTTCCTTTCAGAATTTTGCGCGAATATAAAAGGCTTCAAGTGAGGCAAAGGCTTCCTCTAAAAGCTCGTCGTAGGGCAGCTTTTGCTCCTGTGCCTCGACCTTTTCAAGCTCGGGTCTTGTTTTGGGGTGCTTGGGGGTGAAGACCGTGCAGCAGTCCTCATAGGGCAGAATAGAGGTCTCAAAGGTGTCGATCATGCGCGAGATCTGCACGATCTCCTCCTTGTCCATGCCGATACAGGGGCGGAATACGGGATAGGCCGCAACGCTATTCGTTACGTGAAGCGCCTGCATGGTCTGTGAGGCGACTTGGCCTAAGCTCTCGCCCGTGATCAGCGACTCGCACCCGCGCAGGGCTGCCACGCGGTTGGCAAGGCGCATCATAAAGCGGCGGAGCAAAAGCGTAAAATATTCCTCGTCGCAATGCTTTACCAGCTCCTCTTGAATATGCGTGAGGGAAATAACGTTCACCTGCATGCTGCCCGCCCATCTTGCCACGAGTGCGGCAAGGTCAAGCACCTTTGCACGCGCTTGCTCGCTGGTGTAGGGCATGGATTCAAAGTAAAGTGCCTCTAATTTTACACCGCGCTTGGCCATCATCCAGCCGGCAACAGGGGAGTCGATGCCGCCCGAAAGCAGCAACAGCCCCTTGCCGCTGGCGCCCACGGGTAAGCCGCCTGCGCCCTTGAATTGACCCGCGTGCACATAAGCGGCGGTGTCGCGCACCTCGACGCGCACCGTAACGTCGGGGTGATGCACGTCAACGCGCAGATGGGGCATCGTTGAAAGAATTTCGCCCCCCGTTACGGCAGATATTTCAGGGGAGGAGAGGGGAAAGGCCTTGTCCGAGCGCTTGGCCTCGACCTTAAAGGTCCTTTTGCCTGCCAGGAACGGCGGTAAATAGGCCCGTG
>SVSV01000043.1 GCA_015064125.1 Oscillospiraceae bacterium
GTTTCGGAAAATGTTGCAAGGTTGAATTTGGGGCTAAAAGCAAGAAGGACGGCAGACGCCGTCCTTCTTGAGTGTTTACTTTTTCTTTTTGAATTCCTTCATGCCGCTGGTGCTGCCGCCATCGCAGAGCACGTCAACGCCTGCAAGGTAGCCGTTGCGCTCATCGGCAACGGTTGCGAGTGCGTAGCCAAGCTCCTCGGGCTTGCCCATACGCTCCTCAGCGGAGAAGGGGATCAGCATGCCGCCCTCTTCCTTTTCCATGTTACCCATGTCGGTTGCGATCAGGCCGGGGCTGAGAGATACTACGCGAATGCCCTTTTTGCCGTACTCAAAGGCGCATTTCTTGGCATACCATACCACGAAATTCTTGGAAAGCGAGTAGGCAAAGCCCTTGCGCTGATACTCACCCTTGGCAAGATTACTCTTCTTGACCAGCTTCTTGAGGAAGGCTTCTTCATCGGTTTCAGCCAAGGCATACACCTTTTTGTTGATGAGGAAGGAGGGAAGCACGTAGGCGGAATTGGAGGATACGTCAACGATGACGCTGCCGGGCTCCATCACCTTGGAAAATTCCTGGTTGATGTAGACTGTGCCCAGTGCGTTGATGCGCAGGATCCCTTCTTGGGTGCCTTTCATCGCGGGGGAAACGCCTGCGGAGTTGATAACGTTTTTGACTGTGCCCAGAGATACGGCGAAATCCACCAGCTCCTTGACGCTTTCGCGCTTGGAGGTGTCGCAGGTCTTGGCGTAAGCCTCGTAGCCCAGGGCCTTGAGTTCCTCAACTGCGCCTTCAAGCTTTGACAGGGTCCTACCCGAGAGGACGATGATCTTGTCCTTGGGCATAAATTTGGCAGCCTCAAGCCCCATGCCGGAGCCGCCGCCGGTGATGACACATACGTTAGCCATGCTTGTGTTCTCCTTTTTATTTATAAATAAGATCCAACAATCTTATTTTAATTTATTCAGCCACCCGTGTCAAGAGGAAAATATTGAAATTTTCAAAAAGCAAGGCAACACTTAGAAAAGCCGCAACGTGACAGTTTCCCTCTATGTAGGGCGTACTTGACACTGCATGGCTTTTTTGTTACAATAAGGTACAGCGCATGCTAATTCGTTAGTGAATATAAGAGGTGACGTTTTATGACCAAGCAAAAAAAGATCACAGTGGGGGCTATCTGCCTTTTTTGTGCAGTGATCCTGACCGTGGGTGCTGTCTTTGGGATACGTGTGTATCAGAAAAATCAAATCACCTTCACCGTCAAGGATACCTTGGCAGACGGGCAGGGGAAAAAGGCTACGGTGATCCTGCTCGGTGGGCAGTCTAATGCCTCGGGCAGCAGCCGTGACGACTATTTACAGCAAAAGTCTACCCCTGAAAAATATGCCGAATATCAAAATGGCTATGATAACGTCTATATCAATTATCTTGCCGGTGGACGTCGCTCTGAGGGGTTTGTAAAGTGCAGTGTGCTGCAAGGGGAGCTTGAGGGCTATTTTGGGCCTGAGCTGGGGCTTGCCGAAAAGCTGCACGAGGCCTATCCCGATGAAACCTTCTTTATCATCAAGTGCGCGTGGGGCGGTACTAATTTGTACGAGCAATGGCTCTCGCCCGCCAGTAAGGGGGGGACGGGGGATCTGTACCGTCAATTTGTGGCATACGTAAACGCCTCGCTTGCTTATCTTGAAGGGAAGGATTACGATATCACGGTAAAGGGCATGTGCTGGATGCAGGGTGAGTCGGATTCCTGCACGGTAGAGGCCGCTGCCGATTACGAGATCCATCTTGCCAATTTTATTGAGGATATCCGTGCGGAATTCGAGCGCTATGCGCCGCAAGAGGGGATCGCATTTGCCGATGCGTATATTGCAAATGATCCGAGCTTTTGGGTACATTGTGAGCTGGTCAACCAGGCAAAGCGCACGGTAGCAGACCGCTCACCGATGAATGTCATCGTTGATACTGTGGCGGCGGGGCTTACCCGCTCTGAGGAGCCTGAGGGTGCACCCGACATTGCACATTACGATGCACTCAGTGAGATCAGATTGGGGCATTTGTTTGCCGATGCGCTGGCACCGTTTTTGGCATCATAGTAAAAGAGCAGGCAAGCGCCTGCTCTTTTTTGCTATATTTCAAGCTCATTGTTGAAGGAAAGATCAAGCCCTGCCGCAAAGAGATGCGACATATCTGAAAAGCACAGGCATCGCGGTGCGGTGAAGCCGCTTTTGTGATTTTTGAACTGCAAGACCGTCACGCCCGTGTGCGTGTAATTAAACGAGCCCCACATCAGGTGAAGCGGCACGTGCAGCAGGGAGGAGAGCCATGTGCGGGAAAAGGCGGAATGGCAGAACAGTGCCACGCGGTCCTCGCTTGGTGTGAGGATGCGGTAAACACCGTTTTCGTAGCGATAGCCCAGGCGCTCTAAAAATTCGTTGCCGCAGGCCTCGATATAGGCGACGGCCTCCTTCATTTTTGTTTCACTCATGCCGGTGCAATCAAAGCTCTGGTCATAGGAGAGGTCGATGTTGCCGTTTTCGCGGAATACCGTATTATCCAGTAAAGAAATCGACTTGAGCTTGCCGTCGGGGTAAGTGGTCAGGCGCTCGTCGCCGATCTCGTGCGTCCAGTCCTCGATGGTATAGGGAATGCCGAGCGCGCGAGAGGTGGGCTCAGCCGTTTCCATTGCGCGCCCCATAGGAGAGGAAAAAATGCGATTGATGCCCGCCCTTTGCATGCGCGGCACAAGAGCTTCGGCCTGCTGACGGCCGCGCTCGGTCAGGGAATCGGTCTTATAGTTGGGGTCACCGTGGCGAATGATGTACAAAAGCATGCTTTTCTCCCTTGCTGTGTTGAAAATAAGATCTTTCGTTTTTACCGTCTGTTACCTTCGGTATCATTAATATAACCAGTATAATGTGACATGGCAAAAAAGTCAAGTGATTTATGTGTGTGAAAGTATAAAAAGCATTCATACTCTTGACATTCTTGCATATTGTGGTATAATCTATTTGACATTGATGGAGGTGCGACATGCGCGAATTTTTTGGTATTGGCGGCTATCAAAGGGAGCCTGAGGGGTATTTGTCGTGGCAGCATTTGACGTTTGTAACGCTTTTAATGCTGCTGATGGTCTTTTTTGCAATATGGCTCGGAAGAGCCCGTAAAAATGCGTCGGAAAAGAATAAAAACCGTGTGCTTGTGGTAGCGGCTCTTCTGATTGACGGGCTTGAAATCGTTAAGATCATTCTTGGGTGCGTCAATTCCTCGGACCCGATGGCGTGGCTGTATAATTTGCCGCTGTTTTTGTGCAGTATTCAGCTGATCACCATCCCCGTGGCGGCATTTTGCCGCGGTCGGCTGAAGGAGGCGGCGCTTGATTTTGTCCTCATTTTCGGTATTCTCGGCGCAGTGCTCGGCACTTACGGTGCGGGGCAGAATTATGCGGCATATCCCGTGCTTGGATTTGACAATATGGTTTCGGGCGTGACGCACGCAATTGCAGGCTTTTGCTCGCTGTATATCGTTTTCTCGGGTATGATCAGCATGAAAAAGCGTAATATGCCGATCACCTTTGGTATTTTAGGCAGCTTTTGCGTAATCGCCTTTGCGGTAAACCGCTTGATCGATTATAACTACATGTTTTTGGTGCGCGGTGACGGTACACCCTACGATATTTTTTACAATCTGGTGGGTGGGCATCCCGTGCTGTATCCTTTGATCGTGGTTGCCTTGTTTTTGCTGTATATCTTTGCCTTTTACAGCGTGTATTTCTATATTAAAAGACGAAGATCTCGGTCATAAGTGCCCATACGGGTAAAAAACAGCAGGAGCTATATGCGTGTTATTCTCAACGGAGAATACGCATATGGCTCCTGCTGTTTTTTTATGCCTCGTGGTGAGGAATGTTTTTCTTGTCGCAGTATTTGGCGGCGGCGGAGTTGTTTGAGCAAACTACGTGGATCTTATCACAGCCGTTGAAGATGCCCCAGCCGAAATCGACCACTGAGTCGGGGATCGTAACGGATTCGAGATTGATGCACCCGCGGAAGGCGGTGTCGTCGATGCGGTCAACAGACTCGGGGATCGTCAGGGATCGCAGCGCCTCACATTGATAGAAGGCGCCCTCGCCGATTTCGATGACCGAATCGGGAATGATGATCTGCTCGAGGTTGTGGCAGTTGCAGAATGCCCAAGCACTGATAGAGGTCACCGAATCGGGAATGGTGTAGGCAGAGATGGGCTGGCGGGGGGCAAAGGCCACGAGCACGGATTTGTTTTTGTTAAACAGCACGTTTTCGACCGACTTGAAGTAGCGGCTCTTGGGGTCAACCTCAATTTCCTTCAGCTTGGTGCAGCCGCGGAAGGGGCCGATGCCGATGGAGTTTACAGAGCGCGGCAGGTGGACCGCTTCAAGATTTTTGCAATCCTTAAAGGTGTATTTGCCAATTTTCGTGATCTTGTCCTTCATATCCACGCGCGAAAGAGAAAGGCAGCCGTTAAACACCAGGTCGTCGATCTTGGTGACCTCTGCGGGGATATCGATCTCGCCAAGAGATACGCAGTCGGCAAATGAGCTTTCACCCAACACGGTGAGATTTTCGGGCAGGCGGATCGAGGTCAGGGCCTTACAGCTGTTAAATACGCCCCCGTAAATTTCGGAAATGCCGTCTGCCAGCTGCACGTTTTCGAGCTTCGCGCAGTTTTCAAAGGCGCGCTCGCCAAGCTCGATCTCGTCGTTTTCCACGACAAGGGAGGTCAGTGACGTGCAGTCGCGGAACGCACTTTCTCCGACCGAGCGTACGTTCTTGGGCAGCACCAGGTTAGCAAGACGCTTGCAGCCGCGGCAGGCCTCGGTCATCAGGGCTTCCACGGAGCTGCCAATGTCAAGGCGCTCCAGCTTTTCACAGTTTTTAAAGGCACTCTGACCGATGACGCGTACGCCGTCGGGGATGCTGAGCGTACTGCTGCCGTCCTTGCAGCGCACCAATACGTCGCCCTCGATAGCAAGGCTGCGCATGGTTTCGGGGGGCAGACTTGCGATCAGCTTATCAATATAACGCGGGTCCTTATCGATCGCGGCACCCTTTACGTGCTGCAGATTTTCAAGGATCATCTTCAGGGCCCCGGGGATCTCGGTGTTGTCGTCAAGATAAACGGGGAAGATACGCTTGTTGTTTTTAAAGGCTGTGATGATCTCCATGCCGCAGTATTTGCTTTGCATCGAGGCAGGCGAAATAAAGAGCAGGAAGGCGTGGCAGCTTTCAATGCGCGTTTGCAGCTCGCGGCGGAAGTCCTCACCGATCTCCATGGTATCATCATACCAGAAGCGGAATTTTTCCTTATCAACGCGCTTTAAGATCTCGCGCACCTTCGGGGTGTCAGCGTGCGAATAGCTGATAAAAATATAGGGCTCGTCACCTTCATAGGAGGGGAGATCCATGTCGTAATAATTGGGGTCCAGCATGTCTTTTGTCATAACGTTACCTTGTTGCCCATAGGGCCCTTTCCATAATAATATTCAGGTTAAAGCATCAGTGCGAGCACGGCAAGCGCCGCGAGCAGGGCGGGCACGGCCACGGTGATGCCGATCTTTAAGAAATCAAGATATCCGAATTTGAGGTCGTGCTTCTTTAAAATAGAGCACCACATGATACCGGCAAGTGCGCCAATGGGGGTCAGGCATGCACCAAGGTTGGAGCCCACCACGGTGGCCATTACGGCGGCGGTGGAGCCCGCGTGCTGTAAAATAGCAGAGTAAAGTACACTCATCGGGATATTGTTAATAAGATTGGCGACAAGAAACGAGGTGAGGCCGTATTTCCAAACGGGAGCAGTGCTGCCAAGAAGCGTGAGAATAGCATTTGTTACGCCGCTTGCGTTGAGGGCCTCCACCATGACGAACATGGACAGGATAAAGGGGATCAGCTCCCACGGAGCACGCTTCAGGCATGCGGCAAGGGTTTTTGGATATTGCCTTCTGCATGCTGATATTATAATGGCAAAGCAGAACAGGCTGACGGCCGAAGCAAGTGACACCAGCCACATCTCAATGCCAACGTAAGAGCCGACGGCCAGCACCACCGTGCAGATGGCTAAGTGCAGAATACCGACCCAAAGTGAAAGCTTATCGGGCAGATGCACCTCCTCGGGCTCGGCTGTGACGGGTGTAAGGAGCTTTTTGCGGAAGAGTAAAAATAGAAAAAGGCATGCCACCGACCCTGAGGCAAGCGTGGGCAGGAGCATGATCTTAAGATAAGAAATAAAATCACCGCCTGCGGCCGTTACCAGATAAATGTTGGTGGGGTTGCCAATGATCAGCGCCATGCTCCACGTATTGGCGGCCACAAATTCAGCGGCAAGATAGGGCACGGGGCAGATGTGTGCATTTTTAGCAAAATAGCAGATGAAGGGGGTAAAGGATAAAATGATGATGTCGTTTGAGGTGAACACGGTCAGAACCGACACCGTGATGTAGAGGAAGATAAACAGCTTCAATTGACTGGTTCCCGCGCGCTTTAAGGCAAAGTTGGCAAGGTACCTGAAAAAGCCGAGCTCGTCAAGGAAAATAGAGAGCAGGGTCATCGAAATAAAAAGCACCAGGATCTTCAGGGGATTGATGGCCGTGTCAGCAAACAGAGCCGAGGTCACCGTGGGGAGGGCTACGGCCCCGGTGAGCAGGAGCAGCAAGGCCCCCGTTAGTGTGATGAGCCAATATGAGCTGATCTCAAGCCTGCCAAGGCGCACCTTGGGGAAAAAGAGCACCGCCATGATCATGGCAAGGCAGGTAAGTGCACTTATGGTGATTGTGACTATCATGGTTACCTCTGTGGTGAAATCAAAATATACATATTTATTGTATCATGTCAAAAAGCATTTGTCAATCCTTGTCAAATTAGGAATTTATATGACGCTATTTTTTCCTTTTGTCGCAAAAGCACTTGATTTGTGCCTTGGTGGTATTGTATAATGGGGGCAAGAAGTGAGCACGCAGATGCTGTGAAAGAGGTGTAAGGATGAAATTAACTGAATTTCTCGGTCAAGACAAGCTATCGCTTTCCTTTGAGGTTTTTCCCCCAAAAAACGATACAGCCTTTGAGAGTGTAAAAAATGCCATTGAGGAGATCGCTGCGCTTTCCCCCTCGTTTATGAGCGTGACGTATGGGGCAGGGGGTGGCACGAGCCGTTATACGCTTGAAATTGCCAGAAGCATCAAGGAGCGTTACAGTGTGCCAACCATTGCACATCTCACGTGCGTTTGTTCTACAAAAGAAACTGTTCAGCAAAAAATCGCCGAGATAAGGGCAAGCGGGATCCAGAACGTGATGGCCCTGCGTGGCGATATTCCCGCAGATCTCGCACATGAAGACCGCACGGGCTGGGATTATACGCATGCAGTGCAGCTGGTGCGCGAATTAAAGGCGGCGGGCAACGATTTTTGTGTGGGTGGTGCTTGTTATCCCGAAATTCATCCTGAAAGCCGCAATCAAAGGGAAGATATTTATTATTTGCGCGAAAAGGTAGAGGCGGGGTGCGATTTTTTGACGACCCAAATGTTTTTTGACAACAACCTCTTTTATAATTTTCTTTATAAGATCCGCGAGGCGGGGATCGTAGTTCCCGTGGTGCCAGGTATCATGCCGATCACCAACGGCAATCAGGTGGAGCGTGCCATGAAGCTGTCGGGCTCTCTGATGCCGCAGCGCTTTAAAGCGCTGGTGGATAAGTTTGGCACCTCACCTGCCGCTATGAGACAAGCCGGCATTGCTTACGCCACCGATCAGATCATTGATCTTTTTGCTAACGGTATTAAAAATGTGCATGTGTATTCGATGAACAAGCCTGAGGTGGCGGCAGCCATCCTACGGAATCTATCGGATATTCTTGGATAGGAAACGGTATGAAAATTACAAGCTTTTTGAAGAAAAATTTGCTGTATCTTGACGGCGGTATGGGCACGTTGCTGCAAGCGGCCGGGCTTGCCCCGGGCGAGCTGCCCGAGCGATGGAATCTTACCGATGCAGATAAGATCACTGCCATTCACCGCGCTTATTTTGAGGCGGGCTCTCATGTGGTAAACACCAATACCTTCGGTGCCAACGTTCTGAAATTTGGCGAGGCGGAGCTTGAGGGTATTGTTGCCGCCGCCATTGACAATGCCCGTCGCGCCGCGCGCGAGGCAAATGCCGCGCACCCCAAATGGGTGGCCCTTGATATCGGCCCCACGGGGCGTATGTTAAAGCCTTACGGTGACCTTGATTTTGAGGAGGCTGTGGAGATCTTTGCAAAAACCGTACGGCTTGGTGTCAAATACGGTGCCGATCTCATTTTTATTGAGACCATGGCTGATAGCTACGAAACCAAGGCCGCGGTGCTGGCTGCCAAGGAAAACAGCACGTTGCCCGTATTTGTATCAAATGCTTATGGTGCTGACGGTAAGCTGATGACAGGGGCGGATCCCTTGGCCATGATCACGATGCTTGAGGGGCTTGGTGCCGATGCGATCGGTGTAAACTGCTCGCTTGGCCCCAAGGCGCTTGGCGAGGTGGTAAAGACGTATTTGAAATATGCCACCGTCCCCGTGCTTTTTAAGCCGAATGCCGGTCTGCCGCAGGTGGTAAACGGCAAAACCGTGTATGATCTCGGTGCTGATGAATTTGCCGATGAGGTGGCTGACTTTGTCGGGCAGGGCGCCAGCGCTGTGGGTGGCTGCTGTGGCACAACGCCCGCTTATATTGCCGCAATTTGTCAAAAGACGGCGAACACGGTACCCGTGCGCCGAGATGTGAGGCCCGTTACCGCCGTTTCCTCTTATACGCATGCGGTGGTGTTTGATAAAGAGCCTATTCTGATTGGTGAGCGTATCAACCCCACGGGTAAAAAACGCTTCAAGGAGGCGTTGCGTGCGGGTGACATGGACTATATTCTGCGCGAGGGTCTGGCGCAAGAGGAAAAGGGCGTGCATATTCTTGACGTAAACGTGGGTCTTCCCGAAATCGACGAGGCGAGCATGCTCACTGACACGGTGTGTGCCTTGCAGGCTGTTACGGATCTGCCCTTGCAGATCGACACGTCTGATTTTGAAGCAATGGCACGGGCCCTGCGCCGTTATAACGGCAAGGCGATGCTCAATTCCGTTAACGGTAAGCGCGAAAGCATGGAGACGGTCCTTCCGCTTGCCAAAAAATACGGCGCGCTTGTGGTGGCGCTCACGCTTGATGAGCAGGGTATTCCGTCAAGCGCCAAGGCGCGCGTGGCGATCGCTAAAAGGATCCTTGCCTGTGCTAAAAAATACGGCATAAGGAAGCAGGATATTATCTTCGATCCGTTGGCGCTAACCGTGAGCGCCGATCAAAATGCGGCGGTGGAGACCTTAAAGGCCGTGCACGAAATCCGCTATGGGCTTGGGTGTCATACCTCTCTTGGTGTATCAAACGTGTCGTTTGGCCTGCCTTGCCGTGAGGCAATAACATCAAGCTTTTTCACACTGGCGCTGGGGCAGGGGCTTTCTGCTGCCATTATGAATCCGTATGCCGGTGACATGATGAGGGCGTATTATGCTTACCGCGCCTTGAGTGGGCTTGATAACAATTGCGCCGATTACATTGATTTTGCCGCTACATTGCCCGTGTCCGCTGCTGCGCCCGCGGCCGTTACACCGATCGTCACACAGACGGCAGGCATTGCAGATACCCTGCAGCATGCGGTGGTAAAGGGGCTTGCTGACCGTGCCGCTGTGCTTGCACAAGAATTGTTAAAGGTCAAGGCTCCGCTTGCCGTGGTGCAGGAGGAGATCCTTCCCGCGCTCGACATCGTGGGTGTGGGCTTTGAAAACAAAACCGTATATCTGCCGCAGCTGCTGATGGCTGCCGAGGCTGCAAAGGCCGCGTTTGAGTGTGTGAGGACGAAGATGCAGGTGGGGGAGAGCGCCACCAAATGTCCCGTGGTTATTGCTACCGTTAGGGGGGATATACACGATATCGGCAAAAATATCGTAAAGCTTTTGCTTGAAAATTACGGCTTTTGTGTGACTGATCTTGGGCGCGACGTGCCGCCTGTCCGCGTCCTTGAGGAGGTCGTGCGCCTGCACGCACCGATCGCTGCACTCAGTGCTTTGATGACGACCACCGTGCCCGCAATGGAGAAAACTGTGGCTTTATTGAAGAAAAACGCCCCGTGGTGCCGTGTGATGGTGGGCGGTGCCGTTCTGACCCCCGAATATGCGAAAAATATCGGTGCTGATTATTATGCGGCGGATGCGATGGGGGCTGTGCGATGTGCGGAGGAAATTTTTGCAAATCTCAGTTGAGCGAGAAGGAGAACCGTTTTGCAAAAAAGTGTAAAAAAGGGCATAGCACTTGCGCTTTTGGCGGCGGCACTCTATGCCGTAAATGCCCCACTTTCCAAGCTTTTGCTTGATTTTATGCCACCAACGCTGATGGCGGGGTTTCTATATCTCGGTGCGGGGCTTGGTATGGGTACGGTTGCATTGGCGCGGCGCGCGAAAGGGCAAATAGGCGGTGAACGCACGCTTACTCGCACTGAATTGCCTTATACCGTAGCGATGATCGTTTTGGATATTGCCGCACCGATCTGTCTGCTGGTGGGGCTTTCCTACACGACTGCCGCCCATGCGTCGTTGCTTAATAATTTTGAAATCGTGGCAACTGCGGGCATCGCTTTTTTGGTGTTCCGTGAAAGGATCAGCCCACGCCTGTGCTTGGGTATTGTTTTTGTGGTGCTTTCCTGCCTTTTACTCTCTTTTGAGGATATAGGGGCGCTTCGTTTTTCAAAGGGCTCGCTTTTTGTGCTGCTGGCTGCTCTTTGCTGGGGACTGGAAAACAACTGCACGCGTAAGCTTTCTGAAAAGGACCCGTTGCAGATTGTTCTGCTAAAGGGTATTTTTTCGGGGCTTGGGTCTTTGGTCATCGGCGTTGTTGTCGGTGAGAGGCTGACGGTGTGGTGGTGCGTGCCTGCTGTGCTCGGTGTGGGGCTTGTAGCTTACGGCATGAGTATTTTTTGTTACGTATATGCACAGCGCCTGCTGGGTGCGGCGAGAACCAGCGCGTATTATGCCATCGCGCCCTTTATCGGTGCTGCGCTTTCCTTGTTGATTTTTCGCATATTACCAGGCCCGCTTTATCTCGTGGCGCTTGTCTTTATGATGATGGGCGCTTGGTTATCCGCCAGCGATGTACCACTTTTAAAAAGAAAAAGGGCGCCAAACGCCCATCAAAATAGCCTAAAATGAGAAATGACCCTTGACTTCGGTCGTCAGCCAAAGTCAAGGGTCATTTCTGTTCGCTCTTGGTATCTAACATCTTTTGTGATCCTCTCTTTCTATTGTCTACCTTTTGCTCGGCCTGCATACGACTTAAAACACATTACTTCAGATTCTTTGAGGAGAGTGACCCTGGTTTTCGGTATTTTGTCCCGCAAAAGGCGAAGATGGGGTGTCTTGTCAACCTTGCTTGCTTCACACAACCCGGGCGCTCCCATAGCACCTTTTTTCTCACTGCAATGCACGGTTTACAAGAGGTGTTCAAGTTCTCATCGGCGTATACCTCACAGCTATTTGTTGCTTTTGATGAGAAGTTAGGTTTTCATTGGACTGTACCTCCCTTTCTTCTTCGCCTTTAGTATAGCATATTTTTGGGCGGTTTACAATTGGCAAATTGTAAGAAATAAACAATTATTTTTTATTTAATTCGCAGAAAATAGTAAAAACGCACATTTTATACTTTACAAACCATCGAGATTGTGGTATAATAATACTGTTGATTGCAAAAAGGCCGCGCTTGTCGCGGCTTTTTTGTTTGCGGTTTTTGGCAAGATCCTTGACAGAGCGAGGAAAAACCATTACAATACTAATGTAGTTCTGAAAGGAGGTTGTGCCGTGCTGTGGCAGCTGTTTTTTACCTTTTTTAAAATAGGGCTTTTCACCTTTGGTGGTGGCTACGCAATGATCGCCAACATTCGCGAGGTGGTGGTTATGCGTCACGGGTGGCTTGACGATGATGAGCTGCTGGAGATCATCACCGTGGCAGAATCGACCCCCGGGCCGATCGCGATCAATCTTGCCACCTATGTCGGTTACCGTCGGCGCGGTGTCCTTGGCTCGGTGCTGGCCACGCTTGGCGTGGTATTGCCCTCGTTTGTCATCATTTTTACGATCTCGCTGTTTTTAGATGCATTTATGGCAAATAAATACGTGGCCTATGCCTTTGTTGGGGTAAAATGTGCGGTGGCATTTTTGATCTTGAAGGCAGGGCTTGCGATGCTGCGCAAAATCAAAAAACGTCCCTTGCCGCTTGTGCTGTTTGGCACGGCCTTTGTGCTGATGCTGGTATGCGAGCTTCTGGCGCTTTCCTTTCGCACGGTATTGGCTATTCTTGCTGGCGGTTTTGTTGGTATTCTTTCGTATGCGCTTTCACAAAAGCCGCCTGAGGGAGGTGCCGCATGATCTACCTTACGTTGTTTTTGGAATTTTTTAAAGTGGGGCTGTTTTGCTTTGGCGGCGCCTTTGGTATGATCCCGCTGATCAGAGAAACTGTGCTTGCATACGGGTGGTTGACCGATGAAGCGTTTTACGATTTTATTGGCGTTTGCGAATCCACCCCGGGGCCCATTGCCGTGAACGTGGCCACCTACGTGGGTGCTACGCAGGGCGGTGTGTTCGGCAGTATCTGTGCTACGCTTGGCGTTGTAATGCCGTCGTTTATCATTATTTTGCTGATTGCCGCCGTGCTGAAAAATCTCACCAAAAACGCTTATTTTGCCGCCTTTTTATCGGGTGTGAAGCCCGTCGCGGTGGCGCTCATTTTGGCTACGGGCATCTCGCTGCTGCTGAAGAGTGCAGGGCTTACGGGGGCAAGCTTCTCGCCACACGTCCCGTCACTTATCGTGTTTGCTTTGTTATTTGTTGTTTATTTTGGCGTAAAACGGGTGTGCAAAAGGTCGCTTTCCTCGATTTGGCTGATCTTGCTGTCGGCGGTCATGGGGCTTGCTGTGTGCCTGATGCTTGAATATTACCGTGTTGCTGTGTAAGGAAAATGAACATGATATCTTACCGTCGCGCAAAATGGGCTTGCTATGCCAGTAACGTCACGGCTGCCGTGACGTGCAACGTCACGCCCCTTTTGCTTTTGACATTCCGTTCTCTGTATGGGATCTCTTATACCAAGCTGGGGCTTTTGGTGCTGGTGAACTTTCTCACGCAGCTGAGCGTTGATTTGATCTTTTCTTTCTTTTCTCACAAATTTAATATCAAAATGACCGTCAGGATGATCCCTGTTATTGCCTTTGTGGGTCTTTGGCTGTTTGCGTCGACGCCGTGGCTGTTTGCGGATGCACCATACGTGGGATTGGTGCTTGCGACGGTCGTGTTTTCCGCGGCGAGTGGCCTTGGCGAGGTATTGATCAGCCCCGTAGTGGCGGCGATCCCTGCCGAAAATCCCGAAAGGGAAATGAGCAAGCTGCACGCAGTATACGCGTGGGGGGCTGTCGCCGTGATCCTGCTGAGCGCCTTGTATATTTTTACGGTGAGCGCTTCGTATTGGCAATATATGATCTTTGCATTTTCCACCGTCCCCCTTGTGGCTGCGGTGCTGTTCTTCGGCGCTGATCTGCCCGATATGCAAACCCCCGGTAAAATGTCGGGTGCACTTGCCTTTTTTAAAAAGCCCGCATTATGGGTGATGTTCTTGGTGATATTCCTTAGCGGCTCTGCCGAGTGCAGCATGTCACAATGGTGCTCGGGATATCTGGAGGGTGCTTTGGGTATCCCTAAGGTGGTGGGTGATATAGTGGGTGTTGCTATGTTTTCGCTCATGCTGGGGCTTGGCCGCACGCTGTATGCCAAATACGGGAAAAACATAGAAACGGTATTGCTTTTTGGTAGCTTGGGGGCGTTTGCCTGCTATTTGGCAGCAGCCCTCTCGCCGCTGCCGCTGATCGGTCTTGTTGCTTGTGCGCTGACGGGCTTCTGTGTATCGATGCTTTGGCCCGGGTGCCTTTTGCTGGCAGAAAAACGCATACCGTCTGGCGGC
>SVSV01000044.1 GCA_015064125.1 Oscillospiraceae bacterium
GATCGTTTCCATGCACTCCTTGGCCATGGCCTCGGTGTAGTAGGGATTGGGGGCAACCGTGCCCATACCGCCCGTATTCAGCCCCTCGTCATTATCGTGGGCGCGCTTGTGGTCCATAGAGGATACCATCGGCACCAGCGTTTTGCCGTCGGTAAAGGCCAGCACGGACACCTCGGGGCCCGTGAGAAATTCCTCCACCACGATCTGATTGCCGCTTTTGCCAAAGACCTTATCCTCCATGATCGAGTGCACGGCGTCCATGGCCTCCTCGCGCGTGGTGGCGATGATCACGCCCTTCCCCAGCGCCAGACCGTCAGCCTTGACAACGATCGGGATCTCAGCGGTCTTTAAGTATTCAAGCGCCTGGGCGGGGTCGTCAAAGACCTCATAGGTAGCGGTAGGAATACCGTATTTTTTCATCAGGTTTTTGGAAAAGACCTTGCTGCCCTCAATGATAGCGGCGGCCTTATTCGGGCCAAAGCAAGGAATACCCTTTTCACTCAGCGCGTCGACAGCACCCAGCACCAGCGGGTCATCGGGAGCCACCACGGCATAATCGATGCCGTTTTCAACGGCAAACGCGACGATCTTGTCGATTTCGGTAGCGCCGATGGGCACCAGCACGGCATCATCCTTCATGCCGCCGTTGCCCGGCAGGGCGTAGATCGTTTCTACCGCCTTATTCTTTGCAAGTGAGCGAATGATGGCGTGCTCACGGCCACCACCGCCTACGACCATTATCTTCATAGGTGTGCTCCTTTATCAGTGATACAGGGGGAATTTTTCGCAAAGCGCCGTAACCTCTTGCGTCACGCGCTCACGGCTGCCCTCAAAATCGGCGGCCACGTCATGCATCCAGCCTGCGATCAGGCGCATTTCCTCACGGCCGAAGCCACGGGTGGTGACAGCAGGCGTGCCCACACGGATGCCGCTGGTGACAAAGGGCTTTTCGGGGTCGTTGGGAATGGCGTTCTTATTGACGGTGATATGCACCTCGTCAAGGCGCTTTTCCATCTCCTTGCCCGTGATCCCGAAGGGACGCAGGTCAATGAGCATCAGGTGGTTATCGGTATCGCCCGATACGATGCGGAAGCCTGCGGCCTTGAGGCTCTCGCAGAGCACCTTGGCATTGCCCACCACGTTTTTCTGGTAGGTGACGAATTCGGGGGAAAGTGCCTCACCGAGTGCCACAGCCTTGGCGGCGATAATATGCATCAGAGGGCCGCCCTGCGTGCCGGGAAATACGGCCTTGTCGATCTGCTTTGCCAGCTCCTCACGGCAGAGGATCAGACCGCCGCGCGGGCCGCGCAGGGTCTTATGCGTGGTGGTGGTCACCACGTCGGCGTAGGGCACGGGAGAGGGGTGCAGGCCTGCGGCCACAAGCCCTGCGATGTGTGCCATATCCACCATATAATAAGCGCCTACCTCCTTGGCGATCCTGCCGATGGCCTCAAAGTCGATGGTGCGCGAATACGCGCTGGCGCCCGCCACGATCAGCTTGGGGCGGCACTCGAGTGCCACACGGCGCATTTCCTCATAATCAAGCATCTCGGTCTCATCGCTGACGCTATACGGCACGATGTTGAAATACTTACCCGAAATATTGACGGGCGAGCCGTGGGAAAGGTGACCGCCGTGTGCGAGGTTCAGACCCATCACGGTATCACCCGGGTTCACCAGTGCAAAGAAGGCGGCAAGGTTGGCGTTGGCGCCGCTATGGGGTTGAACGTTGGCGTGCTCGGCACCAAAGAGCTTTTTGGCGCGCTCGCGTGCGATATCCTCCACGATATCCACGCACTGACAGCCACCGTAATAGCGCTTGCCTGGATACCCCTCGGCATATTTGTTGGTCAGCACCGTGCCTGCGGCCATCAGCACTGCCTTGGAAACGATATTTTCAGAGGCGATCAGCTCAATGTTGTGGCGCTGACGCGTCAGCTCCAGTGCACAGCCCTCGTACACCTCTTTATCATAATTTACCAGTTCATCAAAAAAGTTCATCGACTTACCCTCCTATTAGTGGTGGAACAGACGCATGCCCGTAAAGGCCATGGTCATACCGTATTTATCACAGCACTCGATGACAAGGTCATCGCGGATCGAGCCGCCCGGCTGAGCAATATAGGAAACACCGCTCTTTTTGCAGCGCTCCACGTTATCGCTGAACGGGAAGAAGGCATCAGAGCCGCATGCGACGCCCGTAACGGTATCAAGATACGCGCGCTGCTCGGCAGCGGTAAAGGGCGCAGGCTGCTCGGTAAAGTACTTTTGCCAGTTCCCCTCGGCACACACGTCCTCCTCGTTCTGGTTGATATAGCCGTCGATCACGTTGTCGCGGTCGGGGCGGCCAAGCGTATCCTTGAAGGGCAAGGAAAGCACCTTATCGTGCTGGCGCAGGAACCAGGTATCGGCCTTGCCGCCTGCAAGGCGCGTGCAATGCACGCGCGACTGCTGACCCGCACCGACGCCGATCGCCTGTCCGTCAACGGCGTAGCACACCGAGTTCGACTGCGTATATTTCAGGGTGATGAGCGCCACGATCAGGTCGCGCACGGCACTTTCGGGCAGCGCCTTATTCGCGGTCACGATATTTTCAAGGAGTGCTGCATTGATCTCAAAATTATTTCTGCCCTGCTGAAAGGTGATGCCAAACACCTGCTTTTCCTCAACGGGGGCAGGCACGTAATCGGGATCGATCTCCACGATATTGTAATTCCCCTTCTTCTTGGTCTTGAGGATCTCCAGTGCCTCGGGCTCGTAGCCGGGGGCAATAATACCGTCGGAAACCTCACGCTTGAGCATCAGGGCCGTGGTCACGTCACACACGTCGGAGAGTGCCACCCAGTCGCCAAACGAGCACATGCGGTCAGTACCGCGTGCGCGCGCATATGCGCAGGCAAGGAGCGAATCGTCAAGCCCCTCGATATCATCGACGAAGCAGGCCTTTTTCAGCTTATCGGAAAGCTTTACGCCAACCGCCGCGGAGGTGGGGCTGACATGCTTAAAGGAGGTGACGGCGGGAAGCCCTAAGGCCGCCTTTAATTCCTTGACGAGCTGCCAGGAGTTAAAGGCATCAAGGAAGTTGATATAGCCGGGGCGACCCGAGAGGATCCTGATCGGCAGGTCGGTGCCGTCATGCATATAAATTTTAGACGGCTTCTGGTTGGGGTTACAGCCGTATTTCAGTTCAAATTCCTTCATTTCCCTCTCCTTATTTGTTCTTATTGGTGATGATCTCAGTGGGAGCGGAGCCGTCAAGCGGCACCACGCGCACGAATAGCGACACCTTGTTATCGGGGTTAAGGTTCTTCCACACCAGGTCCGAAAGCTCCTGTGCGGTGTTGGGGAGCGCCACCTCCTCGGGCTCGCCGTAAAACGACGGAATGGGGTCACCGTCACACTTATAGGTATGGATAAAGTGACCGATGCCCGCACGGGGGGTGTAACGATAGAAGTAACGGTTGCATACGGCAGGGTTGCCGTTGGCGCTCTTCAGAATAGACAGCGAATAGTTGAACTCGCCCTCGCCGTAATAGAGCACACCCGAGATACGGGGCGTGTAATTGGGGCAATCGGGCTCAAACTCGCGCGTCATCAGGGCCTGCTCAAAGCTCTTGCCCGCTACCATATGATCATAGATCGTATCGGTCTGGTCACCGTTGGTCACGATATCGGCCTTCGGCAGGGCGAGATAAGGGTTATAAATGATCAGGCTGGGGTCGGAAAGCTTGCTCTCGTCAAACGCCTTGGTGCGCATGCCGCCCTCAAAGCGCTCAAAAATGCGGTTGCGGCTGTTCTCGCTGCGGCCCATGATAAAATAAGCGATCATAGCGCTTTTGCCATCGGCGGACTGCCCCACCACGATGCCGCGGCCGGGATAGGTATTTTCACGAAGAAGCTTCTTCAAATCAAACAAAGCCATAGTCTTTCACTCTTTCTTCTCTTTTATTTCTTTTGCAACCAGCTCGGTCGCGCGGGGCAGGATCTGCCACTCGGCCTCCTGCATCACGCGGCGCTGCAGGATCTCGGGGGTATCCCCCTCCCTGATCTCGACCGCCCTTTGCAGGATGATGCGACCGCCGTCGGGGATCTCGTTGACGAAGTGCACGGTAGCACCCGTCACCTTCACACCGTAGGCAAGAGCCGCCTCGTGCACGCGAAGCCCATAGAACCCCTCTCCGCAAAAGGAAGGGATCAGCGAGGGGTGCACGTTTAAAATACGCTCTGCATATGCATCGGTCACGCGCTTGGTGAGGATCACCATAAAGCCCGCGAGCACGATAAGATCGATCTGCTCAGCGGCAAGGGTGGCAAGCAATCGGTCCTCAAATGCCGTCTGCCCACCGAGAGCCTTTTTATTGATGACAACAGTCTTGATGCCCGCATTTTGCGCGCGTGTGAGCGCATACGCACCCTCGTTATTGGAAATGACGAGCGAGAGCGTGCCGCTTTTGATAATACCTGCCTGCTGCGCGTCGATGAGAGCCTGCAGATTCGTGCCGCCCCCCGACACCAGCACAGCGATCCTTACCTCACGGCTCATTGAAGGACCACCTTATCCTCGCCCGCCACGATCTTACCGATCAGGTAAGCATCCTCGCCGTTTTGGCGAAGGATCTCAAGTGCCTCGCCTGCCTCGGCAGCAGGCACGACGATGCTCATGCCAATGCCCATGTTGTAGGTGTTATACATGTCGCGCTCGGGGATATTGCCCGTTTTCATGATGAGGTCGAAGATCGGCAGGACCTTGACCGCGCTCTTGTCAATGACTGCGCAGAGCCCGTCGGGAATGCTGCGCGGGATATTCTCGTAAAAGCCGCCGCCCGTGATATGCGAAATGCCCTTGACGTTCACCTTTTCAAGCAGTGCCAGCACGGATCTGACGTAAATTCTTGTGGGGGTCAGCAGCGTTTCGGCAATCGTCTTACCGCCAAGATCAGCACAGGGCTCGTAGAGCGAGGCAGGGTTACGGTCGATATCAAACACCTTACGGATCAAGGAGAAGCCGTTTGAGTGAATGCCGGACGAGGCAAGGGCGATCACCACGTCGCCTGCCTCCATCTTTGATTTATCAAGGATCTTCTTTTTGTCGACCACGCCCACAGCAAAGCCTGCAAGGTCGTAGTCCTCCACGGGCATCAGCCCGGGGTGCTCGGCAGTTTCGCCGCCGATGAGTGCCGCGCCCGACTGGACGCATCCCTCGGCCACGCCCCCGACGATAGCGGCAATTTTTTCGGGTACGTTTTTGCCGCATGCAATATAGTCAAGGAAGAAAAGGGGCTTGGCACCAACACAGATGATGTCGTTGACGCACATGGCAACGGCATCAATACCGATGGTATCGTGCTTGTCCATGAGGATCGCCAGCTTGACCTTGGTGCCGCAGCCGTCGGTGCCCGATACCAGCACGGGCTCCTCCATACCTGCAATATTCAGCCCAAAGCAGCCGCCAAAGCCGCCCACGTCGTCAAGGCACCCCTCATTTTTGGTGCGTGCCACGTGCTTTTTCATCAATTCAACGGCCTTATAGCCTGCGGTGATATCCACACCTGCAGCGGCGTAGCTTTCAGATTTCGATTGGTTGTGCATCATAGTCTTTATTCCTTTCCGTTCCAGCAGTATGTACAAAGTTTACAGGGCTCAAGACCGATGGCCTTGATCACGCCCTCAAGGGACTGAAATTCAAGCGAGTTGAAATGCATCCTCTCGCAGATCACACGGCGCAGGTTCTTGCCGCGCTCGGTATTGCCGTCGATATACTCCTCAATATGCTTTTCGCCCTCCTCGCCCTCAAGCTCGAGGATCACGCGACGGGCCAGCAGCTCCATATCGTTTTTGGCGTTCGTGAATTTAAGGTATTTGCAGCGATACATAATGGGCGGACATGCAGAGCGCATATGCACCGACTTGGCGCCGCTGTTGAACAGAAAATCCACCGTGCTCTTGAGCTGTGTTCCACGCACGATAGAATCGTCGACAAACAAGAGATCTTTGCCGTCGATAAGCTCGCGCACGGGCACCTGCTTCATTTTAGCCACGCGACTGCGGTCGACCTGCTTGCCTGCGGTAAAGCTGCGCGACCACGTGGGGGTATATTTTAAGAAGGGGCGCGCAAAGGGAATGGCACTTTGATTGGCAAAGCCAATCGCGTGCGGCGTACCCGAATCGGGCATGCCCGCCACCGAATCGACCTGCGGCAGTGTGCCTGCCTTTTGCTCGGCCTCGGCCATGATGGCACCGTTGCGATAGCGCATGCACTCGACGTTCACGCCCTCATAAGAGGACGGAGAATAGCCGTAGTAGGACCACAGGAACGAGCAGATCTTCATTTCCTTACCGGGGGCTACCAGCTGACGTGAGCCCTCGTGCGTGATCTCAACGATCTCACCCGGCCCCAGCTCACGGAAGACCGTGTAGCCCAGCTTCTCAGCGGCAAAGCTCTCAAAGCTGACACAGTACGCGTCCTCACCCTTACCGAGTATCACGGGCAGACGTCCCAATTTGTCGCGTGCGGCGATGATGCTGCCGCCCTCACGCAAGATCAGCACCGTGATAGATCCCTCGATCTCGCTTTGGGCAAATCGAATGCCCTCCACAAAATCGCTCTTCTGGTCAATGAGCGCCGCAACCAGCTCGGTGGGGTTGACGGCACCGCCCGTCATCGCATCAAAGTGACCGCCACTGGTTTTGAAGTACTTTTCGATCAGGGCGTCTGCGTTCGTCACAGCGCCGATATTGCAAATGGCATACGTACCATGGTGTGAGCGAATGAGCAGGGGCTGTGGCTCACCGTCGCTGATGCAGCCGATGGCACTGGTGCCCCGCATCTCCTCAAACACATGCTCGAACTTTGTGCGGAAGGGTGAATTTTTGATATTGTGAATTTCGCGTTGCAGACCGATCTCCTTGTCATAAACAGCAAGGCCCGCACGCGCTGTACCGAGGTGGGAATGATAGTCGGTACCAAAGAAGGCATCCACCAGCGCGTCACCGCGCGCCGCAACACCGAAATAACCGCCCATACGCTACACCTCAAATATTAGCAAAGGCCGCAAACTCTGCCTCAACGGCAGCGTTCTTCTCAAGCACCTTTGCCTGGTCGGCCGCACGCTTGGCGGCCAGCTTTTCGGCCAGCTCCTCATCGTAAACGGCAAACATCTCACAGCAAAGCAGCGCTGCGTTGACTGCACCGTTGATCGCCACGGTGGCAACGGGAATGCCCGAGGGCATCTGAACGGTGGACAAAAGAGCATCCATGCCGTCAAGATTGGTCGACTTGCAGGGCACGCCGATGACGGGCAGCGTAGTGTAGGCAGCCATCACACCGCCAAGATGTGCGGCCATGCCTGCCGCCGCAATGATCGCACCAAAGCCATTCTCACGTGCGCCGCGCGCGAAGGCGGCGGCCGCATCGGGGGTGCGGTGGGCGGACATCACGTGCACCTCAAAGGGCACACCGAATGCGGCAAGCGTATCTGCTGCCTTACGCATGATGGGCAGGTCGCTGTCGCTACCCATGATAATTCCGACTTTTTTCTTCATAAATTACCTCCCGTGGTATTTACCGAATAAGATCCGATCAGATTTGAAAGTAAAAAAAGACACACTTATTCCGTTTGGAAATGAAGTGTGCCCAGACGGACGGCCGTGGGCAAGGGACTTGCCCACCGATATTATTTCTGCTCCCCTGTGGTACTCCACATTTCCGTCAGTTACAGAAACCGCTTTTTACGTCTTTTTTATATTAACATATATCATATTATTTGTCAAGTATGCTTTCGTCAAAATTCGCACAAGTTTTTGCGCTCAGTCGCCCATCATCACACAAAAAAATGACAAAATACACACACCGTGTTTTCTTTTGCGTATTTTTCTGCTATAATAGTGGCATGGAGCCTGAATTCCGCCCACCGCGGTCAAAATACCGTCGGATCCTTCAATGTAATTTTTTAGCCGCGGTCGCGGCAAACAGAGGTAATTATGAGCAAAGAGCAAGCAAGCGTCATTTACAACGGCAAGGAAAGGCGTGTGGCGATCGGCACACGCCTGGCTGATGCCTTTTTTGTCGACGCCCCCTGCGCGGGGCACGGCAGATGCGGCAAGTGCAGGATATTGGCAAGCGGTGCGCTTTCCGAGATCACCGACGCCGAGCGTATGCATTTGACCGATGCTGAGCGTGCCGCAGGGGTGCGCCTTGCCTGCTTTACCCATATCTTGGGCGACTGTCTGGTGCAGGATCTTCCCCAAGCGGGCCATGCAAGCATTCTGACGGGTGGCGTGCGACCCGCGCTTGCCCCTTGCCCTACCTTCTCGCACTACGGCGCCGCCATTGACATCGGCACCACGACCGTCGCGGCAAAAGCATTTGACACAAGCGGTGCCTGCCTTGCCGATGCCGCGTGCCTCAATCCCCAGATCAGCCTTGGCGCTGATGTCATCTCGCGTATTGAGGCAGCCCTTGACGGCAAGCAGCAAGCGCTGGCCGACGCCGTGCGGGGGGCTGTCAACAGTCTGCTGTGTACCTTGACCGAGTCACTGCCGCAGGGTGGCACCATTGACCGCATCGTCATCACGGGCAACACCGTGATGCTGCATTTGCTGACGCTTTCGTCAGTTGAGCCGCTTTCGCACGCGCCCTTTCGGGTGGGGCGAGCGTTTAACGAGGTGCTGCCTGCCGCATCGCTTGGCCTTATGGGGCTCGCCGCTGATGCGACGGTATATCTGCCGCCCTGCATCTCAGCCTTTGTGGGCGCGGATACCACCTGTGCCCTGCTGGCGACAGGCGCCTGCAAGGACACGGGGACTGCCCTGCTTGCCGATATCGGCACCAACGGTGAAATGGCCCTTTTTAAGGACGGCCGACTGACCGTATGCTCGACCGCCGCAGGGCCCGCCTTTGAGGGCGTTGGCATCTCCATGGGCATGTGCGCCACCGAAGGTGCCATCAGCGCTGTAACGATCGTAAACGGGCAGCTTCACGCCAGGACCGTTGGCGACCTGCCTCCCGTGGGCATCTGCGGCAGCGGACTGGTGGACGCCATTGCCTGCCTGCTGCAGTTAGATGAGCTTGACGAAAACGGGCATCTTGAAAGCGAAAAGACTGTGATCGCCCCGAACGTCCATATCACACGCGAGGATATCCGCGCCCTGCAGCCTGCAAAGGGCGCGATCGCGGCAGGGCTGCTTACAATGCTCGATGCCGAAAAATGCACCGTAAAGGACGTAGACGTCTTTTATGTGGCGGGCTGCTTTGGCAGCTATCTTAATTTCCCGAATGCCGCGCGCATCGGCCTTTTTCCCAAGGGACTTTCACAAAAAGCAACAGTCATCGGAAACGCCGCCATAGAGGGTGCCGCCATGCTGCTGCTTGACAAAGGAGCGGCTGACGAGGCCGCGCGCATCGCGCGCGAGGCAAGGGTGCTGGAGCTGGCCACCGACCCCATTTTTGCCGACCTATTTATAAAAAATATGCTCTTTTAAAAAACAGGGCACGGCGCCCCATCCTTTTGTTAATTTTCCAGAATTTCGACAAGATTTTCCAATTTTTTGCTTCAATCGCATAGGTTGATTCTAAATTTTGCCGTTTCGGAAAGAATAAATGGGCGTGTCACCCCCATAGTCAAACGGGCGATCACACAAGGCACCCCTTGACAAGCGCTTCCTTTTTTGCTATAATGCTGTGGTAAATTCAGATATCCGTTTAAAAAGGAGTGCGCAGTATCATGACCCCTGCCTTTTTTATCACCAATATCCTGCTTGGCGTAGGGCTGGCCATGGACGCATTTTCCGTGTCGCTGGCAAACGGTCTTGCCGACCATGCCATGAAACGCCGCCGCATGCTGCTGATGGCAGGCACCTTTGCCGTTTGCCAGGCGCTGATGCCCTTTACAGGCTGGCTTTGCGTGCATACGCTTGCCGAGCAGTTTGAGGTATTTGCCAAATTTATCCCCTGGATCGCGCTGGCACTGCTTTCCTTCATCGGCGGCAAGATGCTCTTTGAGGGCATCAAGGCCTGCCGTGAGGGGTGTGATGAATGCGCGGCCGTTGCCGCGCGCCTGTCATTCGGTGCCCTGCTGGTGCAGGGTGTTGCCACCTCGATCGATGCGCTTTCCGTTGGCTTTACCATTGCCGCATACGGTATCGGTGAGGCGCTGCTGGCCGTGCTGCTGATCGCCGCCGTCACCTTTGTCATCTGCCTTGGCGGTATTCTTATCGGCAAAAGGTTTGGCGCAGGCCTTTCGGGAAGGGCCACCGTCCTTGGCGGTGCTATTCTCGTGGCCATTGGCATTTTCATCTTCGTCAAGGGCATGCTTGGCGCTTGATTTTCTGCAAAAACGCCCCGTTACACAGGTAACGGGGCGTTTTTGTATCGGAGCTTATAACAGGCTCTCTCTCAGCTCAGCAGGCGTATTGGCGCTGATATACGTGGGGGCAATATCCAGCACGGTCCTACAGCCCGTCACGTGCTCCGCGTGCAAGCGGTATGCGGCACGGGCATAGGCCACCAGCACCGAGGCGGTAAATTCGGGGTTGGAGTCGAGCTTTAAGCTATACTCCACCACGTGACGGTGCGTGCCGTCAACGCCTGTTCTGCCCGTACGGATGACGCGACCGCCATGCGGTATGCCGCTGTGCTTTTCCGCCAGCTCCTCGGCACTGACAAAGGTCACCGTCGTGTCGTAATCGGCAAAATAATTGGGCATTTCCTTGATCTCTTTTTCAATTCTTGCAAGGTCGGCGCCCTCCCTTGCCACCACGAAGCATTCGCGCGTGTGCTTTTCACGCACCGTCAGCTGCGGTACCTCCCCTGCACGCACGGCGGCGAGTGCCGCGTCCACGGGCACGGTATATTGCTTGGCGTCAAGCACGCCGTCGATGCGGCGAATGGCATCGGAGTGACCCTGGCTGACACCCGGGCCCCAGAAGGTGTATGCCTCGCCCTCGGGCAAAATGGCACCTGCCAGCAGGCGGGCAAGTGAAAACATACCCGGATCCCAGCCGACCGAAATAATGCCGACCCTGCCGCCTGCCTTGGCCGCGCGGTCCACATTTTCGTAATGCTGCGGAATACAGGCGTGCGTATCAAAGCTATCCACCACGTTAAAATGCTCGGCAAGCATTGGCGTTTGCACGGGCAGGTCGGTGGCACTGCCGCCGCACAGGATCATCACGTCGATCTTACCCTTCATCTCAAGCACGTCGTCGGCGGGGAGCACCGTAGTATCGGGAAACAGCGTCTTTACGAGCGCGGGCGCACGACGCGTGAACACTGCCACCAGCTCCATATCTTTATTTTGGCGGATCGCCGCCTCCACGCCACGGCCAAGGTTGCCGTAGCCGAAAATACCAATGCGAATTTTCATAAGAATTCCTTTCATTGCAAGCGTTTACCTTTACATTATAGCACAAGCAACAAAAACAAGTCAATTATTTTTTTCAGCTTTCAAAAATCTTTTAAAAGGGACGCTGTGCAGCTGCACAGCGTCCCTTTTTGTCAGTTCTTTTTATGTTTTTCGTGGCAGATATCCTTCATGGCGCACCCCGCACACCCGCCGCACCCACCGCGCCCTGCGCGATGTGCGCGCACGCGGAAAAACACCACGGCACTGACCGCCAAAAGCAGCACGGCGATCACGAGAATATTGCCCCAATTTTCAGAAAGCCAATTGATCATACCCTGCCCTCACTTCGCTGACGGTGCCTTACTTGTACACACCGCGCGGTTGGGGCGCAGCAGCAGGTAAAGAAAGCCGAGCACGACAAGCACCGCCACCGCGACGCCAAAGCCGTTGGCCGTGACATCAGCGGCAAACAGAGCGCCAAGCTGGTAGATCACCAGCGACACAAGATAGGCAAACAGGCACTGATAGCCAATGGCAAAGGCAGTCCATTTGGCGCTGTTCATCTCGCGCTTGATGGCACCCATTGCGGCAAAGCAGGGCGCGCAGAGCAGATTGAACACCAAAAACGAAAAGCCGGCAAGCCTTGTCATATCAAGGAAATCAAGCACACCGAGCACGGCCACGATCTCCTCCTTCGCGACAAGCCCCATAAAGGTCGCCACCGCGGTTTCGATCGTTGCAAAGCCAAGCGGTGCAAAGATCCATTTCACGCCCTTACCGAAATAGCCAAGCAGGCTATCACCCAGCTCCATCTCAAGCCCGAAGCCAAAGCCCCCGTCAACAAAGCCGAGGTGCGAAAGCGCCCAGATGAAGATGGTAGAAACAAGAATGATCGTGCCCGCCTTCTTGATAAACGCCCAGCCGCGGTCCCACATAGAGCGAAAAATGCTCGAGGCGGTGGGCATATGGTAGGCAGGCAGCTCCATGACAAACGGGGCGGGGTCACCCGCAAAGAGCCTGGTTTTTTTCAAAATAAGACCCGAGCAGACCACAGCCACAATACCGATGAAATAGGCCACGGGCGCCACCCACCACGCACCGCCAAACAGCGCGCCTGCGATCAGCGCAATGACGGGGAGCTTTGCGCCACAGGGTACAAAGGAGGTGGTGATAACGGTCATACGGCGGTCAGCCTCGTTTTCAATGGTGCGGCTTGCCATAATACCCGGCACACTGCACCCCGTACCGATCAAAAGCGGAATAAAGGATTTGCCCGAGAGGCCAAACTTACAAAAAATGCGGTCAAGCACGAAGGCAATGCGCGACATATAGCCGCAAGCCTCAAGGAAGGCCAGGAACAAAAACAGCACTAAGATCTGCGGCACAAAGCCAAGCACGGCGCCAACGCCGCCCACTATGCCGTCAATGACCAAGCTATATAGCCAGGGTGACACGTTCATTTTTTCAAGCAGAGCCCCCAGCAGCACGGGGATACCCCGCACCCACACGCCAAACGATTCGTTCGCGGGGGCGTTTTCAAGCTCTGCCTCCAGCCACATATCAAGCGTGAGCATATTTCCCTCGGCATCGATGCCCGTGACGATCTGACCGCCATATGAGCCGATGGCCTCCTCAATGGCACCCCACTTACGGGCGGCAAGCGCCTCCTTGAGCTCATCAAGCCCGCGGATATCGTCACCGAGTGCCTCGGCAGCCTGCACGAAGCCCGTGGCGCGCTCAATGATCAGATGCTCGTCAACGTACTCCTCCAGCGCCTCCTCATAGGCACTGCGACCGATGCCAAAGAGATACCACCCGTCGCCAAACAGCCCATCGTTGGTATAGTCGGTCATCCACGTGCCGACAGTCGACACCGAGATGAAATATACCAAAAACATAATCAGTGCAAAAATGGGCAGGGCCGCAAAGCGGTTTGTCACCACACGGTCAATTTTCTCGGTCGTGGAAATGCCCACGCGGCGGCGCTTATAGCACCCCTTCAGGGCCTCGGTAATGTAATTATAGCGCTCGTTGATAATAATGCTCTCCGCATCGTCGTCAAACTCGCGCTCAACGGTCTTGATATCCTTCTCGATATGTGTGAGAAGCTCTGCTGAAATGCCCAGCTTTTCGATCACGCGCACGTCACGCTCAAAGATCTTGATCGCATACCAGCGCTGCTGGCGCTCGGGCAGGTGGTGCACCACGGCCTCCTCAATATGCGCCAGGGCATGCTCAATGATGCCCGAAAAATAGCGGCGGCGCGGCTTTTCACTTTTCGTGGCCATTTCGATCGCCACAGCGGCCGCTTTTTCAACCCCGTCCCCGCGCAAAGCGGAAATTTCCACCACGGGGGCGTCCACCACGCGCGACAGCCCCTCAATGTCGATGCTATCGCCGTTTTTGCGCACGATATCCATCATATTGATGGCGACTACCACGGGAATGCCGATCTCAGTCAGCTGTGTAGTCAGGTAGAGATTTCGCTCAAGATTGGTGCCGTCCACGATGTTGAGAATGACATCGGGGCGCTCCTCAATAAGATACTTGCGCGCAACGATCTCCTCGGGCGTGTAGGGGGAGAGCGAATAGA
>SVSV01000045.1 GCA_015064125.1 Oscillospiraceae bacterium
AAGGAGCTTGGGCTGCGTGCCGCCGCCGATATATACCGTGAGCACACGCAGCCCAAGCTCCTTGATGATGCGGAATTTTTCGCGTATTTCCTCCTTCAAAAGAGCTAAATAGTCGGGAATGAGCGACAAAAGGCGCTTTGAGGTATAGGAAACGAAGGAGCAATACGAGCAGCGCGAGGGACAAAACGGAATGGAAATATACACGCTGCAATCCCGCAGCTCGGGCGTGCCGATGATCTGCTGCTCACGAAGCGCAACGTCAGTGGCAAGTGCCGCCTTCTTCGGGATCACAAGATAATCCGAGGCAAGCATTTTTTTAGTACGCGTCTTGCTGTTACCCTTGAGCAGCAGCTCAGTCGCGACCTTAGAGGGTCTCACACCCGTCAGCATTCCCCACGAGGGACGATAATGCAGGATCTCACCCGCGGCCGCCAAAATGACGTGGCCGATGGCAAGCTTGCGCAGTCGGTCAGCCGTCAGATCCTCGCGATGAGGCAGGAGCTTGTCCGCTATGGCTGTCTTCCCCTCACAGGTAAGCGTGACCCGTGCGTGTACACCCTCCTCGCTCTCGTCAACACAAAGACTTAAGGTATGTGGATCCTCTTCTTCAGGGGTGGTAAATTTTTCGCCGGGAAAAAAGATCATACAAAGCGTTTGCACGTAATAGGCATTGATATTGCCCTCTATGTGAAGCTTCATACGCGTCCCCCCTTTGTCTTTAATATTTTACTGTCCATAACGATGGTAACAGGCCCATCAGCCTCCATATCAATATCCATGTGTGCGCCAAACTGTCCCTTTGCCACCCTGCGTGAAAGCGCATCTGACAAAAGACGGCAAAACTCATCGTACAGAGCAGCCGCCTCACCCGGTGCGGCAGCACCGAAGTATGAAGGACGGTTGCCGTGCGTATAGTCTGCCAGCAGTGTAAAATTAGAAATGACCAGCGCCCCGCCTGACACAGCGGTAAGCGAGAGATTCATTTTATCATTTTCATCACAAAAAATGCGGCAAGCCGCGATCTTTTTGGCAAGGCAAGCAGCATCGTCCGCAGTGTCCTCAGCGCCTACCCCAAGCAGGATCATCAGACCCTTATCGATGCTGCCAACGACCTCACCCTCCACGCGCACAGCGGCGCGGCTTACACGCTGTAACACAGCTATCACGAGAAACCTCTTCCAATGTCGATCACGTCCTTCAAGCCCTTGAGGCGAGATACGATAGAATGATAGTGATCAACATTTTTACAACTGATCTTAAGATTGACAATAATGTGCCCATCGTTACGCTTTTGCGTATTCACCTGCAGCAAAAGCACCTTCATATCGGCCAATGCCATGGTGATCTCGGCAAGGATCGTCAGGCTGCTGTAAGCATAGATCTGCACCAGTGCCTCATAGACGTCCGTGGAGGATTCACTATTACCGTGCTCCCAATGTGCCTCTACCCAACGGTCCTTATCCTCGGGCTTTTTCATGCCCGCTTCAACGTTGGGACAGTCGATCTTGTGAATGGAAATGCCAAAGCCCTTGGTGATAAAGCCAATAACGCTGTCACCCGGCAGTGGATTGCAGCATTTGGCAAACTTGACCTGACAGCCATGCTCACCATCCACCACGATACCGCTGTTGTGGCGCATGTGACGCGGCTTTTCAGCCACGCGGATATCCTCCACCACAAGCGGCACCTTTTCCTCAACGGTCTCCGGACGCACGATCTTATCAAACTCCTCGCGCAGACGCGTGGCGATCTTGCTCACGGTAAGGCCGCCGTAGCCAATGGTATTAAACAGATCCTCAGCGCTGGCATATCCCGCGCGCTGGGCGGTTGCGCTAATGATCTCGGTGCGCTGTGCTTCGTTGGTGGGGCGTCCGAATTTTTTCAGCTCCATTTCAACAGCCGCACGACCGACCACGATATTATCCGCACGCTTTTCCTTCTTGAACCACCCACGGATCTTACTGCGTGCCTGACCCGTCTTTACGATATTCAGCCAGTCACGGGAGGGCCCCTTGGAGGCACCCGACGTAATGATCTCAACGATCTCGCCGTTTTGCGGCACACGGTCGATCGGCACGATCATACCGTTTATCTTCGCGCCCGTCATCTTGTTTCCGACTGCCGAGTGGATCGCGTAGGCAAAGTCAATAACGGTCGCACCCTTGGTCAGGGTGATAACGTCGCCCTTCGGCGTAAAGACGAAGGTCTCATCCTGGAACATATCGGTTTTAAAAACATCGATGAATTCATCAGGATCACGCGTATCCTCCTCACTTTCAAGCAAGCGCGATACCCACGCGAGCTTTTTATCCATATCCTCACGGCTCTGTGCACCCGACTTATACTTCCAGTGCGCGGCGATACCAAACTCAGCGATCTCATGCATCTCATGCGTACGGATCTGCACCTCAAAGGGCACGCCGAAGCGGCCGATGACCGTGGTATGCAAGGAACGGTAAAGGTTGGGCTTAGGGGTGGAGATATAATCCTTAAAGCGCCCGGGTACCGAATGATACATCTCATGGATCAGCCCCAGCGCCGTATAACACTCAAGCTCGGTATCCACAATAATACGCAAAGCGTAAAAGTCGTAGATCTCATCAAAGCTCTTATTCTGCGTATACATTTTCTTGTAAATGCTGTATACCGACTTGATACGCCCCTCGAGGGTGTAAGAAATATGGTTTTCCTGCAGCTTTTCACCAACCTGACGGCGAATATGCTCAATAAAATCAGTATGGATCCCGTATTTTTTTTCAACATCCTGCTTAACCTCGCTGTAACCGTACGGGTCAAGATACATAAGGCTTAAATTTTCCAGCTCCTGCTTGATACGCTGCATACCGAGGCGGTGTGCAAGCGGCGCGTAAATGTGCATGGTTTCAAGCGCCGTGCTGCGCTGCTTGGCGTCAGAGCGTGCACTCAGGGTACGCATATTATGCAGGCGGTCGCAAAGCTTGATGAAAATGACGCGCACGTCCTTAGACATGGCAAGCAGCATTTTTCGAAGCGTTTCAATGTGCGCCTCTTCCTTGTTTTCAACCTCCAGCAAAACGATCTTCGTCAGGCCGTCAACGATCAGCGCTACGTCCTGACCAAAGCGCTTTTCTATCTCCTTTAAGCTGGTCTTTTCAGCACAATCCTCAACGGTGTCGTGCAAAAGAGCAGCGCAGATCGAATCCGAATCAAGTCCAAGCCCCGCCACGATCTCAGCTACAGCAATCGGGTGAGAAATGTAGGCGTCACCACTCTTGCGCCACTGCCCCTCATGCAGCATGGCGGCATACTCGTATGCGGTGGTGATCTTGGCTATATTATAGTTATTGCCCGATGCGTTTAATATTTCAAACAGGCGGGCAATATCGCTATACGCGGCACTTGCCATCTTATCCTCCCTTCAGCTTTGCCTGCGACATCTTGCTCGCAGGCGTTTGAGAATCGTTGATCGTTCTATGTTTGCCTTTTCGACACGCGAATAAATTTCAAATCGGAACACCTCATCGACAGGCTCCTCTACACCGCAGATCTGCAGCTCGTTGAAGATCTCAAGCATATACCTAAGGCAAGGATATGTGATCTTGCGCGGCGATGCTGCGTTGACCAGCGAAAAAAGCTCACCGTCCGTATAGGTGGTCCTGCCGCGTCCGTATTCACGTCGCAGCGTAACGTAGACGTGTGCAAGCAGCTCGCGATCGGGCAAAACGTTTTCGCATGCATCAAATGCATCACCACCCGAAATTTCAGCATAACGGACACGCCCTGCCTCCAGCTCGGAGCTGTACTCAGGGGCATAGCGAATATCCTGTACGGTCAGCTGCACGGAGCGCACGTCACGGTATTCGTTGATATCGACAGAGCAAAGCAGATCAACACGCTCACCCTCACCATAAGGAAAATCAAACCGAGTCGTTGAAAACAGCAGGGCGTACAACGATCTCCCCCCCTTACTGACGGTCAGCTTCAGGTGCTTACCGCCACCAAGCTCTGCTATACGCTCAAGCACCACGTCACGCACCAAAAAACGGGGGGTGGGGTTGCCCGTACCAAAGGGCTCCATCGTGCTGAGCGCCTCGGCCAAGGGCATGGTGATCTCCTCAAAGGGCAGCTCCATATCCACGCGGACAGGCGTACCGCCCTCCAGCACAGCGGTTTTTGAAACATAATCATTGATACGTGCACGGAATTCCGCCACGCGATCACGGCGCACACTCAGTCCCGCGGCCAGCTCGTGGCCACCGAATTTTACCAGAAGCTCCTCACTGTCGGCCAAGGCCTCAACAAGATTAACGCCCTTGACACTGCGCCCGGAGCCCTTGCCTACGTCCTGCGCACCGACGCCCCCCTCAGTAGCACCGTCAAAGGTAATGAGGATCGAGGGCAGCCCGTAGCGCTCAGTCACGCGAGAGGCCACAATGCCAATAACGCCCTGGCGCCAATGGTCAGCCTCCAGCACCAGCACCTTAGTCTGTTCAAGGTCAAATTCCTCGTTAATACGCCGAAATACCTCCTCTGCCATGCGGTTTTCCTCCACCTGGCGTTGGTGATTGATCTCACAGATCTTTGCTGCAAGCAACGCAGCTCTTTGTGTATTTTGTGAAAGCAAAAGCTCTACGGCAAGAGATGCATCTTGCATGCGGCCCGCCGCATTCAGGCGCGGTGCCAGTGTAAAGCCAATAAAGGATGCACTGATTTTTTTGCGACGGGCAGGCGCCCCGTCGGTGCGTGCGCCCGCAGTGACCTCCTCCATCAACGCCACAAGACCTGCGCGCTTGGTACAGCGCAGCTGCTCAATGCCGTATTTCACCATCACGCGGTTTTCGTCAACAATAGGCATAACATCGGCGATCGTACCGATGGCCATCAGATCAGCATAACGCTCACACACACGGCGCACACCGTCCACCTCGCGCTCTCCGCGCGAAAGAGCAAGATGGCTTTCAAAGGCTGTTACAAGCTTAAAGGCAACACCGACGCCCGCAAGCTCCTTAAAGGGATACGGACAGTCAGGGCGGTGTGGATTGACCACAGCTGTAGCCTCAGGCAAGGGCAAGCGGCACTCGTGATGGTCGGTAATGATCATATCGATACCGCGCGCGGCAGCATAGCTCGCCTCCTTGTTCGCGGTAATGCCCGTATCTACCGTGATCACACAGGTAACGCCCTCCTCGGCCAGCTTATCAATGGCCGCAACAGAAAGGCCATAGCCCTCGCCCGTTCGACTGGGAATATAATAGCCAACAGTGGCGCCAAGCTCGGTAAGATACAAATAAAGCAAGCTAACTGACGTCACGCCATCCACGTCGTAATCACCGTAAATAACGATCTTTTCGTTTCTTGCGAGCGCCTCCTGTAGGCGCGCCACCGCTTTATCCATATCCTTCATCAAAAAGGGGCTGTGTAAAACGGTATCACTACACGCAAAGAAGCGTGTGGCAAGGTCGGGCGTGGAGTAACCACGGCGGCACAGCAACTGTGCCAGAACAGGTGACACACCAAGGGCCTCGACAAGCGCCAAAACATCATTTTGCTCCGTAGGGGCGGCGGGCGTCAGCTCCCATACCTTTTGTTTTTTCTTGTTGTCTGCCATGATTACTCCTTTCTGATGCACCATCCAAGCATCGTTTTATGATTGCGGCAACGCTGCCGCAGCGTTTGTTAAAATGATTTTAAGGGCTGCCAGCGACCGATGATGGCGAGGGCGGTCTTCAGGCCGTCCAGCGCCGCGCTGGTAATGCCACCTGCGTACCCTGCGCCCTCTCCAACCGGGAAAATACGGTCGTGGGCTAAAGCGCTTCGCGCCTCACTGCGTAATATGCGCAGGGGCGAGGAGGTGCGCGTTTCAGTGCCCGTGAGCACCGCGTGCGACGCCGCATAGCCATTGATCTTTTTATCAAAGGACGAAAGCCCTGCCTGCAAGCCGGACACCACGAAGGGCGGCAGGATCGCCGATATATCTGACACGCGCACGCGTCCGCCACCGTACGTAGGCTGTACACGCGAGGGCGCGGTGCCCTGATAGCCGTTCAAAAAATCGCCTACGGTCTCAACAGGTGCGACGTAATCGCCACCGCCTGCAGCAAAGGCTGCACGCTCCAGCGCACGCTGAAAATCAATAGCACTCTGTACGGTGCCGCCCACATCGTCGGGTGTGACAGACACCAGCACGGCAGCATTGGAATTTTCACCGTTGCGGGCGTGGTAGCTCATGCCGTTTACCACAACGCCGCCCTCCTCGGAGGCGGCTGCTACCACCTCGCCGCCGGGGCACATGCAAAACGTATAAACACCACGCGCACCGCGCGTGTCGGACAGGGCGTATTCGGCAGGCCCCAGCATGGGGTGGCCCGCCAGACTACCGTAAAGAGCGCGATCGATATCCTCGCGTCTGTGCTCAACACGCAAACCCACCGAAAAGGGCTTCGGCTCAACAGACAAGCCGTGAGACAGCAGCATCTCAAAGGTATCGCGTGCACTATGACCGATCGCCAGCACCAGGGCACCCGTCTGAATGTCGCCCACGGTGGTTCTGGCAACGACAGATCCATCCTGCTCACAAAAACCCTCAAGGCGTGTGCGATAGAGCACGCGGCCGCCAAGCTCGCTAATGCGGGAAAGTATATTGTTGACCACCACACGCAGAATATCGGTGCCCACGTGAGGCTTCGCCTTGATGAGCACCTCACGTGGGGCGCCAAAGTCCACAAGGCGTTCAAGAACGTAATTACAAAGCGCATCGTTGACGCGCGTGACAAGCTTACCGTCAGAAAAGGTGCCCGCACCCCCCGCGCCAAATTGAATATTACTTTCGCTATCAAGCACACCCTGCAGGCGAAAGCGCTCGGCTTTGGCAGCACGCGTTATCACGTCGTCACCGCGATCGATCAACACGGGCGTATAGCCCCACTCTGCCAGCATCAGCGCGGCAAAAAGACCCGCAGGTCCCATACCCACCACCAGAGGTGGTGCTGCTAATTTTTCAGTGCCGTGGACCACCTGCGGCACAGCCTTCACAAAGGGGCGAATGCCAAGGGCGGCGGCCCTTCCCTGCTCAAAAAAAAGAGGCTCGTCAGCTGTGACGAGCACGGAGCAGACCTGCATAACAGCAGGCTTTTTTCGCGCATCGATAGACTTTTTATAAAGGCGAAAATGAAGCCCCGTGGCAGCATCGCACAGGCGCTTCATTTTCGTTTTTGCTATTCTGATCACATCGCCCTCAGGCGCGTCAAAGGGCAAGCGGATATCCGAAATCAAAAGCTCGGTCCCCGTCATCGTCTGCTTCATTCCTGCGTTACCGTCAGCGTAAGGCTCAGCTCCTCGGTCAGGGCAACGCCCTCGGGAATGACCAGATCGACAAGCTGTATTTCATAAGTGCCGCTTTCGGTCGCGTTAGCGGGAACGGTTACTTGAATGTTTTCAGCCTTTTTAAGAAAATACACGGCACCGCTGACCTCAAGCTCGGTATCCGAAAGCACATAAGTATATGCACTGTCACCGCCTGTCAGCTCAAGCGCCACATAGGCAGTGCTATCAGCATTCATCACCAAAAGCCAGATAAGGAGCGCCAATACCAAGCAGATCAGGCCTGCCACAACGAGCGACACGTGGCTGCGATGCGGCGTATATTCACTTTGTTCCATGCCGATATCGGCATTCTCATGCTTGCGGTTCATCTGTTCTCCTCCCCCTTAATTTTCAGCATTATCCTGACGGCGGAGCAGCTGCAGAAGCTTGCGGCGCAACGACACCGAGGTAAATTCACGGAAAAGCTCGCCCTTGTAAGCAATGGAGATGGTGCCCGTTTCCTCGGAAACGACGACCACCACAGCATCACTCTGCTCGGAAAGGCCGATCGCCGCACGGTGACGCGTACCAAGCCCCTTGGCAATATCACTCTTATCCGACAGCGGCAGATAACAGCCCGCCGCATGCAGACGACCGTTACGAATGATCACCGCGCCGTCGTGCAGAGGCGCCCTGTTGACAAAGATGGCGCAAAGCAGCTCGGGCGTGAGATCTGCATTCACAGTAGTCCCCGTGCTGATATATTCACCGATCTTGGTCGAGCGCTCGATCACGATCAGCGCACCGGTCTTAGAGAAGGACATATTCTTGGCCGCCTCTGTAATTACCGCCACCGTAGCGGTGGTGGCCGACAGGTCGCGTGTGTCGGCGCCGATCGTCTTCAGGCCGTTGAAGGGCACGGAGCCAATGCGCTCCATAGCCGCACGAAGCTCGGGCTGGAAAATGATAGCAAGCACGATGAGCCCATAGGAGAAAAAGCCCTGCAGCACGTAGCGCACCGCGTGCATATTGAACACATAGCTCAAAACGAACACCGCCAGCGTAATGCCGACACCCGTTAAAAGCTTACCTGCGCGTCTGTCACGTACGAAAAGGTACAGCGCAAAAAGGAGTGCCGCAAGGCACAGAATATCAAATATATCCTTGAGGTCAAACGTTGCAAACGGACCTGTAAAAAAGCTGCCCGAAAACAGCTTTGTCGTTAATTCTTTCATAGCATACCGCCTATATGTATATTCCGCCATCCCAAAGGGGTGGGAGCAGGTGGCGCACGCACGCCACACGTCAGGATCAAGCGCGCACGCGCACTGCACTGATGTGAGCACGCGTTATTTTATTTTATTATAGCACGATATTTTTAAAAATGCAAACGTTTTCTCAATATTTTTTTGCATTTTCACGAATTTTTTCAAGGTTTTGCGTGACTTTTGGCAAATGTATAGCCTCCGGGACATCTCAAAATAAAAAAATTTACATTTTGTTTGCATTTTGCGCACAAATGTGCTATACTAAAATCATCAAAACACAAAGGAGCTTATTTTACTATGCTTGGTGCAGATCTTTACATGCCCACACGGGTATTCTTTGGCGAAAACGCCCTGCAAAGGGGCAAGGCCGCTCTGCTTGACGCAGGTCGCCACGCCTTTATCGTTACAGGCAAGAGCAGCGCCAAAAAATGCGGCGCTCTTGACGAGGTGACGGCTCTCTTAAGGGAAGCAGGCATTGCCTTCACCGTCTTTGACGGTGTTTCAGAAAATCCACCCTTACTGACCTGCTTTGAGGCAGGTAAGCAGGCCGCTGCCTGCGGCGCTGATTTTGTGATCGGCATCGGGGGCGGCTCCCCGCTTGATGCAGCAAAGGCCATTGCCGCGTTTGCCGCCAATCAAGACATTTCCCCCATGGATATTTACGACGATAAAAAGCGCCGTGCGCCCACGCTTCCGCTCTTTGCCATACCCACTACGGCAGGCACGGGCAGCGAGGTCAACTATTACAGCGTGCTGACGCTGGAGGGCGGCACAAAAAAGAAGACCTTCAAGGCCAATGACAGCTGGCCGCGCGCCGCGTTCGTTGACCCCCGGTACACCTATACCCTGCCACACAATACCACACTCTCCTGCGCGCTCGATGCCTTTGCACACGCACTTGAATCCTACCTTTCCCCAAAATCCACCGTGTTTTCGCAAACGACCGCAGTTTTTGCCGCGCGTGAGATCTGGGACGTGCTCTCAGCTATGCCAAGCGAATTCGACGCAGAAATGCGCACAAGGCTGGCGCTTGCCGCCACAGCTGCAGGCATGGCCATCAGTGTAACGGGCACAGGCTTCCCTCACCCGCTTGGCTACAGCATTACGCTCCTTGACGGCGTGCCGCACGGCCGTGCCTGCGCCGCCTTTGCCGCCGATTACATTGCCTATAATGAAAAAAACGAGGAGGGGCGCGCATTGATCGCCGCCTTTGCCGCTGCCATCGGTACTAAGCCGAACGTGATGAAGGCCTTTTTGCCGGGCATTGCCGCGGTCGATCTCAGCTTTACCGAAGCGGAAATTGCCGAGCGCGTGGAGCTGGTTGCCGGTGCAGGCAATTATCAAAACAGCCCCTACGTTATTTCAAAAGAAGAAATGTATGCCATTTATCGCGCACATTTTCTCAAAAAATAATTCCGAAATCAGAAAAACCGCCGTTGCTTTTTTGCAACGGCGGTTTTTGTCATCTCCCCCTTCACGGGGTGGTTTTTGTTGATTTTTTTAAGGCAAAAAAGCGAGAAAATGATCGTGCCGAAGAACTGAGAAATTTGCCTTTTTATAACCCGTTTTTACTATCAATAGCAGTTTGATGTTCTCCGCGCAGGGGGCCAAAAGTCGCCCGTTAAGGCTTAAGGCAGGAAAATGGCGCGAGGTTTGGTTCATCGCGCGGCGCAGGGCGTAGTACCCTACGTCAAGCCGCGCGGGGGCCAAAAGTCGCCCGTTAAGGCTTAAGGCAGGAAAATGGTGCGAGGTTTGGTTCATCGCGTGGCCTAGGGCGTAGTAACCTACGTCAAGCCGCGCAGGAGGCCAAAGATCGCCCATTTTCCCCCTCAAAGGAGGAGGCAGATGAGGCCGTTGGCACCATCATTGATAATGCGTTCAAGTGTTTCGGAAAGCTTGCGGCGTGCATCTTCGGGCATATGTGCAAGCTTCCCGCAAAGACTATCGTTTACAAGCTCATACAGACTCTTGCCAAACATATTGGAATGCCACAGGCTTTGTGGATCGCGCTCAAGATCGGCGATCATGCCACGCAAAAATTCCTCAGATTGCTGCTCGGTGCCGACAATGGGATTGATCTCGGCGGCAATATCGGCGCGCAGCATATGAATAGAGCGCGCCGTAGCACGCAGACGTACGCCAAAGCCACCCGATTGCTTGACGATCGTGGGACTTTCAAGGTGCAGATCCTCCAGTGTCGGCATCACGATGCCATACCCCTCTTTTTCGGCGTTTTCAAGCGCATCTGCCACGCGCGCATACTTTTTTTGCACCTCACAAAGCTCGCGCATCAAGCTGAAGACCGCCCCCTCATTTTCAAGGCTCTGCCCTGCCAGATCGGACAGGAGCTGATAGTAAAGCGCCTCCCGGAGCTTTATCTCTACCTCAGCACGCCCTGTGCCCATTTCAAGGGTACTGACGTGAACGCTCTCGATCATTTCATTTTCAAGCAAGCCCTCAAACGCAGTCCCCACGTTGCCCATACGGCCAACGTTACCCAGTACGCGGCAAACCGCCTCGGTCGTGCTTCTGCGCACAGGGTGCGTGGCGTCAAGCGCCTGCCACCACGAGGGAAAGCGTACACCAACCGAGGTCACGGGAAATTCTCCCAGCACAAGATTGAGAACACCCGTGATATCCTTGGCATTCAGCGCAAGACAGTTCACAAGTGCCACGGGTACCCCATAGCGCTTTTCAAGGCTATCGGCAAGCTGCATCGCCTCAGCCTGCGCAGGATCTGCAGAATTGAGCACAACGGCAAAGGGCTTGCCGAGTGCCTTCATTTCCTCTATGATACGCGCCTCGGCCTCCTCATAGGCACTGCGCGCAAGTGTCCCCACGGTACCGTCTGAGGTCACCACAAGGCCAATGGTAGCGTGCTCGCTCATCACGCGGCGCGTACCAAGCTCGGCGGCCTCACCAAACGGCATCGGCTCCTCGCTCCAGGGTGTTTTTACCATGCGCTGTGCGCCATTCTCCTCACCGCCAAGCGCCCCTTCTACCATATACCCCACGCAATCTATCATTTTCACACGCAGGGACGTTCCCTCCTCAAGGGTCACGGCAACGCCCTCATCAGGCACAAATTTCGGTTCAGTGGTCATGACGGTCATGCCTGCCGCACTCTGCGGCATCTCGTCACGTGCCCTGTCACGGCTGTACGCATCATCGATATGCGGCAAAACAAGCTCGTTCATGAAGCGCGTAATAAAGGTGGATTTTCCGCTTCGCACGGGTCCTACCACCCCGATATATATATCACCGCCCGTGCGCTCGGCAATATCCTGATAAATAGACGCTGTTGCCATAGTACTCCTCCGCTTTTATACGCCATAAGCCTCACAGCTATGGCGCTGATTATCGGTATAGCCTATTCAGGAAAAGAAAAAAATATGACACCCACACGGTGATCCGTGTGGGTGTCTTTCATCAGTGCTTGATACGCACCAGCGTCTTAAGACCGTCAGCAAGAGCTGCGCAGAGCGCATCGACGTCATCCTCGGTATTTTCAGGTGAAAAGCTGATCCTCAGGGACGATGCGGCAGCGGCACCATCAAGCCCGAAGGCAAGCAGCACCGAGCTGGGACCCTTAGCATGCGCCGAGCAGGCGGAGCCTGCCGACACGTAAATGCCGTGGGCGGCAAGATGATGAAGCATCGTTTCACTTTTGATCTGCGGCAACGTAAGGCTGACAATATGCGGCGCCGCAACGGGGGGTGTGTTCAGCGTGATCTCACTTCCCTCAAGCGAGGCACGAAGCCTTGCTGAAAGCGCAGCCATATGCGGCAGGCTCGTGCGCAAAGACCCTGCACAAGCCTTGGCGGCGGCGGCAAAGCCCACGATACCAAGCATATTTTCGGTACCCGAGCGGAAGCCAAATTCCTGCCCACCACCAAAAAGGAAGGGTGAGAGGCGCCGTTCCTTTAGCATACGCTCACTGACAAACAGGGCTCCTACACCCTTGGGTCCATGGATCTTATGTGCACTCACGGTGATCAGGTCGGCACCCAACGAGCGCGCTGTAAAGGGCACCTTTAAAAAGCCCTGCACGGCATCACAATGGCAGACCACCTCGGGCGAGGCGGCGCGTGCCATAGCAAAAATTTGCTCCACGGGATAGCGCGCACCCGTTTCATTATTGACAAGCATCATACTGACCATAAAAAGGTCACTGTTCAGGTGTGCCTGTACGGTCGTCATATCAAGCACGCCGCCGCGCGTTGATACGCGCACCACGCAAAAGCCCTCTTTTTCAAGCAGCTTCAGGTTATTTTCTACCGATGGGTGCTCGCTGTCTGTGGTAAGGATCGTGCGCGCCACACGGCGACTTTTCGCACGTGCCGTGCCCAGCAGCGCCAAAGCCGTAGCCTCGGTGCCGCAGGAGGTAAAGAGCAGCTGTCCATCCTTTAAAAATCGCTCTCCGAGCGCCTCGCCCACGTCAGCACGGCATTGCTTCAGCAAGCGCGCGGCATCCGCCCCCAGCGCATGCAGGGAGGAGGGGTTGCCATAATGCGCCATGGCGTCGCACATTGCCCCCCTTGCCGCTTCGCAAAGCGGTGTGGTAGCGCTGTTATCAAGATAAATTTGTTTCATCATTATTACTTGAAGGTAAAGTGATCGACCGCGGCCTCAAAATCAGCAGCAAAGCTATCGTATTCGGTGGCAACGGCGGTATAGGTCAGCACGTAAACGTTAAAATCATACACACAGATCACCTGCTTACACTGATATACCGTTGCGCCGAAGGTATAAGAAAACTGATAAGCCCTGGCATCCTTGCCGCCCAACGTTTCCTCCACCTCAGATCCGATCACGGTAAAATTGGTGAACACAGCCTGATATTCGGCAAGACAGTCATTTTCCCAGTACGAGGTAGGGGTCACCTGCTCCTCGGGATAATAAACCGTGGCAAGTATGTTCGGGGCGTTTTCGGCAGTGTGCGCCTTAGCACCTGACACATTATAGGAGGTGGGGATCCAGTTTTTGGATACGTAAAGGTAATAATTGGCGCTTTCAAGTGCCACGTTCTGCATGCCGTCGGGCGTTTGATCGGTATTGGCACAGGCCGACAACACAAAAAGGCAAACGACCGCAAGCAAAACCGCTACAATCTTTTTCATATTTCTTCCCTCTCTTTATCTGATTTTCATCATTTCGGCGGCGGCGGATAAAATGCCGATCCTGCCACTCTCAAAGGTAAGACCACCCTGCATAAAGGCGGTATAGGGCGTCTTCAAGGGGCCGTCTGCAGACAACTCGATCGAGGCACCCTGCACGAAGGTGCCCGCCGCCATGATCACCTCGTCCTGATATCCCGGCATAGCCCAAGGCTCAGGGGTGACGTAGGCATCGACG
>SVSV01000046.1 GCA_015064125.1 Oscillospiraceae bacterium
GGTGCCTCGATCGAGTTGTCTTCAAGGGGCCGTCTGCAGACAACTCGATCGAGGCACCCTGCACGAAGGTGCCCGCCGCCATGATCACCTCGTCCTGATATCCCGGCATAGCCCAAGGCTCAGGGGTGACGTAGGCATCGACGGGTGAGCCTGCCTGAATGCCGCGGCAAAAGGCACAAAGCCCCTCACGCGAGCCTGTGATGACGGTCTGAATAATATCTGAGCGGGCTTCATCGTAGCGCGGCTCCACGGCATAGCCAAGTGCTTCAAACAGATATGCCGCAAAATGAGCGGTCTTCAATGCCTCACCGACGGTATGGGGTGCGTAAAACAGACCCCGATACATATTCTTGTTCTGGTCAAGCGTGGCACCCACCTCAAGCCCGATGCCGGGACAGGTAAGACGGTAGGAGGCAAGCTCAACAGCACGGGCAGTGCCTGCAAGATACCCTCCTGTTTCGGCCATGCCGCCACCCGGATTTTTAATAAGCGATCCCACGATAAGATCCGCACCTACAGCTGTAGGCTCCCTGTGCTCGGTAAATTCGCCGTAGCAGTTATCCACCATTACAAAGACGTCGGGACGAACGGCTTTAATGGCCTTGACGGCTTCACCGATCTCCGCCACGGTCAATGTGCGGCGATTAAGATATCCCTTGGAGCGCTGGATAAAGCAGGCCTTCACACGCGCGCCGTCCGGTCCCTGCAGGAAGGCGGTGATCGCCTCAATATCAAGCGTTTTCCCGTCCTTAAGCTCGATCTGACGGTATGTAATGCCATAATCCGCGAGTGACCCCTGCCCCGCTTCCCCTGCGATGCCAATGACCTCGCCAAGTGTATCGTAGGGCTTGCCGGCCACGGACAACAAGATATCACCCGTGCGCAAAAGGCCGAACAGACCGATCGTTAAGGCGTGCGTGCCGTTGACAATGCTATGGCGCACGAAGGCAGACTCGGCACCGAGCACGTCGGCATAAACACGGTCAAGCACGTCACGGCCACGGTCATCATAGCCGTATCCGCTGGTGCCGTTAAAGCAGGCGGCATCCACGTGACGGTCGGCAAAGGCCGCCATCACGCGTGCCGTATTGGCGCGTGCAATACGGGAAATCTCGGCAAACTGCGGCGCCAACGCCGCCTCTGCCTGATCAGCAAGTGCTAAAAGCTCGGGAGAAAAGTTCATTTCAGCTTCCCTCCAAGATAACAAATTGCCAGATCTGCCGCCGCCTTGGCATCGGCAAGAGAGATCATCTCCACGCCCGTATGAATATAGCGGCAAGGAATAGAGATCGCACCTGCACGGCATCCCATACCGCTCATCTGCACAGCAGAGGTATCGGTACCGCCAAAGGTCAAGACCTCGCACTGTGCGGTGATCCTTTCCGTCTTGGCAACAGCCAGCAGGTCACTGACAACCGCTGCATCACAAATAACAGAGCTGTCCTTGATCTTCACCGCGGCACCGCCGCCAAGCTTTACAGCCATGGGCTTGGCGCCAACGGTATCGCCCGTGGCGGTCACGTCAAAGATCAGGGCAAGATCAGGGGCAATACCAAATGCTGCGGGCCTGGCGCCGCGGCATCCAACCTCCTCCTGCACCGAAAAAACATAATAAATATCGTCATCAGGGGCATTGAGTCGCTGTGCAATATCCAGCACCACAGCGCACCCGATGCGGTTATCGAGCGGGCGACCCGTTACACGGTCACCTGCGAGACGAGTGAGCGTGGGGCAAAGCGCACAGCAATCGCCGATCCTGAGGCGCTTTTCAGCCTCACGACGGTCCTTGGCGCCAATATCCACATAGCATTTTTCAGCCTTAGGGGCCTCTGCGCTTTTGCGGTCACTCTCACAAACCAATACGCCCTTGGTGCCATTCTCAAAGATCACCAGCGATCCGACAGCAGCCGTGTAATCGATCCCGCCAATGGGGGCAACACGCAAAAAGCCGTTATCCTCAATAAAGTTGACAATAAAGCCGATCTCGTCCATATGCGCCGACAGCAGCACACGGCGAGGCGCACTGCCCTTGCCCTTTTTCAGGCAAATAAGATTACCCATGGCGTCCACCTCCAAGCTATCGCAAAGGGGGAGCATTTTTTCCTTTATCAGGTTGCGAATGCCCTGCTCGCGCCCCGAAACCGAGGGCTTGACAGGCAATAATTCCTTCAATAATCCGTACATATTCTTCCCTTTCTTATAGCTCACAAAGCATCGCCTCAAGCAAGGCGATCATCGCCAGAGCATCACTGTTTTTCGCCACTGTAACGGGCGCGTGCAAATAACGCGTGGGGGCAGAGAGCGCCATGCAACGTACGCCCGTGCCTGTCCGCTGCACATTTTTCGCATCGTTACCTCCTGACACAAAGCGCTTGACCTGCACGGGGATATCAAGGCGCTTGCCGATCTCCAGTGCTTTATCGATCAACGTGCGATCATAGATCGTGCCCTTATCAAGCAAGGAAAGCACGCCTCCCATACCCATATCGGCCACACGGCGCGCGGCGGGCACATCGGGCAGATCAGCCATAGCTGTAGCCTCTAAAATAAATGCGATATCAGGGGCCACACGGTTTGCCACCACCGTAGCACCCGACAGACCGATCTCCTCTCGCACGGTAAAGGCAAACCACAGATCAAGTGGCAGGTGCTTATCCGCCACGCGACGCAGCAGCTCGATCAAAACGGCACACCCCAAGCGGTCATCAAGCGCCTTGCCTGACAAATACTCGCCCTTGTCACCAAGGGTAAGGAAAGGGGTATCAAAGGTGCCGAAATCACCAAGTGACACAAGTGCCTCGGCGCTTTCCCTATCGGGCACGCCGACGTCGATATACATATCCTTTACCTCGGGCATTTTGGCGCGCTCATCCGCACTTTGAAAATGGATGCCCTTGGCAGCGATCACGCCGTTGTGGCGCTTTTTCTCATCACCGACCGCAACGGCACGTCCTACCATCACTCGCGGATCGATACCGCCAAGGGTGGCAAAGCGCAGGAAGCCCTCTTTCTCGATTTCTGTGATCATGAAGCCGACCTCGTCCATGTGCGCCGACAGCAGCACACGGGCAGCTCCCTCAGGACCCTTCAGATGGGCGGTCAGATTGCCCATGCGGTCGGTATATAATTCTACGGGCAAAGCCTCGATCTCTTCCTTGATCAGCGCCAAGACCGCTCCCTCGCATCCCGTAGGGCCAAAGGCAAGCGACAGCGCCTTGATCAATTCAATTCCTTCACGCATACGAAAACACCTCCGCAAGCTCCCTGTCGGTGACAAATGCCGTTACAAGACGGGACAGCGCCTCAGCATCAGCCATATCCAGCACCTCTGTATACGTATGCATACCCGTTAACGGCAGTCCTACGTCAACCACGGAAATGCCGCGCCCAACAAGATGCAGGCACTCGGTATTGGTGCCTGTGCTTTTTGCCTCCACGGTGGTTTGCCACGGAATTTTTTCTCTGGTGGCGAGCATCTCGGTCATGGCGGTGAGGCGGCGGTCAACGATGGCACTGCGCGCGATCGCCACGCCCTTGCCCATCTCCACACACTCACGCCTTTCAGCACCGCGCATAAAGCCAAGGCCCACGTCAATAACCATGGCATAATCGGGGGCTATCGCAAAGCCACCAACTGCCGTGCCGCCCACGGCACCCGTTTCCTCACGCACGGAAAGCAGCAAATAAACGTCGCCCGCCAATTTTTCGCGCGGGATCTGCATCAGGGCGTGTGCGGCGATCGCGGCACACGCCTTGTTATCAAGGCCCTTCCCCGAAAGACGGCCGCCCGCCAGCGTGCGATATTCAGGGAAAAATCCCACAGGTGTGCCTACACGCACCAGCCCATCGAGCATCTCTTTCGTATAGCCCGTGTCAATAAGCAGCTCCTCAGGCTTGCAGAGCTTTTGTTCCCCGCCCGACAAATGGGGGGGCGTTGAGGAAACAACGCCGTCAATGACCTTTTCTCCATACACGCGCACGCGCGCCGACGAGAGCGTGCGTGCATCAAGCCCGCCAACCGAGGTGAAGGACAAAAAGCCCCCCTCCTTTACGTCAGTGACAAGCATACCGATCTCATCAAAATGGGTATCGATCAAAATTTTAGGGGCATTTTCCCTGCCCGCGTGCCGCACGAAAATGCGATTACCGACAGCGTCGGTATAGCTTTCGTCAAAGCCGTCAAACAGCGCACTCAGCTTTTCGGCATCGTAGCCCTCAAAGCCTGTAACACTCATCAGAGCAGCCGTGGCAGTGATGATCTCCTTGAGTTCCAAAGTCCTTATATCCTTTCCGAATTCAGTTTCTTTACCAATTCACAAAAATGCTTGCCGCGCGCCTCAAAATCACGAAATTCTCCAAAAGCGGTGCAAGCAGGTGAAAGCAGCACGGTATCCCCTGCCTCAGCAAACGCGACGGCTGCCGAAAACGCCTCGTCAAAGCCTCTTTTCAGCACAAAGGGCAAGCCCTGCGGCAGGGCGCCGACGATCTCTGACGCCGCCTCACCGTAAAGACAAGCCGCCTTGGCGCTGTGCGCCAACGCCGCCGTCAGGGGTGCAAACGAAACGCCCTTGCCGCGGCCGCCCAAAATCACAATGGGGTGTGCTGACAAGGCTGAGAGGGCTGCTGCGGTGCGCGAGGGGGAGGTATCGATCGAGCTGTTATAATAGGCTACCCCATCAACGGTATCCACATACTCGAGGCGATGTGCGACACCGCGAAAATCGGCAAGCGCATGCATCGGCGCCTCGGGGGTAAGATAAGGTGCGGTAAGACCGACGGCAGCCAACAGATTTTCAAGATTGTGCGCGCCCGGCAGCGAAAATGCCGAAAGGCAGTCAAAGCGGCGCTCTTGCGCATCGGATCCTACGATCACCCGCTCGCCGCAGGCATATATGCGGCCACGGGCAGGCAACGCATCCCCTTTGCGCCGTGCGGAAAAAAGACACGTATTTCGCTCACGCGTGGCGGCGATGGCAGCCGTCACCGCGTTATCCGCATTCAACACAAGATGTGTATCACGCCCGAAGATGCGGCACTTGGCCGCTACGTATTCATCCATATCGGGATGCCAGTTGAGATGGTTGGGGGTGATGTTGGTGATCACGGCACGGGCAAGCGGATTTGAGAGTGTCATCAGCTGAAAGCTTGACAGCTCCAGCACAAGAAGATCTCCCTTGCGCATTTCCCCGACGCGCGCGAGGAGCGGTGTGCCGTTATTGCCGCCCAACCACGTGCGGTGTCCCGCGGCGCGCAGCAAGGCGGCCGCAAGCGTTGCCGTGGTGGTCTTACCGTCGCTCCCCGTCACGCCCAAGGGCAGTGCCGGCGTGAGCGCTAACAGCAGTTCGATCTCAGACGTCAAGCACGCACCTCGTGCCAGCGCCGCCGCAATAGGCTTGGCATCGGGACGAATACCGGGTGAGCGCACCAGCACCTGTTGGGTGAGCACATCGGGAAATCCGCCTTCACAAAAGCAAAGGCCGCAAGACTCGTACCGCGTCTTACTCTGTTGTTCTACGGGCGTGTCTGCATACACGGTGGCAGTCCCACCCTGCTGCAAGAGCCAATCGGCCACAGCGCGGTTCGCGCGGCCAAAGCCGAGCAGCGCTACGGAAAAATCTTGGGGGCTTGCGATAAAGCTTTCAAAAATCAAACGGTTCACCTCATTAAATAAGGATAGCCATATTATATTATACCGATTTGCGCGCCCGCGTGCAAGAGGAAAGTTGTGTTTTTTTGGTGAAAGTTGAAAAAAATCTCATCCGCCCTTTACAAAATACACAATATATGGTATAATACGTTGATCAAGACACACAAAATGTACGATTCAAAGGAGTTAGCAATGGCAGGAAAAGACACGTCAAAATCCTATGGCAATGCCAGCATCACAGCACTGAAGGGCGCTGACCGCGTCAGAAAACGCCCCGGCGTTATTTTCGGTGCGGATAACCTTGAGGGCTGCCAGCACTCTTTTTTTGAAATTCTTTCAAACTCAGTCGACGAGGCGCGCGAGGGGCACGGTGACGTCATTACCGTCACGGCCTTCCTTGACCACTCGATCGAGGTGGACGACCGCGGACGCGGTATTCCGCTTGGCTTTAACCAAAAGGAAAACCGCTGGAACTGGGAGCTGATCTTCTGCGAGCTTTATGCAGGCAGCAAATACGACAACAACAAAAAGGGCGCAGCCTATGAATACTCTCTTGGCCTCAACGGTCTTGGTGCGTGCGCTACACAGTACGCCTCGGAATACATGGACGTATGGTCCTACGACGGGCACGAGGTGCACAGCATCTCCTTTAAAAGGGGCAACCCCGTCACCGACCTGCAAAGCCGCGAGCTTGAAAAAAAGGAGCGCCGCCGCGGTACTGTTATTCGCTGGCGGCCCGACAGTGAGGTTTTTACCGATATTAAGATACCCCACACCTTTTTCAAGGACACCATGTACCGCCAGGCGGTCGTCAACTCGGGCATTAAATTTGTGCTCCGCTTAGAAACCGAAAAGAACAAATTTGAGGAGCACGTTTACTATTACGAGCACGGCATTATCGACTACGTACGCGAGCAGGCAGGCGACACCGCCAAGATCGAGCCCGTGCAGTGGCACCTTGAGACCCAGGGCCGCGACAGTGACGACAGACCCGAATATAAGCTGAAGGCCGATATTACCTTTACCATTTCAAACACCGTACAATCACTGCAATATTACCACAACTCAAGCTATCTTGAGCATGGCGGCTCCCCCGACAAGGCTGTGCGCGCCGCCTTTCCCGCTGTGATCGACACGTATCTGAAAAATCACAACAAATACAAAAAGGGCGAAAAGCCCATCACCTTTGAGGACGTAGAGGATTGCCTGTTACTGGTCATCAACAGCTTTTCCACGATGACCTCCTATGAGAATCAGACCAAAAAATCCATCACCAACCAATTTATCCGTGATGCTCTGCGCGGCTTCATCCGTGAGCAGCTGAGCTTTTACCTTACCGAGCACCCGAGCGAGGCCGAGATCCTTGCCAATCAGGTGCTGATCAACAAGCGCAGCCGCGAAACCGCAGAAAAGGCACGCTACGATCTCAAGGAAAAGTTTACCAACAATCCCACAGACATTGCCAATCGCGTGGAAAAATTCGTCAACTGTCGCTCAAAGGACCCCAGCGTACGCGAGCTTTATATCGTAGAGGGCGACTCGGCACTGACCTCGTGTAAGCTTGGCCGCGCTGCTGAATTTCAAGCCATCATCCCCGTGCGCGGCAAGACCCTGAACTGCGTTAAGGCCACCTATGACCGCATCTTTAAAAACGACATCATCAAGGACCTGCTCCGCGTGATCGGCTGCGGTGTTGAGGTCGACACCAAAAAGGTAAAAAACGATTTCAACCAATTCGACCTCTCAAAGCTCCGCTGGTCAAAGATCATTATCTGCACCGATGCCGATGAGGACGGCTTCCAGATCCGCACGCTGCTTCTGACGCTCTTTTACCGTCTTCTCCCCACCCTTTTGCAGGAAAGACGCGTGTTTATTGCCGAATCTCCCCTGTTTGAGATCACAACAAAGGACGAAATTTTGTTTGCCTACAACGAATTTGAAAAGGCCGAGATCCTTAAGAAGCTGGAAAACGAGGGCAGAAAATACACCCTGCAACGCTCCAAGGGTCTGGGTGAAAACGAGCCCGAAATGATGTGGCAGACCACCATGAACCCCGCCACAAGAAGGCTGGTGGCCGTAGAGCCTGCCGACGTGGAGCGCACCGAATACATGTTCGACGTGCTCATGGGTGATAACCTCGCCGAGCGCAAGGTGTTTATTGCCGAGCACGGTAGCGAATATATCAAGGATGCCGATATTTGAGCGTGTAAGCCAAACCAAAAAGGGGGTGAGTCAAATGCAAAAATGCATTTGGTACTCACCCCCGTCGTTTTTGCTTTGCGGCTAAACACCGCAATTTTTGCCTGTTTTGCAGGCAAAAACCGCAAATTCCGCGCGTCAAAAAAGCCTATCGTCGGCTTTTTTGCGCAGGGACTGCGTAAATGACGCAGCCCCTTTTTTTAGCAAAGAGCCTAACGGCTGTGTATTTTTACCGCGCGGTCTTAATCCACGCAAATGTCAAGACGGTAATACACGCACTCACCGTCAGAAGGAATGCACTGCAGCAAGCACATACCGTCAAACGAGGCAAGGCTGATGGGCAGATAATCAAGCGTTACAAGCTTGGTGCCCACATCGTTGTATACGTCGTATTTGACATTCTGTGCGTCGGTGCTATCTTTTACAATAAAATAATTTTCGGAAATTTTCACGATTTCACGTGCCGCATCCTTGGCAATGATCGAAGTAGCCACGCTATTTGCATAGCACACTACGGCACCGTTCTCATCCTCCAGCAGCACACCGTGACGCAGGATGCCGTCATCACCGTCATAAATGTGCTGCTTGGCGGCTTCATAATCGTATACCATCTTCAGATCGTAATCATAAAGCTTACCCGCAACGATAAAATAAACGGCGTTACTTTCTTCAGCGCCCGTGACCTCACCGATCACCTTTCCCTTTTCATTAATTAAAAACTCTCGCTCGGAAACGTCCCGCGCGACCCAACGATTAGTACCGATAAAATCAAAATTTAGCGCTATCTGACCCTCGATAACCTGTTTGATTTCACCCTTGACTTTACCGCTGTTGGAAACCTTTACAAGCTTAAACTTGCTCAAAGAATCCTCAATGCGCTCATCAACGATTTCAAAAGCGATAGCCAGATTGTCATAGCCACGCGCGTAACCCATCATTTCGGCAAGATCCCCTTGCTCATTATTCATCACATTCATCAAAATCCAATCAAGATTGAGGTCCTTGACCTTACCGGATTTCTTAATGAGCTTGGTTACCAGCGTATATTTGCCCTTGGGAATACCACCGGAATTATTGGAAACGATAAAGCTATAGTCCCTCGACTCCTCGGTCTCAGTCATTAAATACTGAACCAACACGTTACCGTTCTCAAGCTGGTTCGACATCACGAACAAAGCATCGCTCGGGGCCTGATAATGCGTGAGCATCTTGCAGGTATCGTCGTAGAGAATGACAAGTCCGTCATCGTCGCCGTAGAAATAGCGGTCGTTGGCCTTACCTGTAAGCTCAGGCAGCTGTGCAAAGTCGCCCAGATCAAAGGCGTGCACGATCGCGCCGTCCGTATCCATGCGATAGCATTTGCCGTCAAATGCAAGCAGATCAAGCTCGCTCTGCACGTTAAGCAGACCCTCAGCCTCCGCCACAACGGAGCCGTTTGCCGCACAAAGCGCGGTTTTGTAAGTATAATTGTCAGGGGTGCTCTCCACCATCTGCCAAGTTGTGGTCTTTACAGTAAAATAGGCGTTTTCATTGTAGCCCTCGTGCAGCTCCACGTCAACACGTGTGGTCAACGTTTCGGTTGCCGACAACACAACGGCATTGGTTGCAAGATTGTACACAATGTGCTTTTTGTGTGAGTTTTCACCGTCGATCACGGTATCCGAAAGATATACCAATTCCTCACAATCGCTCTCATACGAGGCACCAAGCAATGCCTCAACAGCGGCGGCAGAGGTGGGAGTAGGTGCCGTATCGCGATACTGCTCACCGTCCATCATCATACGGTGCGTGGCGCAGCCGCTCAACAGCATCACGGCCACCAAAAATAATGAAGTTAAAATCAATAGTTTTCTTTTTTTCATTGTAAATCCTCCTTTTCAAGCAAGATCAAAGCTCCTCGCCACGACACAGACTTTTGCGCATCTGTGCAAAAGTTCAGTGACAGGACAAGGTATAACGACGTCACAATTTATGAACGTCATCTTTATTGTATTATAGCAAAAACAACTTTTTGTGTCAATAAAATACGCATCAAGGCTTGTTTTTTGAAAATTTTTAGGCTTTTCTAAGATGGAAAAGTAAATTTTTAAATTTTGATTTTTGTTTTTTTAAAAAAGCTCTTGCTTTTTCCTTTGGTCTATGATATAATATGCGTTGTTTTGATACATGCCTTAACACTAAATCACACTGTGCATGGCTCGAAAACAAACCGACTTCGTCACAGTTTATTTTCCAAAACCCTTGCAACACCTGGCTTTTACGGAATTGGAGCGCAGGAAATGCAACTGGGTAGTCTACAGTTTTCTATCAAAATTCCGACAACTAAATATTTGGAGGAGTACTCAAGTGGTCGAAGAGGCGTGACTCGAAATCTCGTAGGCCGTTAACGCGGCGCGTGGGTTCAAATCCCACCTCCTCCGCCAAAGCGGTCTTATGCCGCATAAAGCCGCAAGGATATCCTTGCGGCTTTTTCAAAATTAAAACAAGGAGTTTTGCAATGAAAAAGTTTTTATTGGCCTTTTTACTTGCCATTTCCCTACTTTTGACTTCCTGTGCCGCCCAAGTTCCGTATATCGGTGAAAACGGGAACTGGTGGGTCGGAGATGAAGATCTTGGCGTTTCCGCACAAGGACCACAAGGCGAAAAAGGCGAAACCGGCGAAAAAGGCGAAACCGGCGAAAAAGGTGAAAAAGGCGAAACCGGCGAAAAAGGTGACAAGGGCAACACCGGTGCTCAAGGTCAAAAAGGCGATACCGGTGCTCAAGGTAATGACGGAGCTTCGATCACTGTCACCTCTGTAAAGAAAACATCCTCCCTCAACGGCATTGATACATACAAGATCTCCTTTTCTGACGGTTCTTTTACCACTTTTAAGGTAACGAACGGCAAAGACGGCGAGAACGGGGAAACCCCTTATATTGGCGACAATGGAAACTGGTATATTGGCGACGAAGATACTGGGGTAAAAGCAGAAGTTGAAAATATGGATCGCATTGGCACCGACGGCCTCATTTTCCGCACAACGATCCGCGGTGGTGTTGCGGGCTACGAGGTATGCGGCTATACGGGCAGTATGACCGACATCGTAATCCCAAATTACATTTTCGGCCAGCCCGTTGTGTCTATTGCGCAAGACGCACTACCCAGCAGCATTACTTCTGTTTCGATCAGCTCCAATACCGAATGGTTACCGGAATTTGACGGCTATACCAAGTTGGTCTCCTTTGACTTTAATAGCGCCCCTGTTCACACCCTCCAAAACGAGTCATTTGATGGTTGTACCAATCTGCAGACGATTAGTAATTACGAAAATCTGAAAGTTCTTGGCACAGCCGCCTTCCGCGGCACCATGCTGTTAAAATTCGACTTTTCTCACGTAACGCACATTGGTGCAGAAGCATTCAAATTCTGTGATTATCTAAACGGAGAATTTGCTATGCTTAACGGCTCTCCCCTCTTTATTTATCTGCCTCCCAATGTGGTATCAGTCGGTCAACACGCCTTCGGTGAAACCTTAGTGTATTTTTCGCACCAGTTGACGACCACGATTGCAAGCGACGATGATTTTGATTTCGGCAACGTCAAGCACAGCGCGGACGGCTATTATTACATTGATAACGGCACGTATATTTCGCTTTTGAACTACGATGGAGATGAAACTAGACTCACTCTTCCTAAAAAGATAGACAGCAAGCCTGTGACCACCCTTGAAAATCTTGCTTTTGTGGGCAACCCTTGGATTGAGCGCATCGAAATACCGAACTCTGTCACAACAATTGGTGGAGAATCTTTTTATGGCTGTAAAAAGCTTCACTCCATCTTTATCCCCGATTCCATTGTGACTTGCGGTGACTTTGAGAGTGATGACGACCTTTTGCTATACGGCTTCGAATTCCCCACTTTCTTCTTTGAATCTAACACCATTGACTATACGGGTGGTGTCACCGATCCTTCGCAGCTTAACATCTTTAAATACATGCTGGCTGTTGATCCCTCCGACATTGTGGACGACGACACCTGCGTTTACCTTAAGAAAACACTGTCCTATGAAGTCGTCAGCATCAAGAACAAGGCAGGATTGGTCACAATCCCCTCCACCTATAACTTACTACCCGTAACTCGTATCAACACCTATGCTTTGTGTGGAGAAACACTCACCACCGCGGTAGAAATTGAGGATGGTATTGACAAGATTTCAGCAAAAGCATTCTGTGAAGCTCATAATTTGCGATATATCAATATCCCCGATAGCGTGGATATCGTCAATCAATACGGCTTTTACAGCCTCAGTGATTGTGTGATTTATATCGCACACAAATCTATCCCTGAGGATTGGGATTCCAGCTGGTATCGTAGCATTGATGATTATGTGTTAAATTCAAAAGCAAATTGTTCGTCTGACGGAAACTATCTTTATGAAATAATTGATAATAAACTGTATATCACTGAATATCTAAAAATTATTTCCACGAAAACACCAATTATCATTCCCGAAAAGATTGAAGGAAAAACAGTATATGGAATTCGTTCCTATGCGTTCAGAGGCGAGGCATCAAACAGTTCCTCCAACCGCTATATCTTTGTAGTTCCCTCAACGATCACCGTAATGGAATCAAATGCCATTTACATTTCTAGTTACTACGGATATTCTGACTTGTATTTGAATTTTACAAGCTCAATAGATATTCCAAGTACATGGAACAGCAATTGGTTCTACTCATACTACGGCTACAGATACAATAGCGGCTACAATAATGTTTATTTCAAAGATCAATGGAGCTTGGTGAATAACATTCCCTTCCCCCAAGCGTAAATTTGCGGGCTGAATTGATTACGATTCAGCCCATTTTATCCCCCAAAAACGCTTCGTCGATGACCATGGCGCATTGGAAGATGCTATAGGCGTCCACATGGCTGTAAATATTCGCCATGGTGGAGATGTTGCAAATTTAAATAAAATGGCCCCGAGGCACATTTTGTGCCTCGGGGCTGCTCTTATTTTGCTTTCTTCTTGGCGCGTGTGATCTCAAAGCTGGCATTTACAAGGAACTGCACCACGTCATCGGGCGCGTCTGGCAAAAGCACAGAAACCCAATGTAGCTTGTTCATGTGATAAGCGGGATAGACACCCTCGGCTGCGCCAAAGGATCCAAACATGTCGGTCGGCAGCTTGAGGTTGGCCACGTCAATGACTTCGTCGCTTCCCTGCCCGAACTTGCACCGCGGCACACGCATCACAATGGCATACCACTTTCGCGTGTCCCCATGCCGTAATACCGCCGTTTCAAAATCCTCGTCAAACGGATAGTCAGGCGAGGTGCCGTATGTATTAAAGCAGTATTCAAGAAATTGATTCTTCGTCATACAGCTCCCCATCTTTT
>SVSV01000047.1 GCA_015064125.1 Oscillospiraceae bacterium
GGTAATGGCCAGTGCGATATAGACCAAAAGGAAAATACCGCCGCCGTATTTTGCAGCAAGGTAAGGGAAACGCCAAATGTTGCCAAGGCCCACAGCAGACCCTGCCGCAGCCAGCACAAAACCGATTTTGCCCGTAAACGAGCCTCTTGTTTGTTCCATGTTCAAACTCCTATTGCTATGTTATAATCATGTTATTATAACATAAAAACCTTTTTTTTGCAAGTCAAATATCAAAATATTTTGTAGCTTTTGTAGCTTGATGATTGTTGTCTTTAATTAAGCCAGTACTTGTAAAAAAAAGGACGAAGAATTTTAGCAATTCTTCGTCCTTCTCCTGTCGGTAGGTATATATCATTTCATACTGCGCTACCGCAGATGCGCCGTAACGTCTTTTTTCTTTATTAATTAAGGGCGCAGACCCATGCCGCCCTCAAGGGTAACGGTTTCGCCGTTCATAAACTTAAAGTCGGGGGAAGCGAGCTGCACACACACACGGCCGATCTCCAGCTCGGAATCACCAAAGTGACCTGCGGGAGGCATTTTCACATTTGCCTTAAAGGCCTCGGGATATGCTTTTTCAAAGTTTTCAAGCTGAGCGGTCCATGCCAGCGGGCATACCACGTTGGTGTTGATGCCGTCCTTTGCCCACTCGGTCGCAGCCACGCGGGAGAGGCCGCGAATAGCCTCCTTAGCAGCAGCATAAGAGCACTGACCGTAGTTGCCGAAAAGGCCTGCGCCCGAAGCAAAGTTGATGATGCTGCCCTTGGTCTCCTTCAAATAAGGATAGCACGCCTTCATATAGTAGAACGTGGCGTAAAGGCCCGAATACATAGCAAGATTAAACTGCTCGGTGGTATGGTCCTGGATCGTCACGCCCGAAGCGGAGGCCTGTGCGTTATTGATCAGCACGTCGATACGGCCAAACTCCTTCATTGCAGCCTCAGCCACACCCTTGGCAATAGCCTCGTTATCCTGCCCCTCGGAAATATCGGCGGCAAGGGCAAGCACCTTAATGCCGTAAAGACGCTCAAGCTCCTCCTTAGCCTTTTCAAGCTTGGATACGTTACGGCCCGTGATCACCAGATTGGCACCCTCTTTTGCGTAAGCAGTGGCGATACCGTAGCCAATGGAGCCGCATCTGCCATCAGAAAGCGCAGCATAGCCGCCACCTGTCACAATTGCTGTTTTACCGGTTAAAAATCCCATATTTACGTCCTCATTTCTTAAAATAGCGCCGCATACGTGCGTTCTTTTATTATAACACATCCTTACACAAATGTAAAGCAAAATTCAAGAGAATTTTAAAAGTCCTATAAAACCGAAAAGGCAATGGGGCTTGATTTTTTTTGAAAATATGTTAAAATAGTAGCATATCACACGGGTACCCCCCTCTTTACAAGGAATGATCGTTATGAATATATTTGAAAAGATCGTATACACACTGCAAGCCGACATGGAAACACCAACCACTTTCGGGCTCTGGCACATAACATCGGTCATACTGATGATCGGCCTGTGTGTTTTATTGGTTTGGCGATTTGGCAACGCCTCGGATAAAACACTACGCCGTATCCTACTGATTGCCTGGCTTGCCATTTTTCTCTCAGAGGTCTACAAGCAAATTATCTTTTCCTTCGATTTCGATGGCACGGCGGCAAGCTGGAGCTATACGTGGTATGCCTTCCCCTTTCAGTTTTGCTCCACGCCCCTGTATGCCCTCCCCCTTGCCGTTTTCTTAAAGGACGGGCGGGCACGCAACGCCGTTTTGACCTTTTTATCTACATTTTCACTTTTTGCGGGTCTGGCCGTGATGATCTATCCCAACGACGTATTTATCAGTACCATCGGCATCAACATTCAGACCATGCTGCACCACGGCTCACAGGTCGTCATCGGCGTATTGATCGCCGTACATGAGCGACGTCGCACCAGCAAACGGCAATTTGTGCACGGCGTTGCCGTATTTGCCGCCTTCACCCTCATTGCCATGGGGCTGAATATTGCGATGCACTATATCCATCTTGCCAACGGCATTGACGCCACCTTTAATATGTTTTATATCAGTCCCTTCCACGATTGCACGCTGCCCGTGCTTTCTATCTTCTATCCCCTATTGCCCTACCCCTTGTTTTTGATCTGCTATCTTGCGGGCTTTTCGCTGGTTGCGGCACTGGTATACGGCATACAATACGGTATCATAAAGAAAGCAGCGCCTAAGCAGCCATGACAAAGCAAAGAAGCATTTTTCTGACCTGCGCGCTTACTGTCTTCGTGATAGTGCAATCACTGCTGGGTGTCTTGCTGCAAACGGCAAGCGGCCGTGCCGCCTCCATGTATTCCTATGCGGCCATCGTGCTTGCGTGCCTGTTTTGCGGCGTGCTGGCCACGCGCAGCAAGACCTATCTTTTCACACAGCTGGGGCTGATCTTTACGGTAGGGGCCGACTATTTTCTGGTCTATTTACCCGACCAAAGACAGCTGCCCGCTATGCTGCTGTTTTCGCTCACGCAGCTTTGCTATTTTTTGCGCTTGTGGTATGACGACCAAAGCAAGCTCCGTCGCCGTCGGCACGCTATTCTTCGCGTCGCCCTTACCTGCCTTGCCCTGCTGATCACACTCATCGTGCTACGGGAACGCACCGACGCGCTCGCATTGATTTCTATCCTTTACTACACCAATCTTGCCCTGAATATCGTATTTGCTTTTATGCTGAGGGAAAGACCGCCCCTGTTTGCCATAGCCCTTGTGCTGTTTATTTGCTGTGACACCGTCATTGGTCTTTCTCTGCTTGATACCTACTTTACCATAAGCCAAGATGCACTTCTTTACCGCGTCATTCACCCCGGCTTCAATCTCGCCTGGGCCTTTTACCTGCCCTCGCAAGCACTCATTCCCATCAGTCTTTTACCTGCAAATAACACTAATACCAGGAGCAATATATGAATCATTTTCAAATAAAGGACGGTGTACTGCTTGACTATACGGGCAAGGAAAGCACCGTTACCGTGCCAGACGGGGTAACAAAGATCTCGGCATGCGCCTTTTCGAAAAATGCACACATCAAGGAAGTGAGAATACCCAAGGGTGTGATGGAAATTGGCATATCGGCATTTGAATATTGCACGTCGCTGACACGTGTCCTTCTGCCGCAAAGCCTTTTACGGATCGAGTGGGATGCCTTTTTGCACTGCAAGCATCTCGCTTGCATAGAGCTGCCGGAGGGGCTTATCCACATTGGCGAAAACGCCTTTGAGGGCTGCGGTGAGCTGCCCCTTAGCCGCTTTGGTGAATGCTTATATCTTGGCAACGCACAAAATCCGTATTTTGCGCTTTTCAAGGCAGAAAAGCGCGACATTACGGCGCTGACGGTGCACGAAAACACCAAATTTATACTTGATCACGCACTCGCCCTACAGGCACAGCTAAAAAGCGTTTCTTTACCGTATGGCCTTATAGATATTGGCGACAACGCCTTTGAATCCTGCGAGGCACTGGCACAGATCACAATTCCAAATACCGTAAAAAGAATTGGACGCTGTGCCTTTAATCAGTGTGAAAGCATGACCGAGATCAGCTTGCCCGAAGGTGTTTTACACGTAGAGGACTCTGCGTTCAGCCTATGCTCGCTTTGTCGCGTTTCCCTACCCGACAGTCTGCAATCGGTCGGTTGGGGCGCCTTTCCGCGCAACGATCGCATGGCGTATACCGCACACGGGGGTGGGCTTTATTTTGGCAATCCGCAAAACCCCTATGCCGTGCTTGCCTTCACTGCAAGCAAGGATCTAACAGAGCTGCACGTACACCCCGACACCAAAATTATTTTAGATGCGGCGGCTACCGATTTGCAGCAGATGAAGACACTGACGATCCCTTACGGTGTGCGCTATATCGGGCAGGACGCCTTCAGACAATGCTACGCGCTCACCGAGGTGATCATTCCCGAAAGCGTACATACCGTCGGGCAGAGCGCCTTTTGCTCCTGCGAGAGTCTTTCGCACGTCACACTCCCCACAAGTCGGCTTTACATTGCGCAGCAGGCCTTCGGCGCCTGTACGGCACTGACCGATATCACCCTCCCCTCCTGCACCCTTGACGATTACGCCTTAAACGGATGTGCGGCACTGAAAAACGTACAGATAAACGGCGAGATCGACCGCCTTGGCGACTATGCCTTTGCCGACTGCACGGCACTGGAGGAAATCACGCTGCCCGCAGGTCTTGCCTATCTTGGCGAGGCAGCATTTTCAGGTTGTGAGGCACTCAAAAAGGTCACGCTCTCCCGTCATACCCGCTATGATGAGGCCTTTGACGAGCCCGATGACATCACCCTGTGTTACACAGACTGAGTGCACAAAAAAATCGCACAAGAAAAGACCACCGATCAATCGGTGGTCTTTTCTTGTGTATCAAAGATCTGTGCCAACAACGCTTCCGCAGTCATACCGTGGATATAATCCGCAAGACACAGGGTACAAAGGCGCGCCTTGGCCTCGGCGCGCGTTGTATGCCGCAGCAGGTTTTCCAGCTCCGCGACAGGGGAAATACCGAAAAAATCACCGCTGATGCGCAGATCCCGTACTCTTTCCCCCTCCATGTCAAGAAGGATCTCAACAGTACCGAAGAGATATCGTATTTTTCGCGTACGCGCATAGCGACAAAGCATTTCGCGTTCGGGGAAAAGCCACTCCTGCGACGCGTTTCGCGCCGTTAAAGCGTCGATCTCGGCGTCATTCGGCAAGGACATCCATTCGCCGCCGACCGCCGCAAACAACGCATCCATCAGGGCCTCGGTATCAGTTACCGTCGGTAGATAAGGGCGCAGATTGGTGACGCGAGAGGAAACCGAACGAACAGCCTTGGCACGAAGCTTTTCTTCATCCGGCCGAAGCGCGCGGGAAAGGACGGTCAGATCGCTGTCATACAGAAGCGTACCGTGATGGAGCACACGCCCCCCAAAGGCATGCTGTGCGTTGCCGGAGATCTTTTTGCCATCAAGCAGAAGATCGTTGCGACCCGAAAGCAAAACCGTTGCGCCAAGCGTTCTCAAGGCCTTTACGATGGGGGTGCAATAAGCAGCAAAATCAATACCGTCTGCCTTACCCTTGGGAGAAATGAAGGTAAAATTCACGTTGCCCATATCGTGATAGACCGCACCGCCGCCCGTAATGCGCCGCGCGATACGGATGCCCGCCTCACGGATAAAATTGAGATCCAGCTCCACGTACGGATTTTGATTTTTCCCGATCACCACCGTGCGATCGTTCTGCCATAGCAAAAACGTATCGTCCGTTGCGTGTCGAAACAAATATTCCTCTATGGCCAGATTCCTGTAAGGATCGACAGTGTGTAAGCGCAATAATTTCATAATGCTCCTAGGCAAGAGTAAATAATCCGAACTCGGTTTTGAGGGGCAAATATCCGCATCTGCATCAGAGAATTTCCTTATAATATCCGCATATTATCGCAAAAATTCTCTTTGCATCTGCGAAGATTTGCTCGCTCAAAACTCTGGGGACCCTCAAGCCTTGATTTTTGAGTGATTTTTGTACTTGGCGCTCGCCGCCAAGTGCGGACTTTGCAAGAGTGACAAGTGCAGAAAGCGCCAAAAGCAAGGCTTTAGGGCGGGTTCGGATTATTCACTCTTGCCTAAAAGCAATACATCGGGCAAGATGCCCGATGTATTGCAAAATTTTAATTAAAGCCCCTTCTTAGCTCTGTCAACCTTCTCGATATCGGTGAAGTTGGTCGTGGGAACATACCCCGGAATGGGCATGATCTTCTCGTGCAGAGCATCAATGATCCAGCTGGGCTGCGGGAAGAAGCTCTTCTCCAGCTCAAATGCAGGCGTGATCCAGTTACGGGAACCAACGACCACTGCAGGGCCGTCGAGATAATCGAAGCACATTTCAGTGATGTTGGAGGCCATATCTCTCATGACGGAGTTTCTCTCGCAAGCGTCACCCACGATCAGGATCTTACCCGTCTTCTTAACGGACTCGATGACCTTCTCATAGTTGAAGGGAACAACACTGCGGGAGTCGATCACCTCAGCGGAGATACCGTACTTCTCTTCCAGCTCCTTGGCTGCATCCATTGCGCGGTAAAGCACAGCGCCGATAGTGAGAATGGTAACGTCCTTACCCTCGCGCTTCACGTCGGGCTCGCCGAAGGGGATCTCAAAGTGGCCCTCGGGCACGCCGTCCTTGCGGAACTGCTCACCGAAGCCGTAAACGCGCTGAGATTCGAAGAAGACAACAGGGTCAGTACCCTCAAGTGCGGAGGTCATCAGACCCTTTGCATCGGTGGGGGTGGACGGGAATACGACCTTCAGGCCGGGGATGTGCGCGCAGAGTGCGGTCCAGTCCTGAGAGTGCTGAGCGCCGTACTTGGAGCCCACGGACACACGAAGGACGATGGGCATCTTAAGAATGCCTGCGGACATTGCCTGCCACTTAGCCATCTGGTTGAAGATCTCGTCGCCTGCACAGCCAATGAAGTCGGCGTACATCAGCTCAACGATGGCGCGGCCGCCACACATAGCGTAGCCCACTGCGGAGCCAACGATAGCGGACTCGGAGATGGGAGAGTTGAAGAAGCGGTGATAAGGAACAGCCTCGGTCATCTTCTTGTATACGCCGAATGCGCCGCCCCAGTCACGGTTATCCTCGCCGTAAGCGATGAGGGTGGGATCCTCGTAGAACTTGTCAATGATCGGCTCAAACAGACCGTCTGTGACGTTGTACATCTTCATCTTGGAAACAGGCTTGCCGCTTGCATCGGTTGCGGTGCGGACCTTGCCCTTGATCTCCTTAACACGGGGGCACTCCTCCTTGGGGCACAGCATCTCAGCCTCACGGGAGGGATCCATGCTCTTGACCTGCTGGTTGGAGAACATGATGGATGCGATGGCATCGGGCTCCTTATTAAGGTCCATACGGGGAGAGATCTCGTCGTTGATGGCAAGCTTCATGATCTCGGTCATACGGGCCGTGATCTGCTCGTGCATAACTGCGAACTCTTCCTCGGTTGCGATCTTGCCCTTGACGAGCTTCTTGCGGAACGCAACGATCGGATCGGCATTCTTCCAAGCCTCGATCTCCTCTGCAGTACGGTAGGTGGAGGAGTCGGAGGGAGAGTGACCGGATACGCGGTAGGTAACCACGTCAAGCAGTGCGGGACCCTTGCCCTCAAGCAGCAGTGCCTTCTTGCGAGTCACAGCATCGATCACTGCAAGAGGATCGTAGCCGTTCACGCGCTCTGCGTGCATCTGCTGGGGATTGAAGCCTGCACCAAGACGGGCGACCATGTCGTAGCCCATCGTCTCGCCACGGGTCTGACCGCCCATGCCGTAGTGGTTGTTGAATACGTTGAACAGGATCGGCATACCGCCATCCTCGAACTTGCCCTCCATGCCCCAGAGCTTGGTGATCTGGTCCATAGAAGCAAAGTTGAGAGCCTCAAGCACAGGGCCGCGGCCGGTTGCACCGTCGCCGCAGTTAGAAATAACGATACCGGGCTTGTGGTTGGAGCGCTTGTAAAGAGCGGCACCGAGTGCGATGGGTGCGGAAGCACCTACGATCGCATTGTTGGGCATCAGGCCGAAGGGGATGAAGAAGGCGTGCATCGAGCCGCCAAGACCGCGGTTGAAGCCGGTCTTACGGGCGAAGATCTCAGCCAGTGCGCCGTAAAGCAGGAAGTTGATGGCAAGGTCCTTGATATTCTCGGACTTCATCTGCTTCTCAACGACTGCAAGCACGGAGCCGCCAAGGAACTCCTTCATGATGTCGTAAACTTCCTCGTCGGTCAGCTTGTAAATAGAGGACAGACCCTTAGCCAGGATCTCGCCGTGAGAACGGTGAGAGCCAAAGGAAAAGTCGTTGATGTCAAGGCAGTATGCCTCACCGACAGCAGATGCCTCCTGGCCGATGGAAAGGTGAGCGGGACCGGGGTTATTGTACTCCACGCCGTTATAGTTGCTCTTTACCTTGACCTCGTTGAGCATGGTCTCAAACTCACGGATAATGGCCATGTCGCGATAAATGCGAAGGAAATCGTCCTTGGTATAGATCTTCTTTTCCTCAGCGAGGGTCTTGTTGTACTGACATACGGGAATGTCTTCAAAATGGATGTAGCCGGCCTCAAAGGCTTTGCCGGGATCTACGTATTGACACTTAGGCATTTTATAAATTCTCCTTTTCTAAGTTCTTACATAAACATGGCTTCACGGACGACCTCACATACCGTGGGGTGCGGGAAGACAAGCTTCTGAATATCGGTAACGCGCATCTCGGTCTCTACCATCATAGCAGCGCCGTAAATGATCTCGGAGGCGTAAGAGCCGATCATATGCAGACCTACGATGTTGCGGTGCTTCTTATCGATAAGCACCTTCAGCACGCCGTTGCCGTGCTCGTTCTCGGCAATGTAGCGGCCGCTGTACTTGAGCGTTACAGTCTGGATCTCCACATCAAGACCCTTTGCCTTAGCGGTCTCGGCAGTCTCACCTACCGATGCCACCTCGGGGTTGGTGTAGATAACAGAAGGAATGGCAGCATAATTTACGCGATCCTTGCCGCCCAGAATATTGTTGATGCAGACCTCACCCTCACGATATGCGGTATGAGCCAGCATCGACTTGCCGTTGACGTCACCCGCGGCCCAGACACCGGGCACGTTGGTCTTGCCAAACTCGTTGGTAACGATAGCACCTCTTTCAAGCTTGAGGCCAATGTTCTCACAGCCAAGGCCTGCGGTTCTTGCACGGCGGCCGATCGAAACAAGGGCGTAATCCGAAGCAATGGTGCTGAGCTTGCCGTCCTTTTCGTAGGTAACGGCCTTATCCTTGATAGAAACCACCTTAGCACCGAGAATAAACTCAATGCCGCGTGCGGCATATTCCTTTTGCAGCATCGTAGAGATCTCACCGTCAACGGGGCCGGCGATCTTGTTCATCATCTCCACCACGTAGACCTTTGCACCTACGGAGTTGAAATAGGAGGCCATCTCAAGGCCGATCACGCCGCCGCCCACGATCACGATCTCCTTCGGCAGCTCCTTCAGATCAAGCACCTCGCGGTTGGTCAGCGCATAGCCCGACTTCAGGGAGTCGGCAAGGCCATCGATCGGGGGGATCGCTGCGGAGGAGCCGGTGCAGATCAGCAGCTGCTTACCCACGTACTCCTTGCCCTCGGCTACGACCACAAAGCCCTCGGCATTTCTTTCTTTAATGGTGGCGGTCGCCTTGACCACCTCCACACCGCATTTCTTCATTTTGGCGCCTACACCCGATACCAGCTGCTTGACCACCTTGTTCTTGCGCTCCACCACGAAGCCGTGGTCAATGGAGGCAGAGCCGAAGGTGACGCCATAGTCGGCACTGTGCTTTGCGTAGTCGTAAATTTTAGCGGAATACAAAAGCGTTTTGGTCGGAATGCAGCCCTCGTTCAGGCAAACGCCGCCAAGAGCTCTTTCCTCGATCACTACCGTTTTAAGGCCGGCATGGCCTGCGCGCTCAGCGGCATTGTAGCCTGCAGGGCCGCCGCCCAAAATAATCAGATCATACATATCGTCACTCTCCTTACTTGGTCAGCAACAGATCAAAGTTTTCAAGAGCAAAGCCAAGCTCCTTGAGGAAGCGTGCACCGTCAGCACCGTCGATCGCTCTGTGATCGATCGTCAGGGACAGGCTCATAGCGGAATAGGTCACGTCCGCACCGCCAACCTCCTTGATGCGCTTGGTGATACCGCCCACGCCAAGGATCGCAGTCTGAGGCGGGTTGATAATGGGCGTGAAGGATTCAATGCCCATAGCGCCAAGGTTGGAAACAGTAAAGGTTGCGCCCTTGAGCAGGTCGGGATTGATCTTGCCGCTCTGTGCGTCGCCGATGACGGACTTAGCGCTCTTCGCCAGCTCGTTAAGGGACATTTTATCAGCACCGAATACGGTGGGAACCATCAGGCCTCTCTCGGTATCTACGGCAACGCCGAGATTCACGGTCTTGAAGTAACGCATCGTGTCGTCGTTGAGGTAGTGTGCGTTGAGCACCTTGTAGTTGCCAAGGACTCTGGAAACGGCGAACAGGATCATGTCGTTGTAGGTAATGTTGGCAAGCCCCATCTTCTCGGCGCCGGCCTTCAGGGACCCACGCAGAGCAATGATCTTGGACGCATCGAAGGAAGTGTTCAGCGTCAGCTGTGCCATGGTGGTCAGCGAAGCGCACATCTGCTTTGCAATGATCTTGCGAATGTTGGGGATCTTCACGTCCTCATAAGCAGCCTCGGGAGCAGCAGCCGCAGCAACAGGAGCAGCAGCAGGTGCGTTGAGGTCACCGAGCACCACCTTGCCGTTCATACCGGTACCCTCGGTAGCGGCAGTGTAGCCGTCGCGGGCGGCAGGAGAAACGGTAAAGCCCTGATCGAGCAGCTTCTGTACGTCGCGCTCAATGATGCGGCCGTTGGGGCCGGTGGGCACAGCCTTGAGCAGATCTGCGTGCGTTTTCTCAGCCAGAAGGCGTGCACGGGGAGAGATCGAGCCAACACCCTCGGTGGTGGCAGGAGCAGGAGCAGCGGCAGCTGCGGGAGCCTCGGCGGCAGGCGCAGGGGCTGCAGCAGGGGCTGCAGCAGGGGCTGCGGGGGCCTCAGCGGCAGGGGCTGCGGCATCTGCGGCGGGCTTGAAGGCGGAAATATCCTCGCCCTCCTGTCCGATCACAAGCACGTTTTCAAGGCAGGGTACGTCGTCGCCCTCCTCTCTGAAGATCGCGAGGATCTTGCCCGCCTCGGGAGCAGGCTCGTCAAAGGAGGACTTATCGGTTTCATAAGAGAACAGCACCTCTCCCTTTTCCACAGTGTCGCCCACCTTTTTGTTGAAGGCTGTAATGATACAGCTTTCAACGCTTTGCCCCTGACGGGGCATAATAACTACGGTTGCCATATGTTTTCTTCCTTTCCGTTGTATTCGATGGTTTTGAAAGCAACTCGCTACGAATCATACACCCGCAACGCGAAGCCATGCCGCACGGCATAAATTTACATATTGATTATAACACCCGAAAACCTTGATGTCAATCGTTTTGCAGATTTTTTCACCACCTTTTTCGCTGTTTTAGAGTTTTTTATTCAAAAACAAACCAATTTAACAATATTGATAAAAAACGTCGGGAGAAAATTCCCAAGGCGTAGCCTTGTCCTGCAAGCCGACATAGCTCTTACACCGCGCCAAGGGACGCGTATACGCTAAAGTTGTCAGCTGTGAAAAAGCGAGAAACGACCGACTCCGACAGCAAAAAGAGACGGCGTATCACCCGCATGATACGGATGCGGACAGGCGTTTGGATTGTAATGCTTGACTTCCCTGCATCACCGCTACGGCATGGGGCAAGCGCTGAAGAATGGCACACAGCTTTTGCTCGTTGCTCTCATCACTTTTATCGTACATATCAGCCTCCTGCATTGCAATATTTTGATATTGTTACGGGGTATGGCATAAAATTTTCAAGTGTAACAGAACAAGGGAAAAGCCAAACGCTTGCTCGCAAAATGCAAACCTAGCTCCACAACGCTTCAAAGCATTAACACCGCAGCCAATAAGAAAAGCCACCCGCAAGGGGTGCTAAAAAGAAACCGATGCTAGGACGCCGCCCACAGGGCGGCTATTCATCCACAAGCACTACGTGCTTGTAAAAAGAACGCTGCCGCGTTCTTTCAACCTAGTCCAAACGCGTCGCGTTTGGAGTAGGCTCGTGGCCTAGGGCCACGACCAAACAAAAGACCCACCCCGTTCGGGGTGGGTCTTTTGTTTGTGTGTTCTGACCTTAATAGATGACATCAAAACAATGCTATCAGCAAAAAAATAATTGTGGGCAATAATGCAATAAATATCGTAAGAGGAAGCTTTCCTTTTGCCCATCGTACAGTTCGATTGGGAAGGTGCTTTTTTAACTTTTTTAATCCGTACAGTGTAAAGTTTGAAACTTCGACAACATATTCTCTTTTCCTTGCGGGAGCTACGGTAATGGTTATGTATGCTGCACGGAAATTAAATCTTGAAAAATGTGTTGCGTTATATTCTACTGCTTTTATATCTCCCCACGGAATAAAAGTATTATCTAGGTATAAGCCTTTTTGTTCAACGACTGCTATTGTTTTCCCAAAGATAAATTTGCTGCAAACAGACAAAAGAAACAAAGGCAATATAAATGCCGCAATCGTCGGCAAAGCCTCGGTGGTAATATTCCAAAGAAGATGCCACGAATTCCAAATCGAAATATTTTGTTTTTCACACTCCAAAATGAATATCATAGGAATAATTGGGGGAAGTGTGGCAAGAAAAACATATAAAATAAAATTAAAGTACTGTCTTCTAATTTTTGTACCGTTAATTTGACTTAAGTCAGGAACATTTTTGTTTGGGGTTTTGCTTTTAAGATATGATAAAAATTTTGGAAAATTCTCTTTTTGCGAGTCGATAGCCAAAACTTTAGGAAAAGCGGTTATTCGGCAGGGTGCACCTTCATTGAAACTAATATCTATTACGTGCTCATTCAAAAAAATATTTTTCTTAATCTTTACAGAGTTTATATCCAAGGGAACACGAATTGTATCTGTAATGGTTTTGCCCGATACTAACGCTATTAAAAGAAAATCTTCAGTAAATCCGAAATATCCATAGTATTGTCTTCCGCCTTGCACAAGCAAACCATATATAGGGTGCATAAGGGTTTCACCATTTTCAAGCATATCCGTAAGGGCTTGAATCATTCGTTCTTTAGCAGTCATTTTTCCACCGCCTTTCCCAATTTAATTATATCATACTTTCGATTAAAAATCAACTATCAATCAACGAGCTAAACAAACAACTACCGCTCCGTTTGCGCAAAGCGCAACATCGTTTACGCCACAGGCGTAACATCGTTGGGCGATAACCCACATCATTTGCGACTTGTCGCAATCTCGTTCATTTGTGCGGCGAGCGGCAATGATGTTCTCGCTTCGCTCGAAATGATGTTGACCTTCGGTCAAATGATGTTGTGCCTGTCGGCACAAATGAAAAAATCCAACTCGTA
>SVSV01000048.1 GCA_015064125.1 Oscillospiraceae bacterium
ATTCGAAAGACCAGCGTCCCTAATTTCATCGGCATTAAGCATAGCAAACTGCATTTTTGCAATATCGCTATCATCAGCCATGGAAACATTTGCTTTACCGTTTTCACCATGACGATTAAGAATATGTTTCACTTGACGCGCTTCCAATAGCACCTCATAACCCGAAAAATCTTTCCCTGTGATTTTTTGGATTCTTGTAGCATCGGTGGCATTGAGCGCTCCTAAGGAAACACAATCGTTACTTTTGTATTGATTGCCTTTAACCTTTTTTACCAACACCTTAATATCTTCATTCACCTCAGCACTTTCATATGCTTCTGCCGCCGCCTGCTCCTTCGTTACGATCTCCTTGAAATTGATAAACTTTTGCATATCAAGCAGCGGTAGCGCAAATGCATTGTACTTTGCCATATCGGTGGCGTGCGAAGCAAACACGTCAAACACGCTGCGGATCATAATACGGTTGTTGGCGTTGAATACGCGCTTTTTGGTAAAGGACTTGTGCAGCAGCGGAAACAGCCCGTTTTCCTTGGCCCTCTGCTCCACGTCGGCGGCGACGGTGTTCTTGTCGCTCTCGATCGGGAAGTAATAATCAAGCCCGAAAATACGGATGCCCCACCGCTTGTAGGATATTTCGTTACCCCACTTGGCACACTCCCCTGCCATAAATTTCTGCAGCTTGTCCGCCACCTCCTTTTGCCGCGGCGTAAGCTTTGCAAACATGGCATCTACCACCAGCTCACCAAGGGCGGTGCCGTTGGGGTCGTTGGTATACTTTTTCTTGGCGCCGAAGGAAATATCCTGGATGCGGCCACCGCCGCCAAGGATATGCTTGCGTGCATCCGCATCCTTCCAAAGCTCGTAAAGCGACATGATCTGCGCCGTGGTGATATACACCTTGCCGTTGGTGCCCTCAAAGGTATGTACCTGCCGTGACCATTCCTTTACCTCATCCTCGGTGTAGAGCTTGTCGGTAAAGTCGATGATCTCCTTGACAAGAAACGCAAACTTATCCTGCCCCTGCATAAAGCTCTTAAAAAGCGCCTCACCCGCAGCACCAAAACGCTTGAAGGCATAGTACGGTACCATGTTCTCCCACGAGAGCAGATCGCTCAATTTGCTGCGCTGCGCTCTTGCGGCATACTGCTCGCTTTCGGCAATAAAGCCCTCGGCAAGCTCTGAAACGTGACGGAAGCGCTCGGTGGCAAACAGCTCGTTCGCCTGCCGCACGGCACGCGTCATTGCGTAAAGCGTGCTGTTCAGTGTCTTTAGCTGCTCCGAGGACATGCGCCGCAGCACCATCGTATCACCCTCGCGCCCATCTATTGCCATCTGCGCTACCTCTTTGGAAAGTGCAACAAACTCATCCACAGCATCGGGCGGCAGATCAAGGCCCGAAAGATACTCGTCGCTGTTCTCGTCGGTCAACGACTGGAGCAGCGTTACCACCTCCGCAAAAGAGGCCTGTAGCAAAGCATCCTTTTGGGTAGGATCGCCGCCACGCAGTGCCCGTTCTGACGAGAAATCCAGCAACGAAAGAAACGCCGCCACGGGCTTTTTGAAGGCGTCTGGTACGTGATACTTCTCGCTGTTCTCAAGCAGCATCTTGCCAAGATTTTTTGCCTTCTCCTCGATCTTCTCCGAATAGATGCGGCACAACTGCTTTTCACAGTAGTTTCCGATGGCGTTGCGCCCGGCTTCGATCCACAGCTTGGCCGTTCTCTTTTTCTCACGGTCAAGCAGCTCCTGTAACGAGGTCGTCAGCTCCAAGGTCAACAGCTTGCGGTCCCAGCGGTCAATATCCCGGCTTATGCGCTCTTTCTCGCGCTGCAAGGCATCCAATCTTTCGCGATAAGCGTCGTCACGCTTCCCGCGCGCAAACATCATCGCCTTGATATCGCTTTCCACCTCGTGCAATCGCGCATTCAACTTATCCAGCCGCCTTGCGCGCTTTTGATACTCTGCCAAGGCATCGCGCTCCACGGGATTTTTCGCCGCCTCCATCAGCAGCGAAGCCAGGATCTCACGGTCGGACTTTACGTCATCCTCGGGGTCGGAATTTAATTCTTGTGCGTCACTTTCAAAATTTTCTTGCGCCGAAGGTGTTGACTTTTCCGTGTTTTGTGGTATACTAATATTAGACGCAGAACCGATGGATAGCCCCTTGTAAGGATTTTCCCTTACAATACTATCGCCCGTAGGTTCTGCGTTTTGTTGTATATTCTCATATACAAATTTAGAACCATCCGGCATCAGTATCCGATGGACATGGTATTTATTTTTTCCTTTTTGCTGAACGACAACTGCGACATTTCCTCGCTTGCCGTTGATAACAACTGGGGCAGCAATGGTTACAGATGGGAATCCTCTTTGCTTGTGATTGGTATGCCCCGAAATTATAGCGCCACGTTTTAGAACTTTTGGTATGCTCATCCAAGCCGCAAATTCAGCAGGCGTATTGAGATAATTTGAACTTTCCGCTAATTGGTCTTCTCCAATTTCAATAATGCCAAATCCTTGACGGTCAACTCGATATCCCGCTTTTTTGAACACTTCACTTGCATCTTTGCGAGCTTTTCCTTTGTTGGTAACGGTATATTGGACATCTATAGCCGGTTCCATCGCGTTAAGTATATCTAAATGCTTTTTCAACTGCTCCTTAATAGAGTCACCCTCTGTATTGTCGCTCGACGAATACCTCACTCCGCCCTTCTCAAACTCGCCGAGGGCATTGCGGGCGGCGTTGCCCTCAAGGGCTGCAAAGAAGGTCTTTTCGTACTGCTCCTGCAAGCCGTCCACCACCTCGGCGCCGCACCGGCGGACGATCCCCGCCTCAAGGGTGCGAGAACTCGCGCCCGACATTAAATTTTCAAAGAACGCCTTGATCCTCGCCAAAACCTTTTTCACCGCTGCGGTAAAGCCCGTGGCGGCTTCTTTGTTTTGCTCGGCAAAATCCGCCAAAAATTGCTTAATGGCTTCACTCCGCCCAAACAGATCCTCACAAGCGCGCGCTACGATCTCCTCGCGCGCGGTGGGATCGTCAATATCCTGCCCGTGCTTCTCCTTGTATTTGCCGTACTCTTTTTTTACCGCCGCGTCAAATTGGTAATCGTTTGCGTTTTTAAGCGCGGCAAGCACCATATCCTCCAGGGCTTGATACTGCTCGGGAGCGTTTCGCTTCATCCAGTGCACCGTTTCGTGCGAAATGGTGCTTGGCATTGCCGTGCGCCAGCTTTTGTATGTAGGTGCCGTCGGTCAGCGTGTCAAAAAACACACTTAAAGGGTTAACGTTCACTCTTGCTACACACGTAAGCGTTATATATTATTATAAATATTTTGTTTTCCTCTTGATTTTTACAAATTTTGTGCTATAATAGCACTTGTAAACAAACACTGTGAAAAAGGTTGCCCTTTTCGGGTGTCGGAACAGAGAGAGTTGCCTTGGCTGTGAGCAGCTTACGACAGAAAATGCGGCGTTTCCCTTTGGAGTGGATGGGGTGAGAACGTGGCTCCCACGCAATAGCCCTGTACGGCAGGCACCGTTAACGGCCGGTAAAGTGTTGGCTTTGCGCCTTCAATTCGGGTGGTACCGCGAGCGAATTTTCGCCTCGTCCTGATGTTTTCGGGACGGGGCTTTATTTTTTCGCGGGCCCAAAATTCGGAAAGGAAGAACTATGAAAGAAAAACTGCAACAAATCAAACAAGCGGCGTTTGCCGAGCTGCAGACGCCCGATTGTGACACCGAGGCTGTCCGTGTCAAATACCTCGGAAAAAAGGGTGAGCTGACCGCCGTTTTGCGCGGCATGGGCGCGCTTACCCCTGAGGAGCGTCCTGTGGTTGGCCAAATGGCAAACGACGTACGCGCTGAGATCGAGGCTGCCCTTACCACCGTGGTGGCTGCCGCCAAGGAAAAAGCCCTCAATGACCGTCTTGTCCGTGAAAAGCTTGACGTGACGATGCCCGGCAAGTGCGAGCGCGTCGGTCATCAGCACCCTCTCACACGCGCTCAGCGCGAAATGGAGGAGATCTTTATCGGCATGGGCTTTGAGATCGCCGAGGGGCCTGAGGTGGAATACGACTATTACAACTTCCAGGCACTGAACATTCCCGAAAATCACCCTGCAAGAGATACGCAGGATACCTTTTATATTACCGACAAGATCCTGCTTCGCTCCCAGACCTCACCCGTACAGGTGCGCGTAATGGAAAAGCAAAGCCCCCCCATTCGCGTTATTTCCCCCGGGCGTGTCTATCGCTCCGATGCGCTTGACGCCACACACTCTCCGCTGTTTCATCAGATGGAGGGGCTTGTGGTTGACAAGGGCATCACGATGAGCGACCTCAAGGGTACGCTTGAAACCTTTGCACGCAAAATGTTCGGCGACAAGACCGAGATCCGCTTCCGCCCCCACCACTTCCCGTTTACCGAGCCCTCGGCTGAGGTTGACGTATCCTGCTTTGTGTGCGGCGGCAAGGGCTGCCGTGTATGCAAGGGCGAGGGCTGGATCGAGATCCTGGGTGCTGGCATGGTGCACCCCTTCGTGCTTCAGAACTGCGGCATTGATCCCGAGGTCTACAGCGGCTTTGCCTTCGGTATGGGCCTTGAGCGCGTGACGATGACACGCTACGGCATTGACGACATTCGCTTGTTCTACGAAAATGACGAGCGCTTTCTCAAGCAATTTTAAGAAAGGAGCCTGAAGAAAATGAATTTATCTATGAAATGGCTTTCGGACTTCGTTGACGTGTCCGATATCAGCATCAAGGATTACTGCGACAAGCTGACGCTGACGGGCTCTAAGGTCGAGGGCTTTGAGGAAATGGGTGCCGAGATCGAAAACGTGGTCGTGGCAAAAATTGAAAAAATCGACCCTCACCCCGATAGCGACCACCTGCAGATCTGTCAGATGAACGTGGGCACGGGTGAGCTTGTACAGATCGTCACGGGCGCACAAAACGTATTTGAGGGCGCGATCGTTCCTGCTGCCCTGCCTGTGGCAAAGCTGCCGCACGGCGTCGTCATCAAGGATGGCAAGCTGCGCGGCGTACCCTCTCACGGCATGCTCTGCTCGATGGGTGAGCTGAACCTTACCGCGCACGAGTGCCCCGGTAAGGAGGAAAACGGCATTCTCATTCTTGACGAGTGCTTTGCCGACAAGATCGGCACCGACATTCGCGAGGCACTGCTGCTTGACGACACCGCCGTGGAGTTTGAGATCACCTCTAACCGCCCCGATTGCCTTTCGGTGATCGGCCTCGCGCGTGAGAGTGCGGTGTCCTTCGGGCGCCCCCTCTCGGTACCTGCCCCTGCCGTAAAGCCCCTTGGTGACGGCGATGACGTGTCCAAATATTTAAGCGTTGGTATTGAGGCACCTGACCTTTGCTACCGCTATGCCGCAAAGGTCGTCAAAAACGTACGCATCAAGCCCTCCCCCATGTGGCTGCGCATGCGCCTTGCCGCCGCAGGTGTGCGCCCCATCAACAATATCGTAGATATCACCAACTACGTGATGCTCGAGTACGGTCAGCCGATGCATGCCTTTGACTACACGCAAATTGAGGGCAATGCCATTCGCGTACGCCGTGCCGCTGACGGTGAGCAGTTCCGCTCACTTGACGATATCGACCACACGCTTGACAGCAGCATGCTGGTGATTGCCGATGAGAAAAAGGCCTGTGCGCTTGCAGGTGTTATGGGCGGTGCCAACAGTGAGATCACGGAGAACACCAAGACCGTGGTGTTTGAGTCTGCCTGCTTTAACGGCGGCAGCGTACGCGTGACCGCCAAGAAAAACGGCATGCGCACCGAATCCTCAGCTCGCTTTGAAAAGGGCCTTGATGCCGAAAACTGCATGCCGGGCCTTATGCGTGCCTGTGAGCTGGTGCAACTGCTTGACGCAGGCGACGTGGTAGACGGCGTAATTGACGTTTACCCCACCAAGGCAGCGCCGACCGTGCTCCCCTTTGAGCCTGCACGCTACAACGCCTTCCTTGGCACCGATATTACCGAGGCGCGCATGGCCCAGATCTTGACCGACCTCGGCTGCCGTGTGGAAAACGGTATGATCGCCGTGCCCTCCTTCCGTGCCGACCTTGCCTGCATGAACGATATCGCCGAGGAGATCATGCGTATTCACGGCTATGACAAGATCGTTTCCACCAAGATCGTGGCCGAAACCACCGAGGGCGGCCGCACACCAAAGCAGGCCTTTGGCATTGACGTGGAAAACGCTCTTTACGGTATGGGCATTGACGAGATCCAGACCTTCTCATTCATTTCCCCCAAATACTACGACAAGATCCGCCTGCCCGAGGACGCCGCACTGCGCCGCTCGGTGGTGATCTCCAATCCCCTCGGTGAGGATACGAGCGTGATGCGCACCACCGCCCTGCCCTCTATGCTCGAGGTGCTGGCGCGCAACCAGAACTTCAACAATGAAAACGTGCGCCTGTTTGAAATGGGCTCTGTCTATCTGCCCGACACCGATGCCGCAATGCTCCCCCGCGAGGGCAAGATGCTCACGCTCGGTATGTACGGCGACGCCGATTTCTACACGGTCAAGGGCGTAATTGAAAATCTGCTGGCGCTGGCCGCCATCAAAAACGCGACCTTTGTGGCAGCTTCTGACAATCCCTCCTATCACCCCGGGCGCTGTGCCGAGGTCAAGGTGGGGGACGTCAAGCTGGCTACCTTCGGTCAGCTTCACCCGCTGGTGGCGGAAAACTACGGTCTTTCGATTCCGCTTTACGCTGCCGAGATCGATTTCGACGCACTGTTTGACGCCAGATGCGCTGACAAGCATTATACCCCCCTGCCCAAGTTCCCCGCCATTACCCGTGACTTCTCGTTCGTTTGCGACGAGGCACTGGAGGTTGGCCGCATCGTATCCGTGATGCAGATGGCGGGCGGTAAGCAATGCGAGGGCGTGAGACTATTTGACATTTACCGCGGTGCACAGGTAGGCGAGAACAAAAAATCGGTTTCCCTGCGCATGACACTGCGTGCCGACGACCACACCATGACGGTGGAGGACGCCGAGAAGATCACCAAAAAGGTTTTGTTCCTGCTTGAAAAAGAGCTGGGGCTTACCCTGCGTGCCTGATCGAGGTCAAACATGGAAAAAGCAAAAATCGACCGCATTAACGAGCTGGCAGCGCTGAAAAAAGAGCGCCCCTTGACCGAAGCGGAGGCCGCCGAGCAGGCGGCGCTCCGCGCCGAATACCTCGCTGAATTTCGCGCCCACATGCGCGGCACGCTTGATAACACCGTGATCGAGCGCCCCGACGGTACGCGCGAAAGGATCAGGCCAAAAACCGACAAGGAGACAAAATAACATGATGACAGATATTGAGATCGCAAAAGCGGCAAAACTATTGCCCATCAACGATATTGCCACCGACCTTGGCGTGTATGAGGAGGAATTGGAGCAATACGGCCGTTACAAGGCTAAGATCAACGATGCGTTTTTAAAGCGCACCGCCAATAAAAAGAACGGCAAGCTGATTTTAGTGACCGCCATCAACCCCACCCCCGCAGGTGAGGGCAAGACCACCACGACCGTTGGTCTTGGTATGGCCATGAAAAAAATTGGCAAAAAGGCCGTCATTGCCCTGCGCGAGCCCTCACTCGGGCCCGTGTTCGGCATCAAGGGCGGTGCCGCAGGCGGCGGCTATGCACAGGTCGTACCGATGGAGGATATCAACCTGCACTTCACGGGTGACTTCCATGCCATCACATCCGCCAACAACCTGCTCTGCGCTATTCTTGACAACCACATTCAGCAAGGCAACACCCTTGGCATTGACCCGCGCCGCGTGCTCTTTACGCGCGTAGTGGATATGAATGACCGCGCACTGCGCAACATTCTCATCGGCCTTGGCGGCAAGGTAAACGGCGTGCCGCGCGAGGACCACTTTATGATCACGGTGGCAAGTGAAGTCATGGCTATCCTCTGCCTTTCTGAGGATATTGCCGACCTCAAGCGTCGCTTAGGGGACATTCTGGTGGCCTACACCTACGATAATAAGCCCGTATTCTGCCGTGATCTGCAGGTGAACGGCGCAATGGCTGCACTCCTGAAGGACGCCATCAAGCCGAACCTTGTACAGACGCTGGAAAACACCCCTGCGCTGATCCACGGCGGCCCCTTTGCCAATATTGCACACGGCTGTAATTCCATCAGAGCCACAAAGCTTGCCCTCAAGCTCGGCGACTATGCCATCACCGAGGCGGGATTTGGTGCTGACCTCGGTGCTGAAAAGTTCCTTGATATCAAATGCCGCATGGCAGGCCTTTCGCCCGATGCAGTCGTGCTGGTGGCAACGGTACGTGCGCTCAAATATAACGGCGGCGTCGCCAAGCCCGACCTGAAGGCAGAAAACGTTGAGGCTATGAAAAAGGGTGCCGTCAACCTTGAGGCACATATCGACAACCTGCACAAATTCGGCGTGCCCGTGGTGGTTGCCATCAACCGCTTTGACACCGACACCGATGCCGAGCTTGACGCGCTGCGCGCCATTTGTGAAAGCAAGGGTGCCGACTTTGCCTTATCCGAGGTGTTTGCCAAGGGTGGCGAGGGCGGCATTGAGCTTGCCGAAAAGGTCGTTGCTGCTTGCGAAAAGGAAAAGGATTTCAAATTCCTCTATGACGACGGGCTTTCCATTGTTGAAAAGATCGAAACCATCGCCAAGGAGCTCTACGGTGCCTCAAACGTGGTGATTGAGGCAGGTGCCAAAAAGGCACTGGCCGATATTCTTGCTATTGATGAAAAATACGCCAGATTCCCCGTTTGCATGGCAAAAACGCAATACTCCTTCTCTGATGACCAAAACAAGCTCGGCAGACCTACAGGTCACACGCTGACGGTGCGCGATATTCGTCTGTCTGCCGGTGCCGGCTTTATCGTAGTGCTGACGGGTACCGTCATGACGATGCCCGGTCTTGGCAAGACCCCCACCGCCTATTCGATCGACATCGATAACGACGGCAATATTTCGGGGTTGTTCTGATCTATGTACCGCAAGCTCATTCACACACGCTCTACCGCCGAAACCGAGGCCGCAGGGGCTGATCTGGCCGCAGAAATGCAGCGCAGGGGCCTCCCCCCTTACGTGGCGCTTTACGGCGATCTTGGTGTGGGCAAGACGGCGTTCGTGCGCGGCTTTGCCTCACTGATCGCACCTGCCGCGCCCGTGCGCTCACCCACGTTTGCACTGGTAAACGAATACCGCGGCACGGATACGAGGCTATTTCACTTTGACATGTACCGCATTACAGGCGAGGACGATCTGTATTCCATCGGCTATGACGACTATCTTGCCAATGACGGTATTTGCCTTGTCGAATGGAGTGAAAATATCCCAAACGACATTCCCCCTCGCCACGTGCGCGTGGAGATCGTCAAGGATAGCGACGCCGACCCCGACAGCCGCCTGATCACGATCGAAGAAAGGAAGTAAGCTATGCTGATCTTTGCACTTGACAGCTCTGCTGTGGTTGCCACCGTGGCACTCTATCGCGACAAAGCGCCGCTTGCCTCCTTTACCCTGAAAAACGGCAACACCCACAGCGAAACGCTTTTGCCGATGGCAAAAGCACTCTTTGACGTCACGGGCTACACCCCCGACGACGTAGATCTATTTGCATGCAGTGCGGGCCCCGGCTCATTTACGGGCGTACGCATCGGTGCCGCTACCGTCAAGGGCCTTGCCTTTGGCAAAAACAAAGCCGTGATCGGTGTTTCTTCCTTAGAAGCAATGGCAAGAAACCTCTTGCCCGCCAAGGGGCTGATCTGCCCCGTGATGAACGCCAGGCGCTCTCAGGTCTACAATGCGCTGTTTTTTGCCGACGGTGAAGGCCTTACCAGGCTTTGCCCCGACCGCGCGCTTTCTGCCGCCGACCTTGCGGCAGACCTTCGCGCACGCGGGGAGCCCTTTTATCTGATCGGCGACGGTACAGACGTAGCAATGGCAGCCCTCGGTGATCTTACACCCCTGCCCTGCCCGACACCCGTGGCCGAGCAAAACGCCGCAGGGGTCGCTATGGCCGCATATCATTTATATGAGGCGGGTGTGCGCACCACGGACAAGGACCTTTCCCCCATCTATTTGCGCTTGCCACAGGCGGAACGTGAGCGCCTTGAAAAAGAACAAGCAACCAAGAAGGACGGTAACTGATATGAAAAAACTCGTAATTGGCTGTGACCACGCGGCACTTGACCTCAAAAATGCCGTACGCGCACACCTTGAGGAGCGCGGCTTTGAGGTAAGTGACGTTGGCACCTATACAAATGAAAGCTGCAACTATCCCGTATTTGCTCACCGCGTTTGCACAAAAATACAATCGGGTGAGGCTGAAATGGGTATCCTCATTTGCGGCACGGGCATTGGTATGTCGCTTGTCGCCAACAAGCACAAGGGTATTCGCGCCGCCTGCTGCTCCGATACCTTCAGCGCACGCCTGACGCGCCAGCATAACGATGCAAATGTGCTTTGCTTCGGTGCACGCGTGGTTGGTCCCGGGCTTGCATTTGATTTAGTGGATAACTTCGTTGACGCCGAATTTGAGGGTGGCAAGCATGCTGTACGCGTGGATATGATCACTGCCGTTGAAAACGGCACCTTTAGTGAATAATGTCTATCGCTTATAAAACTGCCGATCTGCTGCGTGCCGCGCGCGGCAAAAAAAGGCCGCACACCTCTGCCATTATCGTGGCGGCAGGCAATTCAACGCGCATGGGGGACGGTGTTTCCAAGCAGCTTTTAATGCTTGACGGCATCCCCGTGCTGGCACGCACCCTGCTTGCCTTTGAGCAGACACGCGAAATAGACGAGATCATCTTAGTCGCACGTACAGAGGACCTTTGTGCTGTAAGCGAGCTTGCTGCCGCACACGGCATCACCAAGCTTGCCGCTGTGGTGGCCGGGGGTGCCACACGTGCCGAATCGGTAAAAAACGGCTTTTTACACGTGCATCATCTGACGAAATTCGTGGCGATCCACGACGGGGCGCGCTGCTTAGTGACCCCTGATATGATCGAACGCGTGTTACACACGGCAAGACGCCACAAGGCCGCCACTGCGGCCTGTACCGTAAGCGATACCGTAAAGGTCGCCAACCGCCGCGGCTTTATTGCCAAGACGATCGACCGCAGCACCGTATATCTTGCCACCACCCCACAGGTCTTTTCTGCCAATCTCTACCGTGCGGCACTTGAAACCGTAAAGGGAGCTACCCTGCTGACTGACGACAATCAGCTTATAGAAAAGCTGCCCTACCCCGTCAAATTGGTGGATTGCGGCAAAGATAACATTAAAATCACCGAGCCGCGCGACCTGCGTCTGGCTACCTTGATCTTACAGGAAAGAGAGGGCAAGCTATGAGGATCGGACACGGCTATGACGTGCACCGTCTTGTGACGGGCAGACGGCTTGTTTTGGGCGGCGTTGATATTCCGCACGAAACAGGGCTGCTTGGGCATTCCGATGCCGACGTGCTGACGCACGCCGTGATGGACGCCCTGCTCGGTGCCGCCGCGATGGGCGACATCGGCAAGCTTTTTCCCGACAGCGACGAGACCTTTCGCGGTGTCGATAGCCTGCTGCTTGCCCGTGAGGTTGCGAAAAAGCTTGATGCAGCCGGCTGGCGCATTGGCAATATAGATGCCACAGTGCTGGCAGAAAAGCCAAGGCTCGCGCCCCATATCGGCGCCATGCGCGAAAATTTGGCAAGGGCGCTTTCCCTTGACGTTGATGCTGTCAGCGTGAAGGCCACCACCGAGGAAGGGCTGGGCTTCACAGGAGAGCGCCTTGGCATTGCCGCACACGCAGTGTGCCTTATATTTAAAAAGTAAAAAATTGCCTGCGCCGCGGCGCAGGCAACCAGCAAGGGGCAACGAGGCAACAATACTCCTACTTCCTGCGCACATTGACCTCCACCCCGTGCACCGCTTGCGAATTTTAAAAGAGGACCGCCCTCAGGGCTTTCCCCCATTGTCACAATATGTCATATTATAAAATAAAGTGAGGTACTTATGAAAATTTCTCCTTCTCTGCTCGCTGCCGATTTTGCCAATCTGCAAGCATCGGTCGCCAAAATCGAAAACACCGTAGAAATGCTCCATCTTGACGTGATGGACGGCAACTTCGTTCCCAACCTTTCCTTTGGGCCGAACGTCATTGAAGCACTGCGCCCCTACTCCAAGCTCTTTTTTGACGTACACCTGATGATCGAACGCCCCGAGCGCTATCTTGAGGCCTTCAGAAAGGCAGGTGCTGACGGCATCACCATTCACTACGAGAGCACCGAAAACCCCGCTGAGGTATTAAAGACCATTAAAGAGATGGGTGCTTCGCCCGCGATCGCCATTTCGCCCGACACCAAGCCCGAGGTGCTGTTCCCCCTCCTGCCGCTGTGCGACATGGTGCTGGTGATGACGGTATATCCCGGCTTTGGCGGTCAAAAGCTGATCCCCGCCTGCCTTGAAAAGGCCACTGTGCTGAAAAACGAGATCGAAAGGCAGGGCCTCTCGGTATCTGTTCAGGCCGACGGCGGTATTGGTGCCGCCAATCTTGCCGACGTACTGAAGGCAGGCATCAACGTGGTCGTAGCAGGCTCTGCCGTTTTTGGCGCCGAAAAGCCCGAGGAAGCCGTCGCCGCCATGCGTGCCGTAGAAAACAGTCTGTAATACATATCTTTAAAGCAAAAAGAGCAAACACAGCCTTGAACAAGTCCGTTAAAAACGGACAATAGAAAAAAAGAGCCTCCTATGGTAGAATTAAAGTACTACCATAGGAGGTTTTATTATGCCAAGAAAATATGAAAAAGTAAGCGAACTGTTACCGATCAT
>SVSV01000049.1 GCA_015064125.1 Oscillospiraceae bacterium
TGCATGAGGAGCACGTTATGGATCTAAAAGAATTTATTAAACCGGAGCTTCTCATACTGATTCCTGTACTGTACATTGTAGGAATCGGGCTTAAGAAAGGTAAACTATCCGATACACGCATCCCACTCGTTTTGGGAGTGATCGCTATCATTCTGTCTGCTGCGTGGGTGATTGCAACAAGCGATATATCCACCCTGAAGGACGTTGCCTACGCCTTGTTCATTTCAGTAACACAGGGTATCCTGTCTGCAGGTGCCAGCGTTTACGTCAACCAACTGTATGTTCAATCAAAAAAGAAAGATTAAATTAAAACAAAAAGAAAGGAATTTTTTATGTTAAACACAATTATTATCATCTGCGTTATTTTCAACGCTTTGTGCCTGTGGTCTATCCACACCCTGCAAAAAGATAAAGACAACCTCTCTTGGAAACACTACCTGAAATATTTTTCCGGTATTCCCGTGGGAGCAGGATTATCCCTTCTTCTCTCCCCCATTACCGTTCAAAATATTATCCTGTTTGCAGTCATGGGAGGGGCTGTGGGAGAGTTACTTTCCCTTTTTTTCCTAACAATCAAGCAGTCGTATAAAAAGGATACCGTTATTTCTTATTACGACGACGGCTCCCCCGCAAAATTCTTTATCACAGGAGACAAGCACCGTCATTTTGATCATGTCAAGGAGTTTTGCCGTGAAATGAACACTCGTCGCAAGGACGTCCTTATTATCCTCGGTGATGCCGGCTTCAACTACTACGATGATAAGAGAGATGATAAGTTAAAAAAAGAAATCTCAACTCTCAATATTACTCTGTTCTGTCTGCACGGAAACAAAGAAAACCGTCCCCAGAATGTCGGTACATACGGCATCCGTAGCTTTTGCGGCGGCAAGGTTTACTATGAGCCCAAGCATCCCAATATTTACTTTGCCATTGACGGTGAGATCTACACCTTTGAGGGCAAGAAATATATGGTTATCGGTGGTGCTCACAGCATAGACAAGATGCGCTGTCTTGAGGAAGGAACGCCATTCTGGTATGATGAAATGCCGGATGATACTGTAAAGGCAACAGTTGAGCTGAACTTACACAATGAAGAGAACAAAATCTACGGTATGATGACACATACCTGCCCGATCGACTATCTTCCCACAGAAATGTTTATTTCCACAAGGCAGAACGCCATCATCAAGAGAAAGCCACGCAAGGCTAAGTCAAAAAAGCTCTTCAAACCCGATATTGATCGTTCAACAGAGATCTGGCTTGGGGAGCTTGAAAAGAAGCTCGATTATGAGGTATGGTTCTGCGGGCACTATCACATTGACAAGCAGATCGACAAGATTCAGATGATGTATCACGATATCCGCCCATTGCATATACAGCTGTTTGGTGATGAATCATATCTTGCCTGACAACGTTCCTTTCACCGCTTGCTTGCTTTCTGCTCATCAGCATATCCTATACAAAACCACGCCACTATAGCGTGGTTCAAAAAAGGCCATAGCCGGTGAAGAGAAGCAAACAAAGAAAAAGAGCAGTGTGTTTTTGCGGAAATGCTCCCTCCGAAAGGGAGCTCCCGCAAAGCGGGTGAGGGAGCACGCGCAACTGAGAAAAAGCTCTCTATGCGGAGCAAGCGCAGAATTCATACTACACGCAGTCTCCTTCCGTCACGCATTCGCGTGCCACCTTCCTCTCGGAGGAAGGCTACAAAGTAGCCGACCGACGAGGGGCGGAGAGAAGGCTACAAAGTAGCCGACCGAAGAGGGGCGGAGAGAAGGCGTTGAAGTGAGCGTTTGACTTGAGAAGGGCGAAAATTTTCACAACCCGTTGACGGGTAGCGAGTATTCTTTGCATGGCTGGCAGGCCAACCAAAAGCGCACTTATGCGCCGCCGGTAATATGAGGGCTATGCCCGAAACTGAAATACCCCCGCTATATGCGGGGGGATTATTATTAAAAATTCAGTATCGTTTGACGCTCGCGGAGCACGACCCACACGCAAAGAGGGAGTACCGCCAGCACCAGCAGCAAGGAAAACAAGGGCGGCAGCCAAAGGTACACGGCCACCGGTAAAAGCAGCAACGGCAGCACACACAGCGCAATAGGAGCAATGCGCACATGCATCAGACGTGCAAGGCATACAAGGCGCGACACGGCACAGACAAAAAAGCCGACCGTAAAGCCGATGGCCGCACCCCACGTGCCAAGCCCTGCCGCGAAAAGCAGCAATGTTGTTGCAATGCCAAAAAACGCACCCGTCAGGCAGGTAATGAGGATAGTGGCAGTCTTTTTAAGCATGGCAAGGGGTGGCTCCAGAAAGTCGGTCATCACCGACAGCAGCGCCCCCACCAGCACGATAGGCAAAAGGCGCACAGCCTGCCCGTAAGCAGGTGCGATAAACGAGGGGAAGATCCAAAGCCACACCCGAAGCAGCGGCACCAGCAGCAACGCCCCCAGCACCACGGCACGTAAGAGCAGCGACACACGGGCAGCATAATACGTACAATCCCCTGCACTGCTTTCACCAAAGCCGCGCAAAAAGCAGATCTCCTGCCAGGCAAAGCGCAGCACCGTGCCAACCACAAAGGCCACCTGTGCCAGCTTCATGGCAACCGCCACAACGCCGCCAGCCTCAGGGCCAAGGCAAAGCGTGCTCAGCACCCGTGCCCCTGACGTAAGCAAAAGAAAGGCTGCGGCACTTGCCCCCAAGGGCAGACAAAAGCGAAGGAGCGCAACCAGGCTCTTACGGCAATTGCGCCACGCACAAAGTGCCGAGAACGCCCCCGACCGCCAGAAAAGGAATACCGTGCCCAAAAGCGTTGCAATCAAAAAGGAAAGATACAGTGCCTCATAGCCCATTTCGCGCACGAGCAGAAAATACAGATTAAGCCCCACCTGCAAGAGCGTGGTAAAAAGCGAGGTGAGTGCATACGAAAGACGCCTGCCCACGCCACGTGCAAAATAGCCTGCCGCAGCAAAAAGCGAGTTAGCGGCACCGTAAAGAACCACAGGCACCCCGTTTGGTACGTGAAGAAGCGACACCGTCAAAAGCCCCAACGGCAAATATACCGCAAGCGAGAGCGCCACGAAAATAAGACCTGCCGCCAGCACCTCGCGCGCCTCGTTTTCTCCCCGTGCACCAAGAGCTGCCTGCATCACACCGATGCCAACGTCAAAAAAAAGCGTGGCAGCGAGAAAAACGGCAAGGGCCGTGGCGGTATCAAATATGCCCATATCGCCCGTGGGGATCTTAGCCGTATAGAGGGGCAAGAGGAAAAACACCGCCAATTTAGAGAAAAGGGTGCTCAAAAAATACAGCAGCGACACGCGCCAGAAGCGCGGCTTTTCGGTTTTTTTCAAGGCATTCCCTCCCTTCCTTGGCGGTGCTTTAAAAATAGTTATTGCCAGAAAAAGCGATACGGCAACGCATCGTACCACGTGGCGCTGCGCGCAAAGATAATAAAGAAAAAGTAAGCAAGGCAGACAAGCACCGTGGCAATTTCAATCACGTGAAAGGAAAGATGGCGTCTATCCTCGTCAAACGTGGCGGGCGGTACCGCCAGCGGAAGCCACAGTAAATAGCAGACCTCAAAATAGTTAAACACGCGCTGAAGCTGCCCGAATTGCGTCATTGCCGCGCCGACCACCACGCCGCAGAGCATCATCACCGTCAAAAAGCCGCGCTCGTCAAAGCCGTGCTCATTTTTAACAGGCACGCCCTCCCCCGCAAAGTAAAAGCGCCGGATGCCAAGCGCACACACCGCCACAAAAAAGGCAAGAAAGCCGTAAAGCGCCAGAAATCGGGTTGGCTGATAGTCGGCATAATGCGGCACGAGCTTTACCGCAAGCGCCACCACAGGGCGCACAAAGATAGCGCCGAGCAGCGCCAGCACCGCCGTCAGGGGCAGCAGCACCGAAAGGCTTTTTTTGCTGACAGGCACAAGGCATGCAAAGGGGCATAGCAAAAAAAGCAGGGCGCTGACGTGAAAGCCTGCCGCCAGCAGCCCGACAAGCGAGTAGCAAACGAAGCGGCGCCTTTTCAGAAGCCCCCACCCCCACAGCAAAACGGCAATGGCAAGCGCCTGCCGCATCACGTTCAGATACCACGGATAAAGCGTGAGGGTAAGATATAAAAAGCAAGCAAGATAAGGATTGGCCGTATGGTGATAGATAAACCGACACACTGACACGTGAATGATGACAGAGCTCACCACAACGAGCCATGCGGCGTTTTTCGTGAAAAGCGAGATCCCAAGGCAGAGCAGCCGAAACAAGGGCTCTACCCACGAGGAAAAGCGCAGCGCATCCAAAAGTCCCCTGCCCGCAAGCTTATCAAAAACGTCCATGAAGTCCGAGGTGTCGCGCCCTACCTCAGGTGCACGGCAGGCAGCCACGGCAACCAGCACAACGCACACCAGCGACACAAACACACGGCGGCTTTTTTCGGTGTCGCGCGGCAGACAAAAGCGCAGCAGCACCATAAACAGCAAAATAGCAACGTAGATCATACCGCAGCCCTGCTCCTTTCCGAAAAAATAAAAGAGATCAAATGCCGTAAAGTGTCAGCCACGCCTCGCGTGCGGCAGCGAGCGAAAATCCGCTTTGGTGCGCCACGAGGTCAGCACCCTCGCGCGACGGATCGGGGGCAGAAAGCGCCGCCACAAACGCGGCGGTATCCCCCACGGGTAAAAAGCTGACGTTCCCGCTGAAATTCACTTCCGCGGCGACCGCCCGTGATACCGCGCACGGGAGCCCCGATGCCTGCGCCTCAACTAAAGTGATCGGCAGCCCCTCAAAGCGCGAGGGCAACAAAAATTTATCCATAGCCGAGAGCAGCGCCGCCATATCGTCGCGGACCCCGAGAAAGCGCACCGTGCCCGTCGGCAGCAATCGGCGTGCCGATCTCTCGGTCGTCGCGCGCAGGGGCCCGTCCCCCACCAGCAATAGCACCGAATCGGCGTTGACCTTATGATATGCGGCAAAGATCCTCAGTGCCGCCTTGTGATTTTTCTGACGCGAAAAGCGCGCCACCATCCCGACCGCAACGGTATCGGGGGCAAGGCCCAGCGCCGCACGCATGGCGACGCGCGCATCGGAGGAAAAGGCAAACGCCGCCGTATCGATGCCGTTTGGCAGCACCGTGACAAGCCCTGCTGCAACAGCCCTTTTTCCAAAGGAGCAGGCAGCCGCCGTGCTGCCGCACGCCACAAGATGCGTGGCATTTCTCTTAGCACAGGCAAACAGCACACGATAAAAAAGACGCCTGCAGGGATCGCTCTCACGCCGTGCGGCGTGAGAATGCTGCACGCGCATCAGTACCCCCGCACGCTTAGCGGCCGACAGGGCAAGCGCGCCCCATTCTGTCGTGTGAACGTGTACCACGTCGGGCTTATAGCGCAAAAACAGAGCCTTCAACGCCCTTTTATGTGCAAAATAGCGCTTGCGACAGGGCACGAGATGCACCTGCACCCCCAGTGCCTCAAAGCGCGCGCGGCACGAGGGCACGGGCACGGCGTGCGCCACGATGTGCCATTCGATATCCTGCGGCATCACCGAGATCATACGGTATAAAAGCGCCTCAACGCCGCCGTTTTCAAAGCCTGATATCACGTGAAAGACACGCACATGGCACACCTCCCTCATATAACGTTAGTTTTATTATACAAGGTGGATAGCAAAAAATCAAGGCATCAGCAAAAAAAGCTTCCCTTAAGTTAAGGGAAGCTTTTTCAGTCAAGCACCTCAAATTGCGCTCTTTGGGCCATCGTCAAGCGCGAGGTAGGCAGTTTTATCCTCCTCGGGCATCACGGCCTCAAAGGCCATAATGGCACATTCGATCATACCGTCGTCGGGCTCACGTACCGTGATGTGCTGAAGCCACATGCCCGGTGCGGAAATGACGCGCGTAAACCAGTTGTCGTATTTGCCTGCCAGCTTTAAGAGCTCGTAGCCGATGCCCATCATCACGGGGATCAGCAAGATCTTGCATGCGGCGCGCACCAGCGTATTGGCCATACCCGTGAGGGTGCCGAACTGCGCGGGGATAAAAAGACCGACAAAAATACTGACAAGCAGCATCAAGATCAGAAAAGAAGTGCCGCAACGGGGGTGAAAACGACGCTGCTTGCGCACGTTTTCCACCGTAAGAGGCAGCCCTTTTTCGTAACAAAAGATAGTCTTGTGCTCAGCGCCGTGATACATGAAGGTGCGGCGGATATCCTTCATCAGGGACACCAGCGCCATATAGACCACCAGGATCACGATCTTAAGCAGGCCCTCAAACACCGAGCGCAGCATACGGCTGTTACGGGCGCCATCGGGCAGCACGTGGTCGGCCAAAAGCTGATAAATAAAGGCAGGCAGCCAGAAGACCAGCACCAGTGCCAGTGCCACACCGAGAACGGTAGCCAGCACGGTCATAGCGGTCATGGCGGCACCGCTGAAGATGCTTTTTGGCTCCTGCTCTGCTTTTTCCGTGGCACTCTCCTCGGTTGCGCTTACGGCGTTTTCAACACCCGTTTGGGGGGTAAGTGGCGTTTCCTCACTCTTTTCCCGGAGGGGCGCCTCCTCCTCACAAAAGATCTCAGCAGAGCGCATCAGATATTTATAGCCAAGGCGCATCGAGTCTATAAACCCAAACACACCGCGCACCAGGGGCCAACGGCAAAACGCGGGGCGCTTTTTGGCCGTATTTTCCTCTTCTTCAAAAAAGATCTCACCGTTCGGGCGACGCACCGCCATCGCACTTTTCTGCGGGCCGCGCATCATGATGCCCTCCATCAGCGCCTGACCGCCAATAGAGGTCTTGCGACAGCTGACGAGCTTGCAATTCTTTTTTTCCTTCATAGCATTACACCTTTCAAATAAGAGCGCCGCCGAATGCTCTTTCAAATCCGACGGCGCCTTTTTGTTATTTCTTGAAGTCGATCTTCATCTGGCCGCCCTGCGCCCTCTTATGCTTTTCAACAAGCTTGTGAATGCGCTTGGCAGGGTCAAGCAGACCGCTGATGGTATCATCATGATTCAGCGTATCGATGATATACGCCACGTATTTACACATATTCACCTCTACGTACCAGGGCTTGGAAAGCAGCTCGGGCGTGCGGTAAACGAGGTTGGTCGTAAAGATACGGTCAATAAGGCCATCCTTATACGCCTGGTCAAACTTGGCAAAGGCATCGGTAAACAGACCGAAGGTGGCAAAGTTGAAGATGCGCTTAGCGCCCTTCTCCTTAAGCTGCTTGGCAACGTCAAGCAAGGACTCGCCCGAGGAGATCATATCGTCAACGATAATGGCATCCTTGCCCGTGAGGTCGCGGCCAAGGTACTCGTGTGCAACGATGGGGTTTCTGCCGTTGACGACACGGGAGTAATCGCGGCGCTTATAAAACATACCGATATCAAGACCCAAAACAGAGGAGAAGTACATGCAGCGGCCCATGGCGCCCTCGTCGGGCGAGATGATCATCAGATCCTCTTTATCAAGGGAAATGTCGGGATACTGGCGGACAAGAGCCTTGATCATCTGGTAAGCGGGGCGTACATCGTCAAAGCCCTGAAGCGGGATCGCGTTCTGCACGCGTGCATCGTGTGCGTCAAAGGTGATGATATTCTTGACACCCATGGCGGTCAGCTCCTGAAGCATCAGTGCGCAGTCAAGCGACTCGCGGGAGGAGCGCTTGTGCTGACGGCCCTCATAGAGCATGGGCATAATGACCGACACGCGGCGTGCCTTGCCCGCAATGGCGGCAATGACGCGCTTGATATCTGCAAAATGGTCGTCGGGGCTCATCGGCACCACCTGACCGTACATTTTGTAGGTTACACCGTAATTGAAGGGGTCGGCGATAATGTATACGTCGTGACCGCGCAGGGAGTCGTGCAGCAGTGCCTTACCCTCACCGGTACCGAAGCGGGGGCACTCTACATTGACGACAAAGGACTCGTCACCGCCGTGGCGGCGCCATTCCTTGAGGTAATTATCTACCTGTACCACGAACTGCTCACAGCCACGCATTGCAACAATGCTCAGATCACCGTATATTACTTCCTTCATCGTAAACCTCCACACGATAAAAATGATAGTCGGGCCTAACACTTACATACCCATGTATAGATTATAACATAAAAAAGCAGTTTTGCAAAGCCCTTTTCCAAGAAAAAAAGCAAATCGGCGGATTTTGTCATTTTGTCGCATTTCCGATGGGCAAAACCGCACAATTTTAACAAAAAGCTGCGTGTTATTTCAGCTCTACCACCGTCACGCCCCCATCGCCCTCGCCATATCGACCGATGCGGAAGGAGCGGACACGGTTATCCCGCTTTAATTGCACCCAAAGCGCCTGCTTTAAGGCGCCCGTGCCCTTACCGTGCACAAGGCGCAGCGTCTTGAAGCCTGCGATCAGCGCAGTATCGAAATATTTATCGACCATAAACCACGCCTCATCCCCCGTCTGACCGCGCAGATCGATCTCATCACGGAACTCGCGCGATACCGCCACGCGCCAGTCGCGCGCCGCGGTCTTTTCCTTTCCCTGCCCTACGGTCGGCTCGTTTTCTACAAGGCGCAGATTCTCCACACGGGAGCGCGTACGCATAATACCCGCCTGCACCTCTACCCTGCCGCTTTTATCGGGGTCGCTGAGCAAAAAGCCCTTTTTATCAATGTCAACAAGATAGACCTCGTCGCCCTTTTTAAGGGGTCTTGGCAGCACGTAAGCCTCGTTGGTGCGCTCCTCCACGGGATTAAAGCGCGATTCGTTCTCGCGCAGATGCGCGCGCACAGCGCGGCGGGTCTTGTCAAGATGCTCACCAAGGCGCTCACTCTCGCGCTCGCGGCGCACCGCCTCGAGCTGTGCAAAGATAAACTCGCTTGACGCACGTGCGCTCTCGACCAGAGCGGCGGCCTTCTCCTGCGCCCCTGTGAGCGTCTTTTCGGCACGCGCCCGCAGCTCCCTTGCTTCGTCCTCGGCGGCGGCCTTAGCGGCTGCCAGCTCCGCGCGCAGGCGCGCGGCCTCCTCCTTATCGCGCTCAGCTGCCACACGGGCACGCTCCAGCTCCTCTATCACGCGCTCAAAATGCCTGTTTTCCTCACTGATAAGCCCCTTTGCAGCATGAATGACCGAGGAAGGCAGCCCCAGCTTTTCGGAAATGGCAAACGCGTTTGATTTACCCGGTGCCCCGATAACCAGACAGTAGGTGGGGCGCAGGGTGGTGACGTCAAACTCGCAGGACGCATTTTGCACGCCCTCAGTATCAATCGCAAAGGCCTTCAGCTCCGCATAGTGCGTTGTGGCAACCGTCAGTGCGCCCACGCCGCGTACGTGCGAAATGATCGCCACCGCCAGCGCTGCGCCCTCCACGGGGTCGGTGCCTGCGCCCAGCTCGTCAAAGAGCACGAGCGATCGGGGCGTTACGCTCTCAACGATCGAAACGATATGCACCATGTGCGAGGAGAAGGTCGAAAGCGACTGCTCAATGCTCTGCTCATCACCGAGATCGACCAGCACACGGTCAAACAAGCAAAGCGAGGAGCCCTCGTCAGCGGGCACGTGCAGACCCGATTGCGCCATCAGCGAAAAGAGCCCGAGGGTCTTCAGGGTCACAGTTTTGCCGCCCGTGTTGGGGCCCGTAATGATCAGGGTATCCCATTCCTGCCCCAGCGACACGTTGATAGGCACGACCTGATCCCGAGGGATCAGCGGGTGCCTTGCACGGCGGAGCACCACACGGCGCTCGTCGGTGATCACGGGATTGCTTGCCGCCATCTGCTCAGCCAGCTTGCCACAGGCAAAGATAAAGGCCAGCTCGTTGATATTGGCTGCGTTCAAATTGATCGCCCCCACCATGCCGCCAACAGCGGCTGAAAGCTCGGCCAGGACGCGCTGTATCTCGTGCTGCTCCTTGACCTCAAGCATACGCAGCTCGTTGTTGGCGTCGACCACTGCCATCGGCTCCACAAAGATCGTGGCGCCCGATGCCGAGGTGTCGTGAATGAGACCCTTGATCTCGTTTTTACTCTCGACGCGCACGGGGATCACGTAACGGCCGTTTCGCATCGTAACGATATTTTCCTGCAGGTGCTTTGCGTAAGAGCCCGTGGTGATATAGTGCTGCAGGGTCTCCTTGATGCGGTTGTTCGCTATGCGGATCTTACGACGGATATCACCGAGCTGGGGGCTGGCCTCGTCTGCGATCATATCCTCTGACACGATGGCACGGTAAATCTTATCCTCCAGCTTACGCTCGGGCAGCAGTCGCTCAAAGATCTCGTCAAGCACGGTATCAAAATGGCGGTTGGTGCGACTGTATTCCAAAAGTCCGCGTGCCGTGCGCAAGACGTTGCCGACGTCAAGCAGCTCACGGGGCGTGAGCGTGGCGCCCTTGGCAGCACGGTCAAGCGCATCACAAACAGGCACGATCATGCCAAACGAGGGCATTCCCTTATCGTCAAGCAGGCGCCTGGCGTCCTGCGTGCGCGTAAGGCGGCGCAAAACGACGACCTTATCGTCGTCAGGCAGGAGCGAGAGCGCCAGCTGACGTGCCCCCTCGGTAGGGGCGCAAGCGGCAAGCATCGCTCTTATTTTATCGTATTCCAGTGTGCGTAGCGTTTTTTCTGTAATCTGCATAATTCCTCAATTTTTCAGCATCTGGTGGCGTATCGCGACCAGGCGCTTATAGTTTTCAAGCGTTTGAAAGCCGCGCTCCAGGTGATGGTGCAAATAGGCCTCCGCTGCATGCGAAAGAGCCGTCAGCGAGGCCTCGTCGAGCAGGCGGAAGGCGAATACACGTCGCGGCTCCGCCGTGGCGATATAGCCAAGGGCGGCGATCGCCGAGGCACAAAGCGGCACCAGAATGCTTCTCGTGCCCACGTCACTGACCTCGGGCAGCGGCAGGAGCGCGTTTTTCCTTTGAAAGCAATCAACGCAAAGCAGGGCGCCGTTCATCACGTCAAGATAGGCACCCTCAGGCTCCGCCCTGCCGCAAGCACCACAGTGCGTAAGCTCAGGCAAAAACCCCGCCAGCACAGCGGCACGGAATTCAAAGGCGGCCTTGATACGCGCATCGTCGTTTTGTGTGGTCGAAAGCATATACATGGCATTCAGACACAGCGGCAGGATCTCGCCTGCAGGTGTCCTCTCATCGGAAAGCTCGTAAACGACGTCTGCAAAATAGGCGGCGAGAAACAGCTTTTCCGTATCGTATCGGATCCCGGGAAAGGCCTCGGTCACGGTCGCATTTTTCACCCATCTGAGGCCGTTTTTTTCGTAAAATTCAAAATTGGTAAGCGTATAGGGCTCCAGCGCCGCCGCCTCCCTGCCCTTTGCCGCGCGCCCCTTGACGATGGCGTAAAAGCGCCCCTCGTCAGCCGAGATGAGCGTCAGCAGCCTGTCGCTCGCGCCGCGCTCCTGTACGCGCAGGATCAGCGCGTCAGTCGATGTATTCCGCAAGGCTTATCTCTCCTCTTTATAGCCGAAGTTGCCGACAGCGGCGCGGCTGTCGCGCCAATTTTCCTTCACCTTGACCCAAAGGTTCAAATAGACCTTTACCCCAAAGAATTTTTCAAGGTCCTGGCGCGCGTAGCTGCCCACCATTTTGAGCTCAGCCCCGCCCTTGCCGACGATGATGCCCTTATGCGAGGCCTTTTCGCAAAAGATCTCGGCGCGGATGCGCAGGATGCTTCCCTCGTCCTTAAATTCCTCGATCACCACCGCAATACCGTGCGGCACCTCCTTGTTGAGCGTGCGCAGCAGCTTTTCACGGATGATCTCGGCAGCGATCTGGCGCTCTGGCTGATCGGTCAGCATATCCTCGGGAAAAAACCATTCTCCCTCACCAAGCAGCCTCTCACACTCGTCAAGCACGTCAAAGACCTGACGGCCGTTTTTCGCCGAAAGCGGCACCACGGCGGCAAAATCGTGTGCGGCGGCATACCGCTTGATGCTCTCAGCCACGGTCACAGCATCGTAAAGATCGGTCTTGTTCAGCGCCAGCACAGCAGGGATCCCCGACTGCTTTAAGTAACGGATGACGTTTTCCTCTACGCCCGTGAGCTCCCTGCCTGCATCAGCCATCAGCACCACGACGTCGGCCTCACGCAAGGAGGCATTGGCGGTCTCTACCATAAAATCACCAAGGCTGTTTTGCGGCTTGTGGATACCGGGGGTGTCAACAAACACGAACTGCGCCTCACCGCGCGTTAAAATGCCGAGAATGCGGTTACGCGTGGTCTGAGGCTTGCTTGAAACGATGGCCACCTTCTCACCGAGCAGCGCGTTCAGGAAGGTGGATTTGCCCACGTTGGGGCGACCTACAATGGCAATGTATCCTGTTTTTTTCATGACGTTCTCCTTTATTTTACACCAAGGCCCAGGGCCTG
>SVSV01000050.1 GCA_015064125.1 Oscillospiraceae bacterium
GCGCGGAATTTGCGGTTTTTGCCTGCAAAACAGGCAAAAATTGCGGTGTTTAGCCGCAAAGCAAAAACGACGGGGGTGAGTCAAATGCATTTTTGCATTTGACTCACCCCCTTTTATCATTTACAAAAGCGCCTTGTTTCGGCCAAAACGGTATCACGCGACAAGAGCAGCGCCGCAAGATTTAACAGGGTCATCGCGGCCAGGGCAAGATCTGTCAGCGCCCACACGGCACGCGGTGCCGCGACTGCGCCCGTGACGGTGGCAAGCGCCACCCCGACAAGCAGCACCAGGGGTGCACGCCCCGAGGAGCGCACCGAAAGATACCCCAGCGCCTCAGCCCCATAGTGCGACCAGCAAAGGACCGTTGCAAAGGCAAACAGCAGGCAGGAAAGTGCCAGAATGGCACGTGCAGGCGCCCCCAGCACCGCCCCAAAGGCGGCAAGCGCCAGCTGCATGCCGCCCTCATCGCAAAGCGGCACACCGCTAACTAAAATGACAAGGGCCGTCAGGGTGCAAAGCAGCACGGTATCGACAAACACCTCTACCACACCGAGAAGCCCCTGCGCGGCAGGGCTGCTTGCCTCAGCCGAGGCGTGGGCGATGGGGGCGGTGCCGCACCCCGCCTCGTTGGAAACAAGCCCCCTTGAAACGCCGTACCGCACCGCGGTGCCAAGGGCACCGCCAAGCCCGCTTTTGAGGGAAAACGCCCCCGTGACGATCGCACGCAGCGCCTCACCGATCATAGCACGCCGTATCACCAGCACCGCCACGCAAAGCAAAACAAATACTGCACACAAAAGCGGCACCAACACGCCGCATACACGCAACAGCAATTCCCTGCCGCGCCACAGTACCGCCACGGCAAGCAGTGCCATCACGCCCCCCACCAGAAGCGGCGGCCACCTGAAGGCAGATGCCAGTGCCTGTGCCGCGGCGCTGGCTTGCAGCATCGTGCCGAGCGTGAGGGTGGAAAACAGCAGCAAGAGCGCAAAAAGTGCCGCAAGGGCGCGCCCCGTTTGCCCCCCAAATGCTTTCCTTATATAATATGTGGCGCCGCCGTGCAGGCAGAGCGCCGCATCACGCCGCGCAGTAGACTGCGACAAAACGATCTCAGCATACTTTAAGGGCATGGCCAAAAACGCCGCCACCAGCATCCAAAATACCGCCCCTGCGCCGCCAAAGGAAATGGCGGTGGCAACGCCTGCAATATTCCCCACTCCAAGCGTGCCTGCCAGCGCAAGCGCCAACGCCCGCCAGGGCGAGGCGCCCGAGGGACTCCTGCCAAAAATGGCTCGCAGCGCCCTTTTGGGGTGACGGCAAAGCGGCACACCGCAGCGAAAAAGAAAGTATAGACCGCACAAAAACAGCGCGATCGGCAAAGCCACACCGACACCGCCCAGCATTCTCTCCAACATATCCTCTCCTTTTGTTAACAATGTGTGAACAATACAAAATAGACTTGATTTTTCCAGTATTTAGTGTAAAATAATCTTATGAGTTAGCACTCACTCGTTATGAGTGCCAAATTTCTACAAACGCTGCTACTCAGCATGCAGTTAAAGGAGGCAAATACAATGACTTTAAAACCCTTAGCCGACCGCGTTGTGGTAAAGCTCGTGGAGGCAGAAGAAAAAACGAAATCGGGACTGATCTTAACCGCAGCATCCCAGGAAAAGCCCCAGGTTGCCGAGGTGGTGGCCGTAGGCCCGGGCGGTCTTGTTGACGGTAAAGAGGTAAAAATGCTGGTAAAGGTTGGCGACCGCGTCATCACCGGCAAATATGCGGGCACCGAGGTCAAGTGTGACGGTGTCGAGTACAATATCGTGCGCCAAAGCGACATTTTGGCCATCGTAGAATAATAACGGGAGGAAACTGATCATGGCAAAGGAAATTCTTTACGGCATTGAGGCGCGCGACGCCCTGTGCCGCGGTATTGATAAGCTGGCAAACACGGTAAAAATCACCCTTGGCCCCAAGGGCAGAAACGTCGTGCTTGACAAAAAATTCGGCGCGCCCCTGATCACCAACGACGGTGTGACCATCGCCAAGGAGATCGAGCTTGAGTGCGCTGCTGAGGATATGGGTGCACGCCTGGTGCGCGAGGTGGCCACCAAGACCAACGACGCCGCAGGCGACGGCACCACCACCGCTACGCTCTTGGCACAGGCCTTCGTGCGCGAGGGCATGAAGAACGTGACCGCAGGCGCCAACCCCATGGTGCTCCGCAAGGGCGTGAAGAAGGCTGTTGACCGCGCTGTGGAGTGCCTTGTGGCAAACTCCAAGAAGGTAAACGGCAGCGAGGATATCGCACGTGTCGGCACGATCTCCGCAGGTGACGAGGTCATCGGCGCGCTGATCGCTGATGCTATGGAAAAGGTGACCGCTGACGGCGTCATTACCGTTGAGGAGAGCAAGTCTGCTGACACCTACTCCGAGGTGGTTGAGGGCATGCAGTTTGACCGCGGCTACCTTTCCCCCTACATGGCAACCGATATGGATAAGATGGAAGCCGTGATCGACGACGCCATGATCCTGATCACCGACAAGAAGATCTCCAACATTCAAGAGGTCCTGCCCCTGCTTGAGCAGATGGTGCAGTCGGGCAGAAAGCTTGTCATCGTTGCCGAGGACGTAGAGGGCGAGGCTCTGACCACCCTTGTGCTCAACAAGCTGCGCGGCACCTTTACCTGCGTTGCCGTAAAGGCACCCGGCTTTGGCGATCGCCGCAAGGAAATGCTGCAGGATATTGCCGTTCTCACGGGCGGCGAGGTGATCTCTGCTGACCTCGGTCTTGAGCTGAAGGATACCTCCATTATGCAGCTCGGCCGCGCCCGTCAGGTGAAGATCAACAAGGAAAACACCATTATCGTGGGCGGCGCAGGCAACCCCGACGCCATCAAGTCGCGCGTAACGCAGATCAAGAACGCCATTGAGGTCACCACCTCCGACTTCGACCGCGAAAAGCTGCAGGAGCGCCTTGCCAAGCTTGCAGGCGGCGTAGCCGTTATTAAGGTAGGTGCCGCAACCGAGGCTGAAATGAAGGAAAAGAAGCTGCGCATCGAGGACGCACTGAACGCCACCAGAGCCGCCGTTGAGGAAGGCATTGTGGCAGGCGGCGGCACCGCTTATCTGAACGTCATCGCCGAGGTCGCCAAGCTCCTTGACACCGTAGAGGGTGACGAAAAGACCGGTGTACGCATCGTTCTCAAGGCCCTTGAGGAGCCCGTACGTCAGATCGCCGCTAACGCAGGCTTTGACGGCGCCGTGATCGTGGATAAGATCATGTCCTCGGGCAAGCTCGGCTGGGGCTTTGACGCTTACAAGGAGGTGTACTGCGATATGCTCCAGGCAGGCATCGTAGACCCCACCAAGGTGACTCGCTCCGCACTGCAAAATGCAGCTTCCATCGCCTCCGTGGTGCTCACCACTGAGAGCGTTGTGGCTGACAAGAAGGACCCCGCAGCCGAGGCTGCAGCAAACGCTGCAATGGCCGGTGGCGGCATGGGCGGCGGTATGTACTAAGCCGAGAATGGAAAAAGCATAAAAAAAGAAGGGCACCCCTTTTGAAAAAGGGGGTGCCCTTCTTTCTTGCTTTTGGCATCCGCCAAAAGCAATTCAATCTTCCCTCCCGAAAACTCTCATAAATGGTTCGCAAATAACGACCTCCAGAGGCTTTCCTGTTTTTTTAGCATATTGAATAACAGACAAAGTACCCCTTGAACTCCCATTCCAAAAAACGATTATTTTATCAGCATAGTCCACTATCTTTTTGTTTCGAACGATAGGTGCGGCTCTACCGTAACGCTCATATTGAGGCAAGAACTCAGTAAGCTTTAAACCCTTATTTTTTGCATACATGGCAGCGCAAGCATCCACGCCAACAGCACCACCCGATACAATTTCTTCAACATCGTCTACCAAATATCTCTCAATCTCAATGCTTGTCAGATTTCTTGAACCAACAATAGCAACCTTCATTTTTTTGCTCCAATATAAATATATTTTAAACATATTATATGTTCATATATAACATTTTAGCACAAAATAGTTATAAAGTAAACATATAATAAATTCAAAATGAGGTTTATATGGCTACAAAAAGTTTATCTATCCGAATTGAAGAAGAAATGTTAGACAAGCTGCATGTCATTGCAGACTACGAGGGCAGAAGCGCCAACAGTCAAATTCTTGTGCTCATTCGCGACCTGATCGAAGCATACGAAGGCAAGCACGGGGAAATTAAAACAGGAAAAAGATAACACCAAATCAAAAAGGCAGAGAATTTGAGGAGCCCACCTCCCAATTCCCTGCCCCTTTTATTTTCACAAGAGGCAAAACGCCGCAAAAATGCACCAACTATCCCGTAGGGGGCGTTGGCGCTCGGCTCTGCCGAGGGCATACGACGACCCGTTTTTGCGCGGTGCAAACATTCCATGGGAGGCGAAACGCCTCCCGCGTGTTGTCTTTAATTAAGTCAGTAGTTGTCAGGAAAAATAACATTCTTTTTTATGAAAGATAATTAGATAAAATTTCGCGAAATGAGTTTACAAAACCCAAAAACCGTGATATAATAATTATGCCAAACAAATTTAATAATAGAATTTGAGGTATCTTTTTCTTTATGGGATAATTATACCCTTTCTTCGCCATAATCATTTTTAGAATTTGGTAAAAACGCAAATTCCTTTTAAATGGTTATGGTAGAGATACCCTAATTCTATTTAAATTTGTTTGGCGACAATCGGAGTTTGCGTTTTTCGGTGCGTGGCTTCGGTTGCGCACCTTTTTTATATGCTGTTAGGGAGGATAGATATATGAGCAAGAATATTCCAAAAAAGGTAATAGATATTACAGGCGTAGAGCTTACGCCGGGAAAACCTACCGTTTGCCTTGGTAACGGCCTGCAAGACTTTGAGTGTTGTTGCGACGAGTGTGATTACTTTTTGCTTTGTTTTCCCGAATTTGATGTTCAAATCAATGAAAAAACATGACACCCTCCTTGTAGGGGAGGGCAACCTCCGCGTAGAATATAACCCTGCGAAGCAGGATTTCATCGCGAAAGCGACTTCATCCACCATAGGTGGATTTCATCCGTCGAAGACGGATTTCACCCTGTGTTATCCTTAACGGATAACACACCTCCCTCCCGTTTGCGCGGTGCAAATATTTTGCAAAAAAGCAAAGCACCGACGATCCACAGGATCGTCGGTGCTTTTTTAAACTTACACGCTATGCACGCCAAGGGCGGCATCGGCGTTTTTGTCAATACCGTAGAGCTTTTTCTTACGCTCCTCAAAGAATTTCACCGCCACCTGCTCAAAGAGCGCGTACGTGAGCACGTCCTCCTCCTGCTCAAGATATCCTGCCATCTTTTCACGCAAGGCATCAAGCTCAGGGGCAAGCTTATCGGCAGGGCGACAGGTAATGGGCGCCTCGTCACCGATGATTTTGGCAGCGACCTCGGGATCAATGGGCATCGGCGTTTTGCCGTACTCGCCGCGCACCATCGCACGGAATTCCTTGGTCACCATCTTGTAGCGCTCACCGCCGATGACGTTAAACACAGCCTGCGTGCCCACAATCTGCGAGGAGGGCGTCACCAGAGGCGGAAAGCCGACGTCAGCGCGCACGCGCGGCACCTCGTTTAAGACCTCGCCGAGCAAATGCGACTTCCCTGCATCGGCAAGCTGGCGCATCAGGTTTGAAAGCATACCGCCCGGCACCTGATAAAGCAGGGCGTTGACGTCAACCTTCAAGGCCTTTACGTCAAGCTGACCGCTGGCAAGGTACTTTTCACGCAGTGCGGTAAAGTGCTTGGTGATCTCATCAAGGGCGCCAAGGTCGATGCCCGTATCATAGGGGGTGCCCGCAAGCGCCGCCACCAGCGTTTCCGTCGGGGGCTGAGAGGTGCCCATCGCCAGCGGCGACATTGCCGTGTCGATGACGTCGACACCTGCCTCCACGGCCTTGAGAAGCGTCATGGAGGCAAGACCTGCGGTATAGTGGGTGTGCAGCTGCACAGGCAGGCGCACTGCCCCCTTGATGGCCTTTACAAGGTCGTAGGCATCAAAGGGCTTCAGCAGCCCCGCCATATCCTTGATGCAGATGGAGTCAGCGCCCATTTCCTCCAGCTGCTTGGCATATTTGGCATAATACTCAAGCGTGTAGCCGGGGCCCGTGGTGTAGGAAAACGCCGCCTGCACGTGACCGCCCTCACGCCGCGTGGCATCAATGGCGGTCTTCAGATTACGGGGGTCGTTAAGTGCATCAAAAATACGCAAAATATCAATGCCGTTGGCGATCGACTTTTGCACAAAATAGGCTACCACGTCATCGGAATAATGACGGTATCCGAGAATGTTCTGGCCGCGGAACAGCATTTGCAGCTTGGTATTTTTCACCTTGTCGCGGATGACGCGCAGACGTTGCCACGGGTCCTCCCCAAGAAAACGCAGGCAGCTGTCAAAGGTGGCGCCGCCCCATGCCTCGATCGAGTGATAGCCGACCTTATCCATCTTTTCAAGGGCAGGCAGCATCTCCTCGGTCGTCATGCGCGTGGCAATGAGGGACTGGTGCGCATCGCGGATAATCGTTTCTGTAATTTTTACTTTAGACATAGCAATCTCCATTAAATTTCAATTAAAACGCCCAGGAAAGGAAGACGCCCGCAGCAATAGCCGAGCCGATCACGCCCGCCACGTTGGGGCCCATTGCGTGCATCAGAAGGTAATTGTTGGGGTCGGTTTCTCTGCCCACCTTCTGCGACACGCGTGCCGCCATCGGCACAGCAGACACGCCCGCCGAGCCAATGAGGGGATTGATTTTACCGCCCGAAAGCACATTCATGATCTTTGCCGTGATAAGGCCGCCGCAGGTCGACACAATAAAGGCGGCAAGGCCGCAGCCGATAATAAGGAGCGTTTCAAGCTTCAAGAAATTCGCGGCCGTCGCCGTGGCACCTACACTGATGCCAAGGAAGATGGTGACGATATTGATAAGCTCATTTTGCGCGGTCTTGGACAGACGGTCGGTAACACCGCAAACGTTTAAAAGGTTACCGAACATAAGGCACCCGATCAGCGTCACGGCATCGGGGACGATCAGCCACACCACAAAGGTGACGATCAAGGGAAAGCAGACCTTTTCGACCGTGGAAACACGGCGCAGGGTGGTCATACGAATGGCGCGCTCCTTTTTGGTCGTCAAAAGGCGCATAAAGGGGGGCTGAATCATGGGAATCAGCGCCATATAGCTATATGCCGCAATGGCAATGGCACCAAGCAAATGGGGAGCCAGCACCTTGGTGACAAGTATCGCCGTCGGGCCGTCCGCACCGCCGATGATGCCGATGGCCGCCGCCTCCTGTGGGGTAAAAACACCGGAGATCAGTGCCGCCGCAAAGGCGACGAACACACCGAGCTGTGCACCTGCACCGATCAGGAGCGTCTTGGGGTTGGCGATCAGGGGCGAGAAATCGGTCATCGCACCGATGCCGATGAAAATAAGGCACGGATAAATACCGAGCTTCACACCGAGGTAAAGAAGGTCAATGAGGCCCCCCCGGTGCAGGACTGCGCCGTAATCAATTTCCCCTGCCGTTAAAAACAGATCGGGGTGAAAGAGCTCAGCACCGGGCAGGTTCGTCAAAAACATACCAACAGCAATGGGCAGGAGCAGCAGCGGCTCAAAGCCACGCACCACAGCAAGGTAGACAAGCACCGCGGAAATGAGAAACATGACCGCCGTTTGCCACCACATGGGGTTATCGGCAAAAAGCCGATACACGCCCGTGCTTTGCAAAAAGTTTAAAATACTATCAAGCATGGCAATGCTCCGTTTACTGTAAGGTCACCAATACGTCGTCGGTGGCAACGGTGGCACCCTGCGCGGCCACCACAGCGGCAACCACACCGTCACGGGGGGCAACGATATCGTTTTCCATCTTCATGGCCTCTAGCACCAGGAGCACGTCACCCGATCTTACGCTGTCCCCTGCCTTCACGTTCACGCGCATCACGGTGCCGGGCATCGGTGCCTTAACGGGTTCCCCTGCGGGGGCGGCGGCAGGTGCGGCAGGTGCAGCGGGTGCAACAGGCGCTGCGGGCGCTACGGGGGCAACGGGTGCGGCAGGTGCTGCGGGTGCAGCAGCGCCGACCTCCTCGATCATGACGTCATATTGCGTACCGTTTACGGTTACTTGAAATCTTCTCATTATATTTTACCAAAGCCTTTCTTAAAGTTTTTTGCCCGAGCGTCGGTAAGAAACCACGCGGAAGGCAGGTGCGCTGCCGCCGTTTTCCTCGGCCAGCATCAAGGAGATCGCCGCAGTGATAGCGGCGACCACCTCACCGTCATCAGCGGTGGGGGTGGGGGTAGGTGCAGCGGCCGCAGCAGGCGCCGCGGTGCTTGCCGACTTGGCGGCACGGCGCTTATCGGCGGCGGCAAGTCCTATGCGAAAGAGCGCCAGCGCCCCCCACAAGATGGAAAGTGCCGCAAAGATCGTCACCATACCGATCAGGGCCATACGCCCTGCATAGGCAATGCGCTCACCCAAATTCAGTGCTAAGCTTGTATTTATCATTCGGCACCTCACTCAGCGAAGGCCGTTCTTGCCCTCAAGCATATAAAGGGCAGCGATCACACGGGCGCGCAGCTCGGCAGGCACCACAATGTCGTCGACCTCGCCAACCGAGGCAGCGGCAAGGGCGGTGGCGTGCTCAAGGCGCCACTCTGCCTCCAGCGTAGCGCGGTCGCGCGTTTTGGAAATACTGTCGTTTTGCAGGAACGCCACGGCCGTGGCGGCAGGAATGGCCGCGATCTCGGCTTCGGGCAGTGCAAGCACCACATCGGCACCCATTGCCTTATTGCCACCGAACACAAATCCGGCACCAACGGCGGCACCCACCACAACGCTCACGCGTGCGGTATCTGCGGCACTCTGCAAGCGCGAAAGACGCGCGAGAGCTACGGCCGCCCTGTTCCCTACCGTATCTAAGCCCGTGCAATTCAGCAGCGTTACCACGGGCAGCCCAAAGGCATCGGCCACGTGGAGCATTTTTGTCATTTTTTCAACACCGTCAAGCGAAAGCGCACCGTCAACGGCCAGCACCGCAACAGCGACGTCCCCCACGGTGGCAAGCCCTGCCACCACCTCGGGAGCAGTGCCACCGTAAAGCGCGAGGCACGTACCGTTGTCACAAACGGCACCCAGCGCCGCCTTGGCTGTCGTTTTCCCATCAAGCGCCACGGGGCGGTTGGGATCGTCACCCGAGGCACCCGTGTCGCTTGCGCGATCGCACGCGTCGGGCAGATAGGCAAGCAAGGAGCGCAGGGCGCTCAAGCCCTCTTGCTCGTTTTCCACCAGCATCGCGGCCTCGCCTGCAAGATAGGCAGCCTCACCGCTGCCCTCGCCCGTGACGTAAAGATCTGCGCTTTTCGTCACCACCGTAAAATCGAAGGCGGCGGCAAGAACAGCCATCGTGCCCGTGCATGCGCCGTGCACCAGCGCAAGCTGAGGCACCACGCCCGAGGCACTTGCCACGGTATCCAGCAGCACGCCGTACCCCGAAAGGGCGGCAGCACCGTCAAACACCACAGCACCCGCACTGTCAAGCATGCCTACGACGGGGGCACCCACCGACACGGCCTTATCGTAAAGGGCGGCGATCTTTTCGGCGTGGCGCGCATCTACTGCGCCCTTCATGGCATCGGCGTCCTGGGCAAAGGCAAACACCAGTCTGCCCGACACCGCGCCGTAGCCGCAAACCACGCCCTCATTTTCACTCAGATTGCCGGGGCGGCGGATATACGCCCCCAGCTCCACAAAAGTGGCGGCATCAAAAAACGCCTCAAGACGCGCTCTTGCTGCCGATTGCTTTTTTTCCATGCTGCAATAAACCTCCGCTTGTGAATTTTTTATCAACGGTTGCATGATGCGACAACCGTACTCTGATCACTTACCTCTTTATTTTAACATATAATTTTGATATATACACACAATATATCTTGATATTTTGTTAAGATTTTGTAAACGATGCAACGTTATACGCTTTTTTTTGCAAAACCGTGTTACAATAACTTGCAAGAAAAGAGGAATTTTTATGCGTATTGATTTTCATTCTCACTGCTTCCCCGACACGCTGGCACCGCGCGCAATGGTGAGGCTGAAGCAAAACTGCTCCGCAGATGCTGCCATCACCCCCCACACCGACGGCACCGCAGCCGATACCGAGCGTTTGCTTCGTGCGGCAGGCATTGACCGCGCCGTGGTCTGTAACATTGCCACCAATCAAAAGCAGGAATATAACGTCAACAGCTTTGCCATTTCGCTGACTGCAAGCGACTTTTTTATACCCTTAGGGTCCCTGCATCCCGACAGCACCGCATGGGAAAGTGAGCTTGACCGCCTCGCGGCGGCAGGCATTAAGGGCATCAAGCTGCACCCCGATTATGTGGGCATCCCCTTCACCGACGAACGCTTTGACCGTCTGCTTTCACTTTTAGAGGAGCGCGGCTTTTTCGTGGTGGTACACGCAGGCCTTGACCCGATCTCACCCGACTTTATACACGCCACCCCCGAGATGATCGCCACCGTACACAAGCGCCACAAGCACCTTGCCTTAGTGGCCGCGCACATGGGCGGCTACCGCCGCGCGGCCGAGGTCTTAAAGCATTTGTGCGGCACGGATGTTTATCTTGACACCTCGCTTTCTGTTCACCGCGAGGGCGAGGCACCGCTTTTGTGGCGCCTGTTGCGTGACCACGACCAAAACCGCCTGCTTTTTGCGTCCGACACCCCCTGGAGCAACCCCAAAAAGGAGATCGCCTTTATAGAAAACGCAGGGCTCCCCGTTGCCACCCAGGAAAAGATCTTCTGCAAAAACGCCAAAAGGCTTCTGGGGCTGACGTAACCAAACGCCCCGCTACTGAAAAATCTCACGCCCCACCCCACGGGCTTACCGTTGGTGGGGCGTTTTATAGAAAGCCACAGGCGCGGCTTTTCGGCTACGCAAAAAAACTTTTGCCAAAACGCAAAAAAGGGCTTGCATTTTTCTTTTAGTTGTGTTATAATATCAAAGTCAACGGAGGCATAGCTCAGCTGGTTAGAGCGCATGCTTGACATGCATGAGGTCATTGGTTCGATCCCAACTGTCTCCACCATAGCAAAAGGGCACCCAGTCGGGTGCCCTTTTGTTGTGGAGACCGAATGGGGAGAACCAACGGAAGATTGTAAATCCCCGAGATAGAAACCGCTGTGTTAAGCGAACGACCAAGACCAAGCAAAATTGCAGACAATCTGCTTTTGTCGCGCAGCGACAATGACGATCCCAAGTGTCTCCACCATAGCAAAAGGGCACCCAGTCGGGTGCCCTTTTGTTGTGGAGACAGAATGGGGAGAACCAACGGAAGATCGTAGATCCCTACCGCAGAAACCGCTGTGTTAAGCCAACTCCCCAAGACCAAGCAAAGCTACAGACGATCTGCTTTTGTCGCGTAGCGACAATGACGATCCCAAGTGTCTGCACCATAGCAAAAGGGCACCCGGTCGGGTGCCCTTTTGTTGTGGAGACAGAATGGGGAGAACCAACGGAAGATTGTAACTCCCTACCACAGAAACCACTGTGTTAAGCGCATGACCAAGAAAAAACATCGCTTTCAATTCACGCAACCGCGAGGTGGCAATTCATTGCGTGGTCTCCTTAAAGGATAACACGCATAGGCAAGAGTGAATAATCCGAACTCGGTTTTGAGGGGCAAACATCCGCATCTGCATCAGAGAATTTCCTTATAATATCCGCATATTATCGCAAAAATTCTCTTTGCATCTGCGAAGATTTGCTCTCTCAAAACTCTGGGGACCCTCAAGCCTTGATTTTTGAGTGATTTTTGTACTGGGCGCTCGCCGCCAAGTGTGGACTTTGCAAGAGTGACAAGTGCACAAAGCGCCAAAAAGCAAGGCTTTAGGGCGGGTTCGGATTATTCACTCTTGCCTAGCGCAGGCAATATTATTCTTGATGATATTCTTCAAACAAATCATTCGGCGTACACTCCAAAATATCGCAGATCGCCTTGAGATTGTCAAATTTAATGCCGTTGGTCTCGTTATTGACGATCCTGTTAAAATTTTGATAGCTGAGCCCCAGCTGAATGTACAACCAATACTTCGTTTTGCCCTTTTCCTT
>SVSV01000051.1 GCA_015064125.1 Oscillospiraceae bacterium
ATCAATTCCGAGCTTGATTGCTCATTACTTTTTTAAAGAGTATTTCTCTTTTCAGAATTGTCGAGATATTTTCGCACTTGCTGTGCTTTGTACTATCTCTCGTTGTTCAATTTTCAAGGATCATTTCGTCGCCTTTTCGCGGCGACTTGCCCATTATAGCATAAAGGTTGAGGCTTGTCAACCCCTTTTTTTAAATTTTTTCAAAAAATTTTTTCAACCCCACATCTTGTGGTAAAAGCCTCATATATATAATAAATGTAGGCTTCGCAAACCAAGCTTTTAACACATTTTTACAAAGGCAAAATTTATCTCAATCGCTGTGTATCCTTATAAATTCAGCAGGGCGGCAAGGCCCGTATAATCAAACAAGCACCCCACAGCAACGGAGATCACAAGCAGCACCAGGGTAAAGAGCAGGTTTTCCTTCAAATGCTTGTTCGTGCGGAACAGCACCAAGAGCCCCGCGCCTGCGCCCGAAAGCAGCCCTGCCAGCATCGCGCCTGCGGACAGGACGCCGCGCGCATACAGCGTAGCGATCGCCACCGATGCCGCGCAGTTGGGGACAAGCCCCACCAGCGCCGCCACGCCCTGCCCCAGCACGGGCAGACCGCCAAGCATCGCGGCAAGTCTTTCGGGCTCGACAAATTGCAGCACTGCGCCGAGCACCAGATTAATGATCAGCACGAACAGCGTGATACGCAGCGTGTGGTGAAGCGCTGAGCGCCAAACACCCTCCTCGCAATGACACCCCTCCGCCTCGCAAAGTGCCTCGACGTGCAGCGTGCGATTTCTTTTAAATAAAATCGCATCGACAAAAAAGCCAACGAGCATGCCCGTTATCAGCTTTACCGCCAAAACCGTGAAAACAGTAGCGGCAGGCAGCCCCTCGCCGACAAACACTGCGATCATCTCATCAGAGGTAGCAAGAAATACCGCCATAAGCGTGCCAAGCGTCACGACCCGCCCCGCATAAAAGCCGGCGGCCGCCGCCGAAAAGCCGCATTGCGGTAATAGTCCGAGCGCAGCGCCGATGGCGGGGCCTGCTTTGCCGGCACCCGACACGGCACGCATCACGCGTGCACCCGCCTTATGCTCAAGCAATTCCATGGCGAGATAGGTCAAAAACAAAAACGGCACGATCTTTAACGTGTCAAGTGCCGCATGTAGCACGATATGAACCAGCTCATGCAAAGCTTCAAGCATCCATCTCGCCTCCTTTTCAAAACTGTTTTTTATTTTAACACAGCAGCCTCACTTTGTCAATCACAAATTTCAGGTGCCGCTTTCTTGACAAGCCCCGACGGAAATGCTACAATATATTATAATGACAGTAAACGAGGTAACAAGCATCATGTCACACCCACTTTTTATTGTATTTGAGGGCATCGACGGGTGCGGTAAAAGCACCCAGCTAAAGCTGCTTTGCGAAAAGCTCAAGGCCCTTGGCAGAGCCCCTTTGCCGACTGCCGAGCCGACCGACACCCCAACAGGTAAAATGCTGCGCCGCGCCCTCTCGGGCGAGGACAAGCGTACCGCGGCCGAGATGGCGGCACTCTTCACGCTGGACCGTATTCATCACAACAAGGGTGAGGGCGGCATCGAAGAATGTCTTGAAAAGGGCTTTGACGTGATCAGCGACCGCTATTATTACTCCTCCCTTGCCTATCAGGGGAGCCTTGTTGACTACGATTGGGTCAGACGCATGAACTGCGATTGCCCCGAGATCAGACGGCCCGACCTTTGCATTTTTCTTGACATGTCCCCCAAGGCCGCGCTGGCGCGCATCGGCAAGCGGGGTGAAGCCAGAGAAATCTACGAAAAAGAGGAAACCTTAACGCTCTTCCGCTCGACCTTTCTGAAGGTATTTGACTCACTTGAGGATAACGTAGCGATCATCAACGCCGAGGGCACGCCCGACGAGGTTGCCGCACGCGTATTTGCGGCAGTAGAGCCGTTGCTTTAAATAAAAAGGACTGTCGCTATGCGACAGTCCTTTTTATTGTTTATATCCGCTCGTTCCTTTGAGATGCACTGCGCATTTGTGCCAGCAGCTGTATCGTAATAGGCAAGGCCACCAAAATGGCGCACACATCAGCGGCGGGCTGCGCCAGCAGCACGCCCCACATATCGAAAAAGCGCGGCAACAGCAGCACTGCCGGGATAAAGCAAAGCCCCTGCCTTGCCGTAGCAAGGAGCGTAGCACGTCCCACCTTACCGATCGTTTGCAGCATCATATTGGCCAGCACCACGTAAGACATCAGCGGCAGGGTCACCAGCTGGCACCGCAGGGCAAGCGCCCCGATGCGCACGACCTCGGCATCGCTTTTCTGGAAGGCCGACACCACCACGGGCGCCACAAAAAAGCCGACAACACTGCACACCACCAAAAAGACCGCCGCCACCTTCAGGCAGAAATAAAAGGCACGCCGCACGCGCTCGTATTTCCCTGCCCCAAACGAAAAGCCGCAAACGGGCTGAAAGCCTTGGCCAAAGCCGATCATCGCAGAGCTGATAAACATGGTGATGCGCGACACGATCGCCATCGCGGCAATGGCAGCATCGCCATAAACGCCCATCATGCGGTTCAGGCACATGACTGCCACGCTGTTCAGACCTTGTCTGCCGAGCGAGGGCGTGCCGCCGCGTGCGATCTCAGCGATATACGAAAGCTTAGGGGTGAACAGACGAAGATCGATCTTTAAGCTATCACTCTTCTGACATCCGATCAACAGCAGCACAAAGCCAACCGCCTGGCTGATCACCGTGGCAACGGCGGCGCCCATCACACCCATATCAAACCCGAAGATCAAAATCGGGTCAAGGATCATATTGAGCACACCGCCCGAGGAAAGGCCGATCATCGCGTAGGCGGCGTTCCCTTGAAAGCGGAGCTGATTATTGAGCACGATCGAGGTGCACATCACGGGTGCACCAAGCAGGATCACGCGCATATAATCCTTGGCGTAAGGCAAAATGGTAGGCGTAGCACCCAACAAATTTGCAATGGGCTCAAGAAAGATCAATCCCAGCGCCGTCATCAGGACGCCGACAAGGAAAGCGAGCACCACACCCGTGGTAGCCATGCGTGCGGCATCCTCGGTTTCGTTGTTGCCAAGCTTACGCGAGATAAAATTGCCTGACCCGTGGCCAAAGAAAAAGCCCATGGCCTGAATGATCGCCATCAGCGAAAAGACCACGCCAACAGCGCCCGTGGCACTGGTGTTATTCAGCTGCCCCACAAAAAAGGTATCTGCCATATTATAAAAGGTCGTGATCAGCATACTGATGATAGAGGGCACCGCAAGGCGGCAGATCAGCCCCTCAACGGGCGCCGTCGTCATGCGCTGTGCCTTTAACGCTTGCTTTTCCTGTTCGTTTGTCACACGCTCACCTTCTTATTCTTCAGATCTCTTACATTGTAGCGCATTTTGACGAAAAATGCAAGAGCATTCTTTGTTTTCCATTCGCAAAACAGCGCCAAGCCAAGCACCGACAGCCCTTCGGAGTACTCTTTCGAAAAACAATGCGATTTTGGTGCTTAAAACGATTGCTTTCTTCCCCGTTGTGTGCTATAATAATAGCAACGACAAAAAAGGAGCTTTATGATGAAAATTCCTGTTAAGATATTGCTTTCCCGCGGCATGGAGCTGCCGACCTATGCCACCGACGGCTCTGCCGCCGTTGACCTGCGCGCCGCGCTTGACGAGGGTGTGACCCTGACGATCGCCCCCGGTGAGCGCGCGCTTATCCCCACGGGCATCGCCATCGCACCCGAGAGCCGCGAGGTGGTCGCAATTCTCGCCGCACGCAGTGGGCTTGCCATTAAAAAAGGAATTCGTTTGTCTAACGGCATCGGCGTGATCGACGCCGACTACCGCGGTGAGATCCAGGTGGGGCTGCACAACACGGGCAAGGAGCCCTTTGCTGTGGCACGCGGCGACCGCATTGCGCAAATGATGTTTATGCCCGTCCTCACGGCTGACTTCATCGTGACCGATACGCTTGATGAAACCGCACGCGGGGCAGGCGGCTTCGGCTCCACGGGTGTAAAATAATGCGGATCGTTTTAGCCTCCAGATCCCCTCGCCGCAAGGAAATTTTAACCATGCTCGGCGTACGCTTTGACGTGGTCAGTGCCGATGCCGACGAAAGCTCGGCCATCACCGACCCCGCTCTTTTGGTGCGCGAGCTTGCCCTGCGCAAGGGGCGCGCGGTTCGCGAGCTGCTTGTTCGCGAGGGCAATTTCGACGAGGACACGCTGATCATCGCCTCAGATACCGTGGTGGCCATCGATGATACCATTCTCGGCAAGCCTGCCGACGACGCGGATGCCACACGCATGCTCCGCCTGCTTTCGGGCAAGGCCCACCACGTCATCAGCGGCGTAGCCCTTTTGCAGGGTGCGCGTGAAATGGCGGGCTTTGACAAGACCACCGTACGCTTTGCCCCGATGAGCGACAAGGAAATTCTTTGGTACGTGCAAAGCGGCGAGCCGCGCGATAAGGCAGGCGCCTACGCCGTACAGGGCCTGGCCTCGCTCTTTATTGAAGGTATAACGGGCGATTATTTCAACGTCGTCGGACTCCCCGTGCATAAGCTTGACAGCCTTGTGCGTGAATTTACGGGCAGATCCCTCATAGAGCTTTCATAAAAGCGGGAGTTGCACACATATCGTTCATCAAAAAAATAGCTGTGACGCAAAGATTTCTATTGACAAACAAACACCAAATGCTTATAATAAAACTGTAAAAAATGCTTTTTCGGCAACAAAGGAGAAATGATATGAAAAAATTGTATCAGGGTAAGACCAAAGACGTTTACGCACTTGATAATGGCAACGTGCTGCTTAAATTCAAGGACGACTGCACGGGCAAGGACGGCGTGTTTGACCCGGGCGAAAACAGCGTGGGCCTGACGATCGAGGGTATCGGCCGCGCCAATCTTGAAACCTCCGTTTACTACTTTGAAATGCTGAAAAAGGCAGGCATCAAAACCCATTACGTATCCGCTGATGTGGAAAATGCCACCATGGAGGTGCTCAATGCCGAGTGCTTCGGTAAGGCACAGGGCGGCGGCGGCCTTGAGGTCATCTGCCGTCTGGTTGCTACGGGCAGCTTTGTGCGCCGCTACGGCGAGTATATCAAAAACGGCACCCGTCTTGAGGGCGGTTACGTAGAATGCACCTTCAAAAACGACGAAAAGGGTGATCCGCTGGTAACGGGCGAGGGCCTTGTAGCCCTTGGCGTGATGACTGCCGAGCAGTTTGAAAGCCTGAAGGCACAGACCCTGAAGATCACCAAGATCGTTGCCGACGACCTTAAGACCATCGGCCTTGATCTGTGGGATATCAAATTTGAATTTGGCTACAACAACGGCGAGGTCGTGCTGATCGACGAGATCGCCTCGGGCAATATGCGCGTTTACAAGGGCGACCAGATCGTTGAACCCGTAGAGCTTACCAAGCTGATCCTCAATCGCTGATCCGACAATAAAAAACGGCGCTGTGCGCCGTTTTTTATTCCCCCCTGCAAGAAAGGAGCTGCCATGAAAAAATTTTTACTCTTTTCCCTCCTGCTGCTCTCTCTTTTCACGCTTTTTGCCTGTGATAATGCGGAAGAGCCTGCCCCCGACGGCAGTGTTCAAATGATCGCCGACATCAAAAGCATGGGCGAAAAAATAGAGGTGGAGGTGCTGGAGAGCGAGTATGCCTCAGGGATATATCTCGTGATCACGGGCGAGCAAACCACATATCTTGACAGCGAGGGCAACACCCTTTCGCGCACCGACCTTTCAGTGGGTGACACCGTAAAAATCCAATATAACGGTCAGGTGATGATGTCCCTTCCGCCACAGATCGTCGCGGTAAAAATCATTGTACAGTCATAGCTCAGCACAAGCTAAAAAAGGCAGAAAACGTGATACGTTTTCTGCCTTTTTATGATTATTTCCTGCGGTGTGCGGGAATGAACATAAATGCCACTGCACTGATAGCGAGCAAATACTGATAAAACATATAGGGCATCATTTCAAGTGCGCCCACACCCGTCATTGCCGTTGCAGTGATGAGCTGCGCACCGTAAGGAATAAGCCCCTGCACCACGCTGCCGAAAATATCCAACAGCGACGCCGTTTTGGTATTGGTGATACCGTATTCCTCACTGATATTCTTTGCAATGGGCGCGGCCATTACAATAGCCACGGTATTGTTTGCGGTGGCAATATCCATTGCCGATACCAGCGTAGCGATGCCAAGCTGGCCGCCAACGCGTCCGCGGAATACACGCTTGATGCCGTAAAGCAACGCATCAAACCCACCGTATGCACGCATCAAGGCCGAAAGCATAGACACAAGCACGGTTACGATAATGACCTCAAACATGCCCGACGCGCCGCCGCCCATTGCGGCGATCACGCCCGAAACACCCGTGCCCAGCGCCAGCTTTACCGCGGCCGCCACCACGATACCGCCGATCAGCACCAAAAAGACGTTGATGCCGACCACGCCGCCGATCAGCACAAGGATATAGGGCACCAGTAGCCACAGATTGATCTCACCGGGCGTATACGAATTGACCTCACCGCCAACAAAGGCGATCACGATCAAGATCACGATCGTGAGAAGCGCTGCGGGCAATGCGATCAGGAAGTTCTCCTTAAACTTGTCGCGCATGTTACAGCCCTGCGTGCTGGTCGCGGCAATGGTGGTATCCGAAATAAAGGAAAGGTTGTCACCAAACATGGCGCCACCCACCACCGAGGAAACAAACAGCACAGGCGAGATGCCCGTTGCCGCTGCCACTGCTGCACCAATGGGTGCAATGACGGTGATCGTGCCGCAGGAGGTGCCCATGGCCGTAGAAACCAGACAGGATACCACAAAGATCACCACCACGGAAAAGCGTGCGGGAATGAAGCTCAGCAGCAGATCCGCCACAGCCTGCGCACCTTCCCTGCCGAGGATCCCGGCAAAAATACCGGCACACAGAAAGATCAGCACCATGGTGACGATATTTTTATCCGCCACGCCCTCGGCCATTACCGCCAGCTTTTTATCAAAATCAAGCGCGCGGTTTTGCAGGCAAGCCACCAGAATGGCACAAAGAAATGCCACCGCCACGCTCATCAGATAAAAATCCTTAAAAATAATGCTGACACCGATGTAGATCACCAAAAAAACAGCGATCGGCAAAAGCGCCCATACATTGCCCTTTGGGGCCCCGCCCCCCACGCGTAAGTCCTTATCCATAACGTCACCTATCCTTTTTTATTTGGCCTCTCGCCATACCTACTGCTTACTATTATACAAAAATTTTCAGCCTGTGTCAACCGCCCGCTTGATGGCACTCGGCACGCCCACATTACAGCGGAAAATCCTTAAAGCGCTTCAGGTATTCGGTGGGCGCATACCCGTAGCAGGCCTTAAAAAATCGGCTGAAGTTTTCGGGTGAAGAAAATGCAAGGCGTTCGGCAATTTCGGCAACCGAGCCCCCCTCACGAAGCAGAAAAAGTGCTTCCTGCAAGACAAGCTGCTGCGCATATTGCTTTGGCGTCAGATCGTATTTTTCCTTGAACACCCTTGTAAGGTGCGGCCTTGAATAATTGAAGTGATGGGAAAGGTCGTTATGCTTGAAAACACGCACAAAATTTGAATTGATATATTCCTTTATCCGTTCGGGGAGCTGCGGCCTTGCCATCGCCTCCCGCCCTGCAAGATAGGAAAGCAGCATATTGGTAAGATGATAAAGATAGCCCGACTCCGCCTCTTGCGCATACCGCCCGATCAGCTCAAGCGTATCCTTTAAAAATCCGTCGGCCTGTACGTCGATGTCGATGACCGAATCAATTTCAGGGGACGTATAGGTGTGAATATAGACCGAATAAAACTTATCGCTTGGATCCTCGCGAAGCGAATAGGTCTTATTGGCGGGCAGAATATACAAGTGCCCCTTTTCAAACGGCTTTTCCACACCGTCAAAGGTGTAAAACGCACTGCCACCGAGAACGTAATACATAATAGAGAACGGACGCGTAATGTTGGGAAAATCCCACACAGCGGGGGTCAGGCATTTATTGTAGGACGTGATCGACGTGCATTGCATATTCATCTCCCCCTTCTCGGCCTTTTAAGGTGTAACTATATTTTACACCACGCGCCAAATTCTGTCAATGGGATGATCAAAATTGAAAGATTTGGCATCAAAAACGATATTCAAAATGCAAAAAATCCCTGCTAAAATATAGAAAAGCTTTTGAAAAAGGGGGCAAATATATGATCAAAACAGTAGGACCGAGGCTTGGCAGGGCATTTCATTTCGATTTTCACACCTCCCCGGGGATCGAAAACATTTTAAAAAATTTTGATGCCGAGCATTTTGCCGCACAGCTGGCAACAGCGCATATCGAATACGTCAACGTAGCGGCACGCTGTAATATGGGATACAGCTACTATAACACAAGGGTCGGAAAGAAATATCCCGGCCTTGGCGATCGCGACGTGCTTGACGAGATGCTAAGGGCTTGCCACAAGCGCGGGATCGGCGTTACCGCCTATTTCAACGTCGGTCTTGACCACGAAATTGCTGCCGACAACCCGGGCTGGCTGAAGGCCGGCAAGGACGGGCGTATTTATCTTGACGACAAAAAGGATAATTTCTTTCGCATCATGTGCTACAACTCGCCTTACAGGGCACATTTTCTGGCTGAGATCCGCGAGGTCTGCCGCTATGATATCGACGGACTCTTCTGCGATTGCTTTCAGCTTCGGGAATGCTTTTGCCCCACGTGTATGGCGGATATGGCCAAGCGCCGCGTAGATGTCGACGACAATGCGGCGGTGCTTGATTATCAAAACAAGATACGCCTTGAATTTGCAAAGGAGATCTACGACGCAGCAGGTGACAAAAAGGACGGGATCAAATTCTACTTCAACGGCTTATCCTGGACGGTCGGACGCCAGACGCACGCCGAGATCGAATGCCTTTCAAGCGACCCGCAATGGGGATACGACTATTTTGATTCCATGGCGGCTTATACCAGAACGATGTATGAGGACCGCATTTATATGAGCGGCAGATTTCAGAATTCATGGGGGGATTTCGGCGGCGTCAAGCCGATCGCCTCGATGCAAAACGACCTTTACGATGCGATGATGAACAGCTTTGGTATCTCCTACGGCGATCACATGCACCCCGTGGACGGCTTTGAAAATGAGGTCGTGGCACGCGTCAAGCAAGTCATGGAGGAAAAGCTCGCCTACGAGCCCTATACCAAGGATTCCGAGAATATTGTTGAGGTGGGCGTCATCATTCATTCAAACGACGTTACACGCAGATTGCCGTATTTTGCAAAGGGCGCGGCACGTATGCTCAAGGAGCTGAAGATACAGTATAACGTATACGACGAAAACGGTTCTTTTGAAAACGACGGCGTCAAGCTGCTGATCATCAGCGAAATGGCCGATTACGGTGAAGCCTTCAAGGCCCGTGTGCGCGATTTTTGCGCAAGGGGCGGACGGGTGATCTTTGTCGGCGCGGCGATCGACCTTGGGTGTGAGCTGGGCCTGCTTGATTTTGTTGAGCTTGTCGGGAAGGACACGCGCGACAACGCCTACTACACGGTAACGGGTAGTGATATGCGCTGGGCAATGTACGATCCCTCCCGAGTCATAAAAAATCGGGGTGGCACCGAGATCGCCAAATACGTAAGCAATATCGTGAACTTTACTTGGGACGGCAGACAATCCTGCTATTACAGACCCCAAGGCGAGCCTACTGCATACAGCGCCGCCATCATCAAAAATAATGCCGCTTGCATTTGCTTTGATCTATGCAAGGCCTATGCTGACAACTTCCTTGTTGAGCACAGGGAGCTTATGAAAAAGCTGATCGATGCCCTGCTCCCTGAAAGGCTGATCGACGCACCGCAGATGCCAAAAACGGCAACGGTCGCACTCACAAAAACCGCCGCCCACACAGTCCTGCACGTGAAGGCGACCTACCCCGAGCACAAGATGAGCCGCGGTATCATTGAGGAGCACACGTACATGAAGAGCGTTCCGGTTTCCCTGAACAGCCAATACGAGGTATACGTCCTGCCCGAAATGAAGAAGCTGCCCAGCCGCACCGAAAACGGCAGAACCGTATTTGAAACAGGCGACCTTCTCGGGTACAGAGCGTTTTTACTAAAATGATTTTGGGGCGATCCCGCGCGCGAGCGCGCCACAAAACAAAAAAAGCACCTGCCGATTGGCAGGTGCTTTTTGTTTCGTGGTGACCCGTACGGGAATCGAACCCATGCCTTCGCCGTGAGAGGGCGACGTCTTAGCCGCTTGACTAACGGGCCGTTTTGACAACGTTGGTATTATAACATATATCTTTTCAAAATGCAAGCCTTTTTTTGAAAAAAATTAAAAAAATTTATATTCCGCTTTTTTACTCCCCTCCCTATCTTCCGGAAAAACAAAAATCACACCCGTCCGGCCGGACGCGCAGATCCACGATCAGCTTTTCTTCCATCATCCGATCGGCTGTATTTTGCATACCGTTACCGCCTTTAAATAAAATTGCCACAGCCGCCCGAGGGCGGCTGTGGCGGTGCGTGCTCAGGCCTGATCAGCCAAAGAGGATGATCACGTACTGTGCACAAAGCACAACGGAAATGAGTGCGATGGGGTAGGTAGCGGCATAAGCCGAGCCTACGTCCTCGGTCTCAGCAACGTGAATCAGCGTGCCAAGTGCGGGGGTAGAGGTCATACCGCCCGTGATCGAGCCGAGGTTGTTGAGAAGATGCATCTTCAAGACGTACTTCGCAAAGAAGAAGCCGATGACCATGGGAACCAGGGTCATAACAGCGCCGTACAGGAAGTAAACGGGCTGGAACAGCTCTATGAACTTCGCGCCACCCGCAATACCCGAGCCAATGAGGAAGATCATCAGACCGAACTCGCGGAACACCTTCAAGGTCTGCGTAGCAGGCATGACCTTCACAGGGCCGATCTTGCCAAAGTGACCGAACACAAGGGCTGACAGCAGGCAGCCACCCGTGGTGGTCAGCGAGAAGTTACCGAACTTGAACGAGCCGATGATCACGCCAACAATAGCTGCCAGGGCAAATGCGGCAATACCGAAGGGGTCGATCTCGATCAGCTTCTTGGTTTCCTTTACCTCAACAGGCTCCTCGCCCGTGTCAGCGTCGCCGCCTGCGATCTTAGCGCGCTCGGCAGCCATATCAGCCTTAAGGAACTTAGGCACGAGCTGTACGAACAGCACCACGCCGATAACGCCAAAAATATAAGCAATTCCGTTACCGACGGCAACAAGCGACTCGTCGATACCCTGTGCAGCGGCGGCAGCCTTTGCAGCAGAGAACGCGGGGGTAGAGGTAAGAGCACCCGACAAAAGGCCTGCCATGATAGCGGCAAGGTCGCCCTTAGGAAGGTCGGTGAAGTTCTGCTGGATCAATACGCAAACAGAGCACACCGCAGCGCCCGAAACAATGATGATAAGACCGAGCAGAATATAGGTCTTAAAGTTTTTCTTCAGATTGCCGAAGAACTTGGGGCCTGCAATAAAGCCGACCGAGGTCACGAACAGGATAAGACCGATGGTCTCAATAATTTTAAGACCGTTGGTCACGTACAGGGGCAGCTGCTCTGCCAGCTTATCATAGAACAGGCACCCGTAAAGCAAGGCGGCCAGGAACACGCCCGCGGTACCAAGGTTTACACCCTTGATGGTCACGCGGCCAAGCAGATAACCGACTGCTGCGATAGCAAGCACG
>SVSV01000052.1 GCA_015064125.1 Oscillospiraceae bacterium
ACGGATAGCTGTGCCGAAGGCACCCCTACCCCTGAAGCAAACGACTGACCGTTACAAATTCAAAGCCCAATTCCTGTAGCATTGGTATGATCTGCCGCAATGCCGCAGGGGTTGGGCTGTTTTTGCCGATAAAATCGTGCATAAGAATGATCGCACCGTCGCGTGCGTGCTCACGCACGTTTTTAACGATCTCTTGAACCGGTGTGTGCGCCCAGTCGCGTGTGTCGATGCTCCACATCACGATGGTATATCCGTTTTCGGCACAAAAGGTTTTCATTTCATCGTTAAATACCCCTTCCGGCGGACGAAAAAGCCGCGGGGGCTTGCCTGTTTGTCGCAAAAGCACATCCGAACATGCCGCCATATCGCGCTTGAGGGCAGTGGCATTGGTTTTGGCAGTATGATAGTGATGATAGGTGTGATTGCCGATCTCGTGTCCCTCCTGCAGCTCGCGTGCAATAAGCTTGGGGTAGTATTCCGCATTGCTACCCACCACGAAAAAGGTAGCCTTTACCCCATACTCGTCAAGGATATCTAAAATTTCGGGCGTGTAGCGTGGATGTGGCCCGTCGTCAAAGGTCAGGGCGATGCGTTTGACGCCATCTGTGCTCGTCCTACGGTAAACGACCTCTCCACAGGCAGCTGCCATGATCGGCGGTGCAGTAAGGCAAATCGTCAATAAGACCGCCAGGCATGCCGCGATCCTCTTCAGCGCGCCCGACATAGCTCATCTAACGTCCCAAAGCGATAGCCATCTTCCTTGAGGCTCGTGATTACAGGCAGCAAAATGGCCGCATTGGTAGCTGACGTGGGGTGTAGCAATATCACAGCACCGTTGTGCACGTTATCAAGGATCTTTTTTTGTGCAAACGCTCTATCGGGCTGCTTGCTGTTGTCCCAATCAGCATAGGCAAAGCTCCAGAATACCGTTTTATAGCCAAGTGCTGCTATGCTCTCCAGCATCTCAATGGAAAAGCTGCCCTCAGGAGGTCTGAAGTAAGGGCTTGTACCTTCGCCAATGGCACTCTCTACCGCGCTCTCCAGTCTTTTGATCTCCTCTTCGATCTCCGCCTGCGTGGCCTTGCTTAGATTTTTATGGCTTGCCGTATGATTGCAGATCAAGTGTCCCTCCTGCTTCATGCGCTGAAGAAGTGCGGGATTTTCCTTGGCAAGATGCTCTAATACAAAAAAAGCGGCCGGTGTGTTCGTTTCCTTTAAAGTATCTAATATTTTTTCAATATTTCCGTTTTCATACCCTGCATCAAACGTAAGATATACCACCTTTTCGGGGTTATCGTCATCGTGGTGATGGTCAATATAGACACCACCGTGTGATTCCACAACAGCAAGCTCCTGTGGTGCCAACGCCTGCTTACCGCCCTGTCTTCGCGCGCAATACCAATGCATTTCACGCGTGGGTGCGGCAAAGCACGTCAGAGTCAGCGTAACGTACAGCACCGCAACGCACGAAAGCACAGCAATGATTTTTTTCATTAAATTCACCTCTCTTTTTTATTATTGTGTATCAGAAAAAAATCATTACCCACCACAATTTTTGCCTTACATAAAAAGTGCTGTGCACCGACCTGCACAGCACTTTTTAAAGCTATTTTTTATCATATTCGTCGATATGTTCCTTCACGTAACGGAAGATCCTGCCCTCAAAGCAACGCCTGTTTTTTACAAAAAACGGAACGATGCGCGTTTGCAAGCGTACAGAATCACATTTCATTTCAAACAAAATATCCGCCATTTCCTTATCCCCGCCCGCTTTTACGGCGCGGCAAACAGCCGCCAGGGTCTTCTTATCGGTAGCCTCAAACAGGGCAAGTATCTCGGTTTCGGATAAGCCTGCGAGATCGTAAAGCATCTTGAAGGCAACGGGCGTGCGATAAGCGGGCTCAGCCTGTAAAGCCATTTCCAGATTTTTGGGAATGCCATTCCAAAGATCAAGCGTGTTCTCGGTAAAGGCTGAAAGAAAATACGTCAGATTATCCTCTATGAAAGCAAAGGTGAGATCTTTTGGAGAAAGCGTCAAATTTCGGCGTCGGTCAAATAAAAACGGATTGGTGTGTGCCGCGACCAGACGGTGTGCGAGATAAAGGCACACACAACCGCCAATGAGAGCTGTGCCCGCCACAATACCAAAGAATACGGCAAGCCTGTTTTTGATGACACAAGTTAAAATAAAGCTGATAAAGGCCAACGCTGACAGGCCAAAGGCGCAATAGCGGTAATCCTTTACAGTAAACTTATTTTCTCTCATAATACAACCTCATTTTATGTTTTTTTGAGTTTTGCGTATGTAGCCATCAGCTTTTTGGTGCCTTTGGTATCAAACGCGATCTCATACAGATAGTCTGCGCCCATTTTTTGAACCGAGAGGATCTCTCCTTCACCAAAGAGCATATGCCGCACGCGCTGGCCCGGCTTAAAGATCTCAAGCTCCTTGACGGCAGGGCGCTGGGGCGCCCCAACGGTGATACGGTCGCGATTGCCCTGGTACTGCGGACGGTAAGATGCCGCTTGCCCCTGATAGTGCAAAGAGCTCCCCTCTTGCTTCTTTTCGGGAAGGTCAAGCAGCTCCTCGGGGATCTCGGCCAAAAAGCGCGAGGGGGGATTTGCTCCCGTGCGCCCGTAAAGCATACGCGATTTTGCATGTAAAATATACAGCTCGTTTTTTGCGCGGGTAATCGCCACGTAAGCCAGACGCCGCTCCTCCTCCAGCTCATCGGGTCCTGCCGTCAGAATTTGGGTGCCGGGAAAGAGCCCTTCCTCAAAGCCGGGCAAAAACACTTGCCCGAATTCAAGGCCCTTGGCACTGTGGATCGTCATCAGTACCACAGCATCTGCACTTTCATCATAGCGGTCAACGTCGGCAACCAAAGCCGTTTCCTCAAGAAATTCAGTTAGGGTCGGGGTATCGGTGCCGTTCTGATATTCTTTAACGTTAGAGATAAATTCGTCCAGGTTATCAAGACGCTCGGCCTCCTCGGGCCCCATATCGACGATCATCTGTCGGTAGCCCGTGCGCTCCATCACCTCCTTGACGAAATCGTCAAGTGCCATAACACCCGAGAGCTCAGTGAGGTCGTTTATCAGCTCGCTAAAGCCGATCAAAGTCGCGGCGGAGCGCGCTAACGCCAGATATTGGTCTGCGCGCGCCATCACGTCAAACATGCTGCATCCCTCTATCACGGCGATCTCGCGTACAGCCTCAAGGGTTTTATCACCCAGCTTGCGGCGCGGCTCGTTGACGATACGCAAAAGCCTTTCCTGGTCGGTGTGATTGTTGATGAGCTGTAAATACGCCACGATATCGCGGATCTCCTTACGATCGGAGAAGCGCACGCCGCCCAGCATGCGGTAAGGCACAGCGCTTCTTGCAAAGGCCATTTCCAAGGCATTGGATTGTGCGTTGGTACGATATAGCACAGCAAAATCACGGTAGTGCAGCCCTTCGGTCGCTACCTTTTTTACAATAATATCAATGATCGTACGCGCCTCTGCATTTTGATGATCGGGGTTAAGAAGATGAATTTTCTTGCCCTTAGCACGGTTTGTCCAAAGAGTTTTCCCTTTTCTGCCCTCGTTATGCGAGATCACGGCATTGGCGGCATCAAGGATCGATTGTGTAGAACGGTAATTTTGCTCAAGGCGAATGATCCTGGCGTCGCTGAACACACGGTCAAAGTTTAAAATATTGGCAATGGTGGCGCCGCGGAATTTATAGATGCTTTGGTCGTCATCACCCACCACCATCAGGTTACGCCAGCCGCCCGAAAGCAGGGCTGTGAGGCGAAATTGTGCCTCGTTTGTATCCTGATATTCGTCAACCGATACGTAGCGAAATTGGCTTTGATAGCTCTGCAGGATCTCGGTATTGGATTCAAGGAGCTTCACGGTACGCAGAATAATATCGTCAAAATCTACGGCATTTGAGGCGGCAAGGCGCTTTTGGTATGCCTCATAGACCGTGGCGATCTGCTTATCTCTGAAATCGTTTCCAATGGCAAAGGCATATTCCTCCGGCATCACCAGCTTATCCTTGGCACGGCTGATAGCGTTTTGTACGGTTTTGTGAGAAAGGACCTTGTCGTCGATATTCAGCTCCTTCATCACGGCTTGAATAGCCTTTTTGCTATCGTCCGTATCGTATACCGAAAAGCCCTCCTTCAGGCCTGCTGCCTCGTGGTAGCGCCGCAAAATGCGCATGCAGACCGAATGGAAGGTTCCCGCCCAAATGCCGCCCGTCAGATCGGGATCCTCGGGAAATGCGCGTGCCAAGCGAGCCTTGATCTCCCCTGCCGCCTTATTGGTAAAGGTGATGGCCAAAACGCGCCAGGGAGGGGTTGGATTATTCGTAAATTCAGAGAGCAGGATCTCAAGATCGCCGTCGCTCATATCGCTTTTCAGAGCCGCTTCCAGCGATGCCACGTGTGCTTCATCAAGGTCAAAGGGCACGTAATCACTGTGATAGGCGTTACCAAAGCGGATCATATAGGCGATACGGCGCACCAGGACCGTCGTTTTGCCACTACCTGCCCCCGCTAAGATCAGCAAGGGGCCGTTGATATGATAAACAGCCTCGCGTTGCTCGGCGTTCAGAGTGCGATAATAGCGGTCAAACAAAGCACGCTTGACAGTAAGATAGCGTTGTTGTAATGCAGACATATGTACCTCATAACGTAAAAAGGGGGTGCAAAACAGCACCCCCTGAAAACGGTTTCGTTTTAGCGGTTGTTGTTTTGATTCTGATTCTGATTCTGATTTTTGTTTTGGTTCTGATTCTGGTTTTTGTTTTGGTTCTGATTTTTATTCTGATTCTGGTTCTTGTTCTGGTTTTGATTTTGATTTTGGTTCTGGTTCTGGTATTGATTGTTCATCACACTATCTCCTTTTTGTATTTCGTTGATGTCAAGGATAGTGTGCGCGCCACAGGGTGGCACTATTCATTCAAACTCAAATCTTTCTTTGATCTTTCCCATAACGCACGTCAGGGTATATCCAAGATAAACGGCAAACAAAAGTCCGAAAACGAAATCAGGGATCCAAAGCGCCTCCATCAGACGAAAAGCCTTTTCGTTGGGCCAGGTCTGAAAATAATCATACAAAAATGAGCATAATGCACTCAAGGCACCAAGGATACCGCATTTGATAAACTGCCAATCAAATTCATTGCGCACGCGCAGGCGGTGACGTTCCTCAAACGCGTGATCAGCATGCTCAGGCTGATAATATCCCCATTTTAAAAGCAAGGTGCGCAGTAAAAACAACACACAGATAAGAAGAGCAAGGAAAATCAAAAATTCGAAAAATGAGGTGAGCCACATGCCAAAATATTCATTGGCAACCTCTTCACTGCGATTGATATCAGCCCCTTTATGCGCTGACACGAAATGAAAGGTTTTCGAGGTAGAGAGCGCAGCACATACACTGTAAGCACCAACCGCCGTCAAGGATAAAAGAATTTGCCTTAACGGCAATTTTAACAGCAAAATGCCTGCCAAAATAAGCGCACCGCCCAGCACGTCGGGAAGGATATCCTGCAGGTCAATATAAAAATCTATCAAAAAGCAGGCACCGACACCAATGAGTGTAAGAGCAACGGCGAGTCGCGCCTTGATGAGAATACCGGGATGCGCTTTCATAAAAGCGTCATAGCGCGCACCAAGCGCCTCGCGGAACGCAGCTTGCTTTGCTACGCGTATAAAATAGCGCGACAGCACGACCAAATAGACAATTCCGCCGATCAACGCAGGCAGGATCACCAAAAGGCGCATCACACCGATATAATCGTAAAGGCGCACGAAGGGCGAGTCTACGTAGGTACTGTTTAAAAGCGACGCAAATTCAGGCAGCAGCAGCAAGATCTCCTTGCAGATCAGAAAAATGATCGCAAAGCGCGCCATGTGCTCGGTGCGCGACCTGCGTGCATAATGCACCTCATAAAGTGGCTTGCAGTCAAGGCTCATAGCAAGCGTGTCAATGCCGTCAAAAAGCTTTTGGAAAGCGAGGACAGCAAAAAGTATACCAAGCGTTGCACCAAGGAAGGCGACGATCAGCACCAAAACCTCTTGCTCACCCATAGCGCTACCGCCAAAGGTAAAGATCAGCAGTAATGCCTTCAGCACGTCAATGGCGGCAAAGCGTAAAAAGGCCAGCTGCGCCTCGCGCATGGCGCCCGAAAGCCTTGCCAGGGGCACCAGCCCCAAACAAACCAGTAAGGCGCCGATAAAATCGGGGAAAACGTCAATAACGGCAAAGTAAGGATTGAAGAAAAAGCAAAGCCCTAAAAATACGAGCCCAAAGCCAAGCGTTTTATGGCGCTGAGTTTCGTCCTTGACGATCTCGGTCGAATTTTGTCCGTTCACGTTAGTTCCCTCCTTTCTTTGGCGGCATTTCTATGTTGTCGCTTCCCTCAGGCAGGATAAAGCGATAACAGCGGAAAAAGAGCCATACGTTCAAAAATATGCACAGGTACCGCAGGATCGTGATGGGCAGCACGAAGGCGGCGGCGTGCGGAATGGGCAATTTGATGATCAAATAAATGACCTGATAGATCGCGAGAAACGTCAGATTTCGCCACGCAGCACTCTGCACCTGAAAAAGCTCCATTTGCGTGGCGAGTGAGGCTACCGCCCACAAAACAAGCGCAATAAGTACAAAGGCATAGACAAAATACAGCCACTCCACCACCGCAAATGCAGTGCCCCCAAGAAAGCTTCCGCCTGTAAGCACCCCTGCTCTTACAAGGCTTGAAGCGGTATAATAAAGACCGAACAAGGGCGCAGGAAGCGACGCGAAAAACGCATAATAAAAGCGCTTATGATATGGACAGAGGCGGAAAAGCCCAAGACTGATCAGCGGATAGCCAAGCAGCATGGCCGCTGAAAAAATAGAGATCACAGGCATCACGCTTGTGAAAAAATAGCCTACCAACAACAGCCCGAATCCCATAGGCCTTCCCTCCTCCTTTTTGATAAGTGTTAATTGTTTTGATTGGCGCCGCAGCACTTCTTATATTTTTTACCGCTGCCGCAGGGGCAAAGATCGTTGCGGCCCACCTTTTCGGCCTTACGAACGACAACGGTTTTTTTCTTGCCGCTTCCATCACCCTCAAAGTTCTCCTGTAAGGGCTTGGCCAGCTGCACACGGTGTACGGGCTGGGGACGCGGCACAACAGTCAGCACGCGGCGTGCGGTTTCATCTCGAATATCCGCGATCATCGCCTCAAACATGTCAGAGCCCTGAATACGGTATTCGTTCACAGGGTCACGCTGTGCATAGGCCTGCAAGCCGACACTACTCTTGAGGTCGTCCATAGCGTCAATATGCTCCATCCAATGGCGGTCGACCGACTGCAAGAGCACAGAGCGCTCTACCTCGCGGAAAATATCGGCACCAAAGCGCGCCTCTTGTGCCGCATATCTCTTTTCAGCACGCTCAACAAGTAAGGCGGCCACCTTATGGGCGCCGTTTTTCTCGGCGGCGAGTGCGGCAAGATCGTCCTCATCGGTCAAAAGATAAGCACGGTAAATAGCCTCAAGCCCCTCGAGGTTGAGGGCCTCCTCGCTGCCATCCCCCACAAAGTGCGCCACGTTTTCTTCAATGGTGGAGCGGATCATGGTAAGGATCGTTTCGGAAATATTCTGGCCGTTCAAGACCTCATGACGTTGTCCGTAGATAAGATTTCTTTGCTGATTCATCACGTCATCATAGGTCAGCACGTTCTTACGGCGCTTGAAGTTGTTATCCTCAATACGCTTTTGTGCATTTTCGATCGAGCTTGAGAGGATGCGGGCATTGATGGGCTGGTCGTCGGGAAGTCCCAAGCGCTCGACAAGCCCTGCAATGCGATCGGCACCGAACAGGCGCATCAGATCGTCCTCAAGCGAAAGGAAAAAGCGTGATTCACCGGGGTCACCCTGACGGCCCGAACGGCCGCGAAGCTGATTATCGATACGGCGGCTCTCGTGACGCTCGGTACCGAGAATATAAAGACCACCCGCCTCGCGCACGCGCTCAGCCTCAGGTGCGATCTCTTCCTTAAAGCGGGTATTGAGGTCGTGAAACACCTCTCGTGCCTCACGTATTGCTTCATCGTCAATATCGGTAGTCCCCGTAGCCACAGCGATCATTTCCTCAGTAAAGCCCTGCTTACGCATTTCGTTTTTGGCCAAGAACTCCGAGTTGCCGCCCAGCATAATGTCAGTACCGCGCCCTGCCATGTTCGTAGAAATGGTAACCGCGCCGAATTTACCCGCCTGCGCTACGATCTCCGCCTCGCGTGCATGCTGCTTGGCGTTGAGGACGTTATGCTTGATGCCCTCGCGCTTCAGGCGCAAGGAAAGCTCCTCGGATTTATCAACGCTGACCGTACCGACCAGTACAGGCTGCCCCTTTTCGTGGCAGGCCTTGATCTGTGCCACGATAGCGTCGGTCTTGCCCTTTACGTTTTTATAAACCACGTCGTTATGGTCAAGGCGGATCATCGGCTTATTGGTGGGCACCTCTACTACGTCAAGCGCATAGATCTCACGAAACTCCATTTCCTCCGTCAGTGCCGTACCTGTCATGCCGGAGAGCTTGCCGTACATACGGAAATAATTCTGGAAGGTGATCGATGCCAGCGTGCGGTTCTCCTTTTGTACCTCAACGCCCTCCTTGGCCTCAATTGCCTGGTGAAGGCCGTTGGAATAACGGCGACCGGGCATGATACGGCCCGTGAAGGCATCGACGATCATGACACCGTTTTCATTGACAACGTAATCAACGTCACGGCGCATCACACCCCAGGCGTGAATGGCTTGATTGACGTGATGGGCGATTTCGGTGTTTGCGGGATCACCGTAATTTTCAAGCTCGAAGAATTCCTCTGCCAGCTTGGCACCGCGCGGTGTCAGCACGGCGCTGCGGCCCTTTTCATCAACCAGATAATCCGCCTCAACGTCGTCGGTGGCCTCTTTACTGTCAAGCTCCTTTCGCACCAGCTTGGTCATGCGGCGCACAAGCGTATTGGCGCGCTCATAAAGGTCGGTGGATTTCTCCCCCGCGCCCGAAATGATCAGGGGCGTGCGCGCTTCGTCAATAAGGATGGAGTCGACCTCGTCAACAATGGCAAAAACGTGACCGCGCTGCACCATATCAGCCTTGTAGACCACCATGTTATCACGCAGATAGTCAAAGCCAAACTCATTGTTTGTACCGTAGGTAATGTCAGCGTTATACGCCGCCTTCTTTTCATCGGGATTAAGACCGTGCACCACAAGCCCGGTCGACAGGCCCATGAATGCATACACACGGCCCATCTCCTCGCTGTCACGACGCGCAAGATAATCGTTTACCGTAACGACGTGTACACCCTTGCCGGTCAAGGCGTTAAGGTAGGCAGGCATCGTGGCGACCAGGGTTTTACCCTCGCCCGTTTTCATCTCAGCAATACGGCCCTGGTGCAAAATGATGCCGCCCAAAAGCTGAACGTAAAAGGGGCGCTTGCCAAGCACGCGGTCATCTGCCTCGCGCACAGCGGCAAAGGCATCAACCAAAATATCATCAAGAGTCTCACCGTTTTCAAGCCTTGCTTTTAACAGATCGGTAACGCCTGCCAGCTCCTCGTTTGACATGGCTGCATATTTGGGCGCCAAGGCCTCGATTTCATCGGCAATACGGCAGAGCTTTTTTATTTGACGGTCGCTATACGAACCAAAGATCTTACGTAAGAGTCCCATTCTTTCCTCCGAAATAATAAATTATAACTATTATACTACACTATAAAGAAAAAAGCCATACAAAACGCAAAAAATTTGCAAAATATTTTCGCAGTGCTTGCAAGACGGTCACAAATCGATTATAATGGATAGTGATCAACAGGAATTCCTAAAGGAGCACGTTATGGCACGCATTCACATCGTTTTATTTGAGCCTGAAATTCCGCAAAATACGGGCAACATAGCACGCACCTGTGCCGCAACAGGCGCCTCTTTGCATCTGATCCGTCCCCTTGGCTTTACGATCGACGATAAAAAGCTCAAGCGTGCGGGGCTTGACTACTGGGATAAGCTCGATATTATGTATTATGACGGGCTTGACGACTTTTTCTTGAAGCATCGCGATAAAACGGTTTACTATTTTACAACAAAGGCAAAAAACACCTACACCGACGTATCCTACGGTGAGGAGGTTTACTTGATGTTTGGAAAAGAGAGCGCCGGGCTGCCCGAGGAGCTGCTCTTTAAAAATCCCGATACCGCCGTGCGCATCCCTATGCGCGATAAATTGCGCAGTCTTAATTTGTCAAATTCCGTAGCAATTGCCGTATACGAGGTGCTGCGCCAAAACAATTTTGAAGGCTTGCAGGAGCTTGGAAGCCTCACCAAATACGATTGGAACGATTTAGTATGAATGAAAGCAGTATCATGATAGCCATGAGCGGCGGAGTCGACAGTGCAGTGGCAGCATACCTTGCCGCCAAGGGCCGCCGTGCCGCAGGGGTGACGATGGATCTTGCCTTTGAGGACGGCCCTCATCGCGAAAATGCCCTGCGCGATATTGCCGATGCGGCCGCCACCTGCCAAAGGCTTGGCCTGCCTCACCGCGTAGCCGATCTTGCCGCCGCCTTCAAGGAGCACGTGGTCATGCCCTTTATGAAGGAATATTTACAAGGAAGAACACCCAATCCGTGCGTGGACTGTAATAAGCACGTAAAATTTGGGGCATTGGTTGATTTTGTCCGTCAAAGCGGCTATGACCGTCTCGCTACGGGTCACTATGCGCAGATCGAGCGCGACCAAAGCGGCAGATATTTGTTGCGCCGCGCGAAGGATCACACAAAGGACCAGACCTATATGCTGTATTCACTCTCCCAGGACGTGCTTTCACTGACCGAATTCCCGCTTGGCGGTATGACCAAGCAGGAGGTGCGCGCATTGGCACTCGAGCTTGGCTTAGTGGCAGCGCATAAGAGCGACAGTCAGGATATTTGCTTCATTCCAAACGGTGAATACGGTGCTTTTATCGAGGCCCACACCAATACCCCGATCGTCGCAGGTGATTTTCTCTCGCTTGACGGCCGCGTGCTTGGCCGCCATCGCGGTGTGGTGCATTATACCGTCGGTCAGCGCAAGGGGCTTGGCATTGCCCTTGGACACCCCGCTTTCGTTGTGCGTAAATCCGTTACCGATAACACCGTTACGCTCGGCAAAAACGAGGATCTGTTCACCACACGCCTCACCGTACGGGGCATCAACCTGATCCCATACGATACCCTGCGATCGCCCACCAGGCTTTTGGCTAAGGCGCGCTATCGCCAGGAGGCGGCATCTGCACGTGTAGAGCAGACGGATGCCGATGAATTGACTGTTGAATTTGAAGCGCCGCAGCGTGCTGTCTGCGCAGGACAATCCCTTGTGCTTTACGATGGCGAGTACGTTGTCGGCGGCGGAAAAATTATATAAAAACGAAGCGCCCGAGCATAATTTTATTAAACCAACAGAAAAAGAGAGGACATTTGGCTACGACCTGAACTGCCCCAAATTGTGCGGACAGCACAAAAAAGAGTCCTAAAGTAGAAATATTCAATTTTCAAGCAACAAACTGGCATCGTTTTTCAAGCGGTGTCAGTTTTGTTTTTAATTGGATACGTTCG
>SVSV01000053.1 GCA_015064125.1 Oscillospiraceae bacterium
AAAAGCGAGTGAAGTTGTAAAGAGTAAAAACTTTGAAATAACGCAGGCTCCTTCCGTCACGCATTCGCGTGCCACCTTCCTCTCGGAGGAAGGCTACAAAGCATCCGACCGACGAGGGGCGAAGAAAAGGCATTGAAGAGAGTGTTTGATTTGAGAAGGACGGAAATTTTTACAACCCGTTGACGGGTAGCAAGTATTCTTTGTATGGCTGGCAGGCCAATCTATAACGCACTTGTGCGTAGCCAGTAACGGGTAGGGCTATGCCCGAAACTGAAATACCCCCCGCTATGCGGGGGGATTGTTATTAGCGCCGTCCGACCGCTTGGAGTAGGGTTCTACACCGTCGCTCGCGGGCGGCGCTTCTCGCCTCAAATTTGGATCAACCGTACGTAGCCGGGAAAAGGTAAGCGCAGAACAAAAAGACCGCAACAAACGTTGCGGCCTTTTTTAGTGGCGCTTGCGCATTTGGAGTAGTTACTACACCGCCATTTGCAAGCGGCGCTTCCCGCCTTAAATTTACGTAGCCGCGAGGTAAAACCAATGAAATGTTAGCTCACCTCAAGCGTTACTGTATGATCTCTTCGAGCGCCTCAAGCGTGCAGCGCACCATGTGTTGGCCAAGCTCCATGCTGGTTTCTCGCGCGCTGAGCGCAAACCACTCGGTGTTTCTTTTGGTGCGCTCAAGATCCACGTGATCGGGGTAGAGCGCATACATCAGGCTGCTTTCGTATTTGCCTGCGTGGTCAAATCCGCCACATTTTTGCTGTGCCTCGCGGCTGATCAGAGGGATCACCTTAATGTAAGAGAACGGGTCGTCGCCGCTACCGAGGTTTTCGTAATAGTCGGCGTAATCGTTGCTGCCCCACCAGCCCTCGCCGCGCGTTTTTTCCATATACTCCATGATCACCTTTTTGGCCGCTTTGTGGCAGGCAAGGGTCATGGGCATCAGCCCTGCATTCTCGGTCTGATGATGCACAACGCAGTAAATGTTTTTGACACCCCCGAATATCATGGATCTGAGTATGCAGTAAATATAGTTTTCATATGCGTCAACATCAACATTTATCGTGCCACTCTCGGGGCCTGCCACGGCATAGCTTGCCACACCGTACCAGATGGGCGGGCAGACGACCATTTCCTTGCTTTTTTCAAGCTCCCGCATCACGCCGTTGATCACCATGGTGTCTGTGCCGCAGCTTGCGTGCAGTGCGTGGTATTCGATCGTGCCGATCGGTATAACAAAGGGGACCCTTCTTTGCTTGGCGTCTTCCAGCTCCTCAAAGAACATATCTATCATTTGCATAGCAAAACCTCTTTATTTAAAAAAGTCTTTTAAAACTCAAGCTCGTAAAGCTTGCCGATCTCGGGCGAGAGCACATCGCAGCCGTTCTCGGTGACGGCAATGCCTTTTTCCCAACGCACGCCAAAGGTATTGGAGGAAATAAAGGTGTCGATCTGGAAGGTCATGTTGCTTTGAAGGTCGTAGGTAGAGCTGGTTTCGCACCACGGTGCCTCGACCTCGATCATGCCTGTGCCGTGCAGCGGGCCATATACAAAATTATCCTTGTAGCCGTTGTTTACGTAGTAATCGTAAAAGCCCTGGGCGATTTTGGCGGCGGGAACGCCTGCCTTGATCTGCTTTTCGGTCCATCTGTGCGCTTCAAGACCGAACATAACGACGTCGCGGCGCTTGCCCTCAAGCTTGCCAAGGACGATGGGATAGCCAATAGCGGCAGAGTAGCCGTCAATTTTTGCGGAAAGATTGAGCTGAACGATATCGCCCTTTTCAAACTGTCTGTAGCTTGAACGGGAAATTGCGTGACGGGTAGATGCCTCCGAGAATACGTACATGGGAAGGCCCTCGTACTCAGCGCCCTGCTCGTATACCACTCTTTGTGCGACGCCGACCATCTGCAGCTCGGTCATGCCGGGGCGGATCTCCTTAATAACCTGCTGGGAGGCAAGCTCTGCAATGCGATAGCCCTCGCGCAGGCAAGCAATTTCGCTTGCGGTCTTGATCTGTCTTAATGCCACCATAATGTGGTCGGCTCTTACGATCTCTGCCTCGGGGAATGCGTTGCGAATACCCTCCATAATGATAACCGAGGTGTCAAGATAGCTGGCAACACCGATGCGCAGCTTTTTGCCCGTCACGCCAATGGCCTTCATCACGTCGGTGTAGGTGTCGGGAACAAGCTCGGGATAGGCGGGGTCTGCGCTCTCGCGGTATTCCTTCAGAACGAAGATCTTTTCAATTTTTGAACGGTCTGCTGCAAAAATGCGGCTTTCGGGACCGACCATCAGCGCGGCATCCCCTGTGGGTGCAATGGCAACACCGCAGCGCTCAAACAGGGGCCAGAAGCCCGAAAAATAGCGTGCGTTTGCGTAGTCCGCCTCGTTGGAGTTTACGATAAGAACGTCAAGGCCCGCCTTTTCGATCAGCGCGGCAGCTCTCTTCAGTCTTTGTGCATATTCGTGGTCCGGGATGCGGATCGTTCCATGTTGTGCCATAATAGTTTCTCCTTTTTGTCTTGTTTTATTTCACTGCTCAGTCGCAGCAATAGCCTGGGGTGGTATAAAAAGCGACGGTGCGCGGCTCAGCTCTGCCGTATTGTGCCACCACGGGCACGTCGCTCTCAAGCATAATGGCGTACTGCTCTTCAAAATTGGCAGTATGCTCGCCAAAATCCTTTTTCTCGTTGGTGCGCAGGCAACGAACGCGTCTGGCACCCACCGTGACACAAATATCGTCGACGGGCTCCTTATCCGTATAAAGAAGTGTGATGCGAATATGCGCATCCTGCCCGCCTGTGTTGGTGATGATGATCGATTCGTGTCCCGGGATACAGTTTGTGCCGACAGGCGGCAGCTCTGCATCGGGAAATATCCATACTTTTTTTCCGTAGCCCATAAATTTATCCTCCGCGAACGTCTTTATTTGTATCTTATCACTTGAAAAGAGCTTTGTCGTGTGATATAATGTAAAAAAATAGAACAATATTCACTTCGAAGCGTGATTTCGCAAGAGGAGGACGGAAATGCGGTATTTTTCTTATAATGAAAACAAGCAGCACGGTACGTTGAATTTTCCCGTGGCATGCTACGCGGTTGACAGCAAGCAAGCCCCTTATGTGATGCCGCTTCATTGGCATCGGGAATGGGAGCTGATATACGTCACTGCGGGGGAAATTGATTTTATCATAAACGGCTCGCATTGCACGGCAGGCAGCGGCGACGTGATCTTAATGGGGGGCGGGGCGCTACACAGTGCAACCTCCGAGGCTTGCGCCTTTCGGTGCCTGAATTTCGGATTGCATGAGCTGGTGCTTAATGTGCTTTCCGTGCGAGAGGCGTTTCGGCTGTTTTACCGTAACGTTTATCTGCCGCGCACACACTATACGGCAGATGATGGGGAAATATGCAGCATAGTACGTGAGATCTTTGCTGCATTCAACGATACGCACTCGGAGAGCTTTTGCAGAATGTCGGTCCTTGGCAACGTTTTTCGGCTGTTTGCGCATATTCTTGAGAGAAAGTATTATACTGAAAATTCTGACAATACATCGGATGCCGCTGAGAGGATCAAGCAATTAAAGCCTGTGATCGAATATATAGAAATGCATTTTTCGGAGGAAATAAGGCTGGCAACGCTTTGCGAAATGATAGGAATGAACAAAAATTACTTTTGCCGTTTTTTCTATTCACTGACAAAGCAAACACCTATGAGCTATGTGACCTATTATCGCGTGGAGCAGGCGGCCAATATGCTGCTGGCGACCGATATGTCAGTCACGGACGTCGCCTTTCGTTGCGGCTTCAATGATACGGGATATTTCATTAAGTGCTTTAAAAAAATCAAGGGTGTTACACCAAAGCAGTTTCAGCTTCACGAGCAATGAGGCAAAAAAGCACCTATGGCAGCTTGCCATAGGTGCTTTTTATGTAGTTTAGATCATTTCAGCGTTTCGGGATAGAAGCTTCTGCGCGCTTCAAAGAGCAGGTGCGCGTCGTTCTTGAGAAAATATTCAAGATAAGGCTGCGTCCAGCACCACGGAACGGTGATAAAGCCCTTGAGAAGCTCGGGGTTCAGCTTATCGCGGCACCAGCCGACGGTCTCGTATTCGTTCGTGCCGAAGGGAAGCGCCCACGTAGAAGCGGTGGGAACCTGGTCAAAGCCCATTTCGTCAAGATCAAGGTAGGTCTGCACGCGCACGCGCTGGATCTCATTGGGAGGTGATACCAGGCTGCGGTAGCACCAGTTCGACTGCAGGACGGACTTGGGCATATTCTTCTTAAAGAGCTCGGGGTGATGCCAGTAGTAATCGGACCATACCCAGGGTCTTGCGCCGTGCTTTTCGCACTCCTTGAAGAAGAAGAAGGCGTCGTGCCACCAATGCTCGCCCTGGCGGACGACGGCCACGTTTTGGGTCGTCTGATGCCCGACGTCCTCCTCGTCAAGACCGACGTGAATGAGGCGCGGGTAGCCAAAGGCCTCCAAGACCTCGGCAATGAGCTCGGCGCACACCTTGTAGTAGGTGGGGGAGCTGATCATGTAGCGGTATTGCTTGAGCCACGTGCAATGGCCCGTAGAGAAGTTTAATTTCGGAATGGGCTCGATACCCTTAGCGCGGATCTCGTCAAGCTTTTTCTTAAGGAAATCCTTGTCCCATGCGTCGGGGGCAGAAATTTCGGGGTGGCTTTCGTACTTGATGGCATCACCCACGTCAATAACAACCATATTGTACTTGCGCTCGGCGATAAAGTCAACCAGCTTGTCCCAGGTCTCGATATCGGTGCCGTTCTCCTCTTTGGTGCCACCGTTGGTGATGTAGGGGCTGGCGTCGGGGAGGCCGATGGGGTCCCACATGTGGTTGCTCAACTGTAAAAAATACGACCAAATCATAGGCTTCATAGCAAAATCTCCTTTGTGCCTTGTGTTTGTGAGGCTTGTGCCTTCTCTTTATTTTAAACGAGAATAAGCAGTTTGTCAATATGCAGATTGGCAAAATTAAGATAATTAAGATAAGTTATTTAAAAACTCCTTGGTGACGGCAACTGAAATTTTGGCGGCAAGGCCTACAAATTCGGAAAATTCCATGCCGTCACCGCCGTCCGAGATGGCTCGCAGTACGGCAAAGGGCACGCCGTTGACAAAGGCCACGTGGCCGATAGCGGCGCCCTCCATCTCGCAGGCAACGGCATCAAATTCCGCAACAAGCTTTTCCTTGACGTGCGTATCTGCCACAAACAGGTCGCCCGACGCTACCGTTCCGACGATGCCGTTGAGGCCCTCCTTTGCAGTGGCCTCGCAAAGGGCCTTCGTCAGGCGCTTGTCGGTTTTGATCTTGATGACGTTGATCCCCGATAAAAGGCCGCGCGGATCACCAAGGGCTGTGGTGTTCATATCGTGCTGCACCACCTCGTCAGCCACGACCACGTCGCCAACCTCCAGCATTGGCGAAAGGCCGCCTGCGACGCCCGTATTCAAGAGGGCCGTGACACCGAATTTTAAGATCATCGCCTCAGCACAGATGGCGGCAAATACCTTGCCGACGCCGCACGTGGCGACGACCACCTCCTTGCCGCAAAGCTTGCCCTTGGTAAAGGTCACACCGCTAACGGTGCTTACCTCGGCCTCCACCATCTCGGCAACAAGCCCCGCGGTCTCCACCTCCATGGCACCGATGATGCCGATGATCTCTTTATTGTTCATATTCAAATCCTCCCGTTTGTCCTTCAAGCGTGATGAGATAAGCGGCGCATTCCTTTTTGGCGTCGTCCACGCTTAAGTTGACGTAGTTACCGCATTCCTTCCGTGTGTTGCCGAACATCGGGCCATTATGGGTGATGACGGCACGCAGGGCGGTAAGAACCGCCTTTTTCACACGCTCGGGCGTAAGACCCCTTGTCAGCAGATAAAAGCCCGTCTGACAGCCCATAGGGCCAAAGTAGATAACGTGTCCGCCTATTTCGCCGTTGCGCAGATAGGTGGCCATCATATGCTCTACCGAGTGCATGGTGCAGGTGTCCATATAGGCGCCGTTGTTTGGCTTTCTGGTGCGCAGGTCAAAGGTGATGATATCGCCGTCGATGCGGGATACGTACATGCCGGGTCTGATCTTGTCGTGGTCAACGGTAAAGCTTGCAATGGTGTTCATCAAAAGCACTCCTTTGTTATTTTACATTTGCCGTGCGGCGGTAGTCGCTCGGCGTCGTGCCCATTTGCCGCACGAAGGCGCGGTTGAAGGTGCGTGAGGTGTTAAAGCCGACAAGGCTCGCGATCTGGGTAAGCGGGGGCAAGCGTGTCACCCTCTATCATAAAGACCGGCTCAATATGACTGTGTAAATGCGCGGAGCAAGCGAGCCATTGCGGCTTTTTGCAGCAATCGGGCGCTGAAAAGGCGGTCTTTCTTTTTTCGCAGTAAAAGGAGAGCATGCTTTTATCTCCTTTTTCTTAAAATTCTTGGGTGGAGCGCTGACAGCACCTCCCACGGGATGGTGCCGAGTGCTGCCGCCACGGGGCGCGGATCTGAAAACAGTGTGGCGCGGTCGCCGATCTCTATGGGTGTGCCTGTGAGGTCAAGGGCCATCATATCCATACAAATATGCCCTGCTACGGGTGCGGAAAACGGCTGATCCTTATGAAAGACCGTGACGCGGCCTACGGCTTGTTCAAACCGACGGGGGAGCCCGTCACCGTAGCCGATGGGTAAAATGCCGATCTTCGAGGGGCGTGTGGCGAGAAAAGAGCCGCCGTAGCCGACGGGCGTGCCCGCCTCGATCTCTCGTATTTGTATCACGGGGGCTGTGAGCGTCAGGGCAGGAGAGAGGGGCAGCGCTGTTTTGACGGGCGGTATGCCGTAAAGCGCGAGTCCTACGCGTACGCCGTCAAGGACGCTCTCGGGCAAGCGGAGCAGTGCGGCCGAGGCTGCTGCGTGTGAAAAAAGAGAAAGCCCCTTGGCGCGCAGTGCACGGCGGCAGGCCAAAAAACGGAAAAGCGCGGCACGTGTGGCGTTTAAATCGCAGTCGGCCGCAGGGAAGTGCGTGAAAAGACCGTCGGGGATCAGGTGAGGCAGCGTGGCAGCGCGCAGGAGCCCCTTTGTGTCGGTTGGTGAAAAGCCAAGGCGGCACATGCCCGTATCGACCTTTAAATGTATTTTGACAAAACACCCCGCAACGGTAGCGGTTTTTGAGAGCTTGGCGGCATATTCGGCGCTGAAAACCGTTTGCGTGAGGCGAAAACGCGCCATCACCTCGGCGGACTCGGGCGCCGTGTAGCCGAGAATTAGGATGTCTGCCCTTGGGGCATAGCGCCGCACGGCAAGTGCCTCCCCCAGGGTGGCAACGGCAAAAAAACGGCACCCCGCGCGCAAAAGTGGCGGTACGGTGTGCAAAAAACCGTGTCCGTAGGCGTTTGCCTTGACCACGGCGACGGTGCGTGTGCCGTTGCCCTTGCCGCTGTATGCGGCTGCCAGGGCATGCAGATGGCGATAATTGCTTTGCAGTGCCGCTTCGTCAATTTCCGCAGCGGCTCTGCCAAGGTCGGCGCAATACATGGATTCTCCTTTCATCATAGCACAAATTTTGTCCGATTACAAGTAATCGGGTGTATTTTTCCGCAATTTTTAGCATATGGTTTATCAAAAAAGTAAGGGGTGATAAGCATGCGGCGGTTGCTTTTGGTGCTCTTTGTGGTTTTTTGTCTTTGCTTTTCTGCGTGTTCGGGGAAAAACGCGGATTTTTCAGATGTGCTGGCAGGGCCGTTTGAGGCTGAGCTGGCGGGGGAAATGTGCGGCATTGCCTTTGAGGCAAAATTGGCGCTTGAGGCGTGCGGTGAGGCGGGCGTGTCACCTGCCACGCTGACATTTTATGCACCGCGTGAGCTGGCTGGCACACAGCTCCTGCGCGACGCCTCGGGTGTCGTGACAATGAGCTATGACGGGATATCCGTGGGGGACGTTGGCGGTGTCGGTATAGTGTTGCTTTCACTTTTTCCCTCAGCCGAGCAGGTAAAGCAAGCCACAGTCAATGAGCAGGGTAATACCGTGGTGCTATTTGACAACGCCGAGATAGAGTTTTCAGCCAACGGCGTGCCGCTTAGTGTAAAAACAGCGGACGTCACGGCGCGCATTCTCAGCTGGAAAAAGCCGTAACGGTATGAAAAAAGCACTTATGAAGCGCTTTTTCGGCTTCATAAGTGCTGTGTTTTTATTTTGTCGGTCGCTCGGCGAAAGTTGATTTTTACATAAATGCCCGATAGGCGGCATAGGCCGAGGGCAGAGCGTAGTCGTTGTCTATTTTTTCGCGCGGCGCGAGGAAAAGGGCTTGCGGTAGCCTTGTGGCGGCGTTTTCGTCAAGCAGGATCTCAAAGCCCGTCATGTGCCATTCCAGGTGCGTAAAGATGTGCTTCGCATCACCGAGGGGAGCGATGCGTAAGGGGACGAGCCCCGTCTTTAAAAGGTGCTCCCGAACCTCGTCGGCGCTCAGCCTGCCCGTCAGGCACGGCGGCTCAAAAAGGCCTGCAAGCAGCCCCGTTTCGGGGCGTTTTTGCAGTGCGATGCGGTCGGCGATGCGTAAGATCAGTACAGTTTTTTCCTCTTTTCTGCGTTTTTGCGGCTTTTTGCGGATCGGCAAGGCGTTTTGCATGCCGTGCGCCAACGCAGCGCAGTCCTCGCGTAAGGGACAGGCTTCACAGCGCGGGGTGCCGTTTGGCAGGCAGACCGTGGCCCCAAGCTCCATCAGTGCTTGATTGAGCGGGGCGGGCGGCAGACGCTTGATCTGTGCTTGCACCGCCGCAGTCAGCTCCTTTTTTGCCGCGGGGGAAAGCACGTCTTTTTCATAGCATAAAAGCCGTGCTGCTACGCGCAGGACATTTCCGTCAACGGCGGGGTAGGGCAGGTCAAAGGCGAATGAGGCGATGGCACCTGCGGTATAGTCGCCAATGCCGCAAAGCGCACGAATATCCTCGTACGTGTGAGGGAAAACACCCCCGTGTGCTGTCATGACCGTGCGCGCCGCCTTTGCCATGTTGCGCACGCGGCTGTAATAGCCAAGTCCTTCCCACAGCTTGAGCAAAAGTGCTTCTTCTGCGTTTGCCAACGCCGAAACGGTGGGTAACGTGTCAAGAAAACGGGCATAGTAGGGCAGAACAGCCTCTACGCGGGTCTGTTGGAGCATGATTTCGGATACCCAGATGCGATACGGGTCCTTGGTATGACGCCACGGTAGGTCGCGCTTGTTTTTCTCGTACCACCCAAGCAGTGGCGAGAGATCGGGCAATTGTAACACGGTCATGCTCCTTTCTTGTTTGTTTTTGTGGGGGATGCGCATGCGGTGCGCGGCTTTTGGTGTATCGTGGATGCGGGATGTCGTGGGCGCCATCCCCTATCGGGAGGATCTATACACGGTGTATCTGCTTTGTAGCGTGTGTGTAGGAAAAACAGATCTTTCCTGTAGAATTTTCGGGGAGTGAAGGTGAATGCTTTTTCGCAAGTGCGAAAAAGCAGAGGAAGAGGGACCCATTTTTTAAAAGGGGTCCCTCTTCCTCCCCGTTTTCATTTCAAAAATCCGCCGATGATCTGCTCCTCGGCCTCCTTTTCGGTAAGCCCGAGGGTCATCAGCTTGATCAGCTGCTCACCTGCGATCTTACCGATGGCTGCCTCGTGTATGAGGGAGGCATCGGGGTGGTTTGCCATGATCTCGGGCACAGCGGAAACGCTGGCACCGTCCATGATGATGGCATCGCATTCGGTGTGACCCGAGCACACGTTATTGCCGTTGATATGTGACACGAAGAGCTGCGTGGAGCTGTCGCGTGCAACGGAACGGGAAATGACGTGTGTGCCGCAATCGCGGCCGTTGAGGTCGACCTCAAAATAGGTTTCGGCGCGCTGTGTGCCGTGCGTCATGATCTTCTCACGCACGATCAGCGTTGCCTTATCGGCAAGCTTGGCAGAGGTTTTGCGCTTGGTGCTGTCAACGCCCTTGATCTGTGCGGTCTCCATTTCCATATACGCGCCCTCGGCAAGCTCGACCACGGAGGTGGGGTTCATGAGGTTTTTGCCGTTGCCGTCCCCCTCGCCGTAGTGCTTTTCAATATATTTCACGCGTGCGTTTTTAGCAAGATAAAAGGCGTGAATGCCGCTGTGCTCGCTGTCGGCCTTGCCGCCGTTATGAATGCCGCAGCCTGCAACGATAGTGATGTCGCAGTCCTCACCGATGTGAAAATCGTTATAGACCAGCTCCTTAATGCCCGATTGTGCTAGCAGCACGGGAATATGCAGGCTTTCCTTCTTCGTGCCCGGCTTTACGTAGATGTCAATGCCGGGCTTGTCCTGCTTTGCCACGATCTCAATGTTTTCGGAATTGCTTTTGCCGAACATTTTACCGTCAACACGCAGGGAATAGGCGCCTTGGGGAATTTCGTGAATATCCGCCACCTGTGCGAGGAGGTTTTGCTTGATGCTATCTAACTGTGCCATATCAGTTTACCTCCGTAAAGCGGCAGCCTGCTACCGTGCCGAAGAGCTTGGGGAGCACGTCTTCCTTTTTACCCTCGGCGGCGATCCTGCCGTCGGCGATCATCACGACCTTGTCGGCAATGTTAAGGATGCGCTCCTGGTGCGAAATGATCAAAATGCTGCCCTTGGTTTTTTCGTGCATTTTTTCAAACACCTTAATGAGGTTCTGGAAGCTCCAAAGATCGATGCCTGCCTCGGGCTCGTCAAAGACCGAGAGCTTGGTGGCGCGGGCAAGGATCTCAGCGATCTCAATGCGCTTAAGCTCGCCCCCCGACAGGGAAGCATTGACCTCGCGATTGATATATTCCTTGGCGCAAAGGCCGACCTCGGAGAGGTAGGCACAGGCAGCCGAAACCGAGATCTTTTCGCCTGCAGCCAGCGAGATCAGATCCTTGACGGTCAGGCCCTTGAAGCGTACGGGCTGCTGGAAGGCGAAGCTGATGCCGCGCCTGGCGCGTTCGGTGATCGAGAGGTCGGTGATGTCCTCGCCATCAAACAAAATGCGCCCTGCTGTTGGCCGAATGATGCCTGCAATGATCTTCGCAAGCGTTGATTTGCCACTGCCGTTGGGGCCGGTGATCGCCACAAATCGCTCGGAGATCTTCAAGCTTATATCGTTTAAGATTTCGGTTTTCCCGCCGTTTTCCTCGGGCGCGGAAAAGCTGATGTGTTGTAATTCCAGCATAGAAGCTCCTTCACACAGTATAATCTAAATCATTATACCACGAACCCCTGAAAAATTCAAGCGTTGGCGCATTTTTTTGCCATCTTGTCGCAAAAAGGTGAAAAGCGCTATATTTTTTGTTAAAATTTTGTCAAAAATGGCAAGAAGAATGTCGCCATATTTGCCGTTTTCCCCTTGACGGTAAAAAACCGTTGTGATATAATATATAATGATAATTTGCGGCGTGCTTACTTTGCAAGAGTGACAAGTGCACAAAGCGCCAAAAAGCAAGGCTTTAGGGCGGGTTCGGATTATTCACTCTTGCCTAGCCGTAAGGGAATCGAACATTTTTCTTCAGGAGGAACAACATGGAATACCGCATTGAACACGACTCCATGGGTGAGGTAAAAGTACCTGCCGACCGTTACTGGGCA
>SVSV01000054.1 GCA_015064125.1 Oscillospiraceae bacterium
CGTCAGCATGAAAGCCGCCGAACAGCAGCAGCACCACACCAAGCAGGGCGCCGCCCACCAAAAGCCACAAGCGACCCTTTTCCTTTACAAAGCACAGAAATCCTCTGCTTTTTTCCCCAAGCTCTCTCATCATCTTACCTCCGTTTTACAGCCGAGCCGTGCTGTCAGCGCTTCACCAAGCTCATGTGGATCCTGCAAGAGCGCCTTGCCCGATAAATAGATCTTCACCAGTGACAGTGCACCGTCCTCGTCAAAGCAAAGCCTGACCTCAGCGTCCTGTGCCGCAATACCGTATTCGTTTTCAAGCAGCATAAGGACCCCCGCCTTGAAGTCCGCCTCGCCCTGTGCAGTGACGGTTTTTTTAAATATCTCCTCATACGTGGCAGAGTCTGCCGCCTCGGTGTCAAGCATCGCACCAAGGTCAAACGCAGGGTCGGCCTGCAAAAAGCCCACAAACGGGCGCAAAACGATCAACAAGACCGCCAGCGACACCAAAGCGCGCAGCGCCCTTTTGGTGCCCTCTCCCTGCCCCTTCGGAAGCAAGAGCTCACAAAGCGCCGCACAAATGCCCACCAGTGACAATGACAATACCGTTTGATTCATAGCATATCACCTCATATCGCCGTCGCGGTGTGCGCGAGCAAGGAAAGCGAAAAAAAGGTCATGGCAAACAAGCAGGCGATCACCGCCATGAAATAGCCCCATATGGCGGCAATTTCCGAAAGCAGGCGCTCCTCGCGCGCAAGCCCCAGCAGTCCTGCCACCGCCCCGCCCAGCATAAAGGAAAGCCTGGTGAGAAGGACTGATAAAAAGGTTGGCAAAAATAGAAAAAAGACCAGCAGCACGCCTCCCGTGCCCACCACACCGCGTAAATACGTCACACTCCCCGCCACGGTCCTCAGGCTTTCGGAAACCGACCCGCCCACCACGGGCAAAAAGCTGCCTGCGGCAAAGCGCACCGTGCGCAGTGCCAGTGTATCAGCCCCCGCCGCAAGCGTATGCTGTGTGCCGAGCGCAAAGCCAAGCAGCATCATCAGAAATGAAAGCCCCCACGTAAAGGTGCGCCGCAGCAGCGTGGCAATACCGCGCAAGGTGGCAGTGCCTGCCGCCGCATCGGCCACAGCCAAGACCAAAAGCCCCTTGGCGACGGGCACCACCACACCGCTGCACACCGTTTCAAGCAGCACCAAAAAGCCACTCATCACACCCTCAGTGGCCACCGCCGCCCCCACGTTACCCCCCATTGCGTACAGCGCCCCCATCAGAGGAATGAGCGACAGACAAAGTGCCCTGACGGTATCAAAAAAGCGCTCTATCTTTAAAAAATACTCGCCCTGTCCCGCCGTCAGCAGCAGCACCACCGACAACGCAAAAACAAGTGAGATCGCAGGGCCCGTGCCCCCCTTTTCCTCACCCGTGGCCGCGCGAAAGACCGCACACAGCACCAGCGCCCCCACGATCCTGGCAAGGAGCGCAAGGCTTTGCGTGAGCGTGAGGCCCGTCACCTCCCCCACCACACTGAGGATCCCTTTCAGCGTACTTACCTCACCAACGCTCGCGCCAAGGCTTTCTACATCGCTTTCAAAAAATCCCGCAGGCAGCAGCGCCGCGACCTCGGGTGGCACCACGCCAGATAACGCCGCCCATGCAGCGCCGATCTCATCCTCACCGGGCGCCTCCTGTGTAGCGCAGGTCGGCAATATACCCACCAAAAGGCCTGCAAGGATCAGCAGAACGACCATCGTCATTTTGATATACCGTTTCATTTCAACAATTCTCCGATAACCTTTAACAGCTCGTCAAGCAGCGGCAATGCCAGCAGCAAGATCTCAAGCTTGCCAAACAGCACCACGCCCTCAGCAACGCTCCCCTCACCAAGATCACGGCAAAAGCCTGCTGTCAATTCGCAAATAAGGCCGATGCCGACCGCACGCAGCACAGCCCCCGCGAGCGACGCCCCACCCGACAGTGAAAAAAGCACGTGAAGGCGTGAGAGGATCGGCGCATACAGTCCCACCGCTGCCCCGACCAGCACCAAGGTGGTGACCAGCCGTACAGGTACAGCGGCCGTGGCGCGCAGCTCGCGCAGCAGCAAAATGGCCATCGCGCCGAGCAAGGCGATGCCGCTTATCTGCAAGATACCCATCAGAAGCCGAAAATGCTCCGCACGGTATCAAACAAATTGCCGATTTCCTGCACCAACAGCAAAAATACCACCACAAGCCCCGCGACCGTCACGAGCGTTGCCTGCTCATCTCTGCCGCTTTTAGATAAAATCTGCGCGGCGACCGTAACAAGGATCCCCACCCCCGCGACACGCAAGATCAGTCCTACGTCCATTACTTTCTCCTTCCGTTAAATATTTGAAAAAGATTTAGCAAGGTATTGCGGAAAATATATCCTGTCGGACCTTATGTATTCGCTTCCCATGCAGCTAAATCAGCAATAGCACCAGCGCTACCGACAGTGCCGGCGGCAGCAGCCACGCCATGCGCTCGCGCTTAGCCAGCTCGCGTCGCAGCCCCTCACTGTACGGGGCAAGACGCGCAATATAATAATCAAGAGCACGCAGCTCCTCCTCGCGGTAGCCCGTGCCCAGTCGCCCCGCAAATTCACTTAGCAGCAGGCAGACCTCAGGCGACAAATACAGCCTAGTCTGCCTTAAAAGCTCGGGGAAGCTCTGCGGCAGCTCACACGTGCCGATATCGCGCAGCAATGCGCGGTCACACGAGGAAAGAATACGTGACACGGGCAGCGAAAAGCAGTCTATTTGTACCCGTATGGCGCGCAATAAACGCAAAAACCCCTCAGCCTGTGCCACACGTCTGCGCTCAAAGGCGGCGAAAAACACCCCTGCCAGCACACCGCAGCACAGCAAAAGCCCCACACCAAGCCATTTAAAAAAATGCATCTGCCCCCTCCCAATCCACCACGTCATAGGTATAACAAAACTGTCCCTCTGCGCGCGAAAGCCCCACGTAGGCGCCAAACACACGTGCCTCGTGCAGCAGGCGCATGGCAGGGCGTGAAAGCAGCTCGCGCACGCTTCTTGCGTGCGCAGTAGCGATCAGCGGCACGCCGCCCGTGTGCGCCGCCACGATCTCCTGTGCTTCGCCAAGATCGCCGATCTCATCGCAAACGATCACCTCTGCTGAAAGCGACCTTGTGGCGATGGCAATGCCGTGGCCGCGCGGATAGCCCGAAAGCACGTCGATCAACAGCTCCCGCCCCCCGATGAAAGCGGCAAGCTCACACCGCGTATCCACCATTGCCACACGGCGCGGCGCAGCACCCCCTGCAAGGTGCACAGCGACGCCGCGCAAAACGGTAGTCTTTCCGACCCCGGGTGGCGCAAAAAGCAGCACACCGCGCGTGCCGCCCAGCTCATCAAACACACGGCAGGGCTCCTCACCCACAAGCGGGGGCGCCGCGTGCGGCACTCTGATCGAAAAGGTGCTGATGGCGGCGATCCCCGTCAGCCGCCCACCCACCACGGTAGCGTGTCCGACCACGCCCACGCGCACGCCGTTTGGCAAAACAAGATACCCGTTTGCCAGTGTTTCGGCATGCGCATACAGTGAGCCGTTGCAAAATTTTGCCAGCTGTGCCTGCATGTCCGTCTTTGACATCACAAGGGGGAGCAAAATGTTTTTACCGCCCACCGTGACCGATGCCACACGCTCGCACCGCAAACGGATCTCCTCGGGAAAAAGCCCGTCAGGCACCGCACGCGCCAACGCCGCTACCAACGTCGGGGGCAGCAGCGCCTCTAAAAACGGCGGTAGCAGCCGCCTTTCGTTTACAACGATACACTGCAAAGCCGCACACCCCCTCACTTCACCTCATTTTATGAAAGAACGTGACAAATTAGAACTTGACAGGAGCCCGTCAATCTGTTATTATAAAATATATTATTTATGTATGCGTGTCCCGCCGTACAGCACAGGATCACGCAAAAGGAGCGTTTTATGGCAGAACACGAAAAAAAGGTATTAACCGTTCAGGACATCTCCTGCGTAGGGCAATGCTCCCTCACAGTCGCCCTGCCCATTATTTCGGCCTGCGGCATTGAGACCGCCATTCTCCCCTCAGCAGTCCTGTCGACCCACACGGGCGGCTTTTCCGGCTGGACCTTCCGCGACCTCACCGACGATATCCCGGGGATCGTCGATCACTGGGAAAAGGAAAAAATCTCCTTTGACGCGATCTATACGGGTTATCTTGGCAGCAAGCGCCAGATCGCACTGGTAAAGGATATCTTTGAGCGCCTTGCCGCACCCTCGTGCGTGAGGGTCGTCGACCCCGCCATGGCCGACAACGGCCAGCTTTACTATGGCTTTGACGAGGCCTTTGCGCATGAGATGGCCACGCTGTGCGGTGTTGCTGACATTGCTCTGCCCAATATCACCGAGGCGGCTATGATGACCGATATGCCCTTTTTGGCCGAGGGCTACGACGAGAGCTATATCAAGGAGCTGATGACACGCGTGCTGGCACTCGGTGCTAAGACCGTGGTGCTGACGGGTGTTTCCTACAAGGAAGGGGAGCTTGGCGTTGCCGTGCTTTCAAGGGGCGACAGCGCGATCTCCTACTACTTCCACGAAAGACTGCCGAAAAGCTGTCACGGCACAGGCGATATTTTTGCCTCTGCCTTCGTCGGGGGCCTTGTTTCGGGGAAAACGCCGCTTGAGGCCGCGACCCTTGCCGCTGATTTTACCCTTTGCGGCATACGTCTGACGCAGCAGGACGAAACGCACTGGTACGGCACCAAATTTGAAAGGGCCCTGCCGATGCTGGTAAGGGAGCTCAACAAATAACAAAAAACGACCACCGCTTGCGGCTGACCGCAAGCGGTGGTTTTCATATATCAGAATTTTATTTGCCGCCAATGACACGGCGCCCCTCCACCAGCACGGCAAGCGTTTCGCTCAGCAAAACGCGCATCTCGTCGGGCATATCGGCATAGGCGCTGAGCATATTTTTCAGGCTCTGGCGCTTACCGCCCAGGATCCCCGACACGGTATTTTGCTCGGTAGCCTCAAGGATCGTAAACAGCGCCTCGCAAAAGCGCCTGCGGCGCTCAGGGCTGGTTACGCGCACAAAATGGTCAACGATCGCCTCGGTCTTTTTACCAAAGGCGGTACGCTCGTCGGTGTATACAAAATCAGTGCCCTCTACCTCCCAGGAATACCCGTCGTGCTGTAAAAGCCCCTTATTGGTGCTCTTTACCACCTTATAATTGGTATCGTGCTCAAGCAGCACCGCCACGATAGAGGATTCGGGCAGGTAGGTCATGATGCGCTCACGCAGCTCGGCATACGCCGTGCCCGTCACGGTGCTGTCGCAGAAGCCGGGGCCGTCGTTATTATATACCGCGCGGATACGGGGGCGCAGGTGCTCACCCACGTTGACGGCCGCAAACATAGCAAGATTGCCACCCTTGGAATGACCGCCAAGGAAAATGCGCCGCAAGGGATAGGCCGCCGCCACCTCGCGCAGATACTGCGCCGCCATCAGCTGAGCAGGGACAGGACATTCGTAGCTCATGCGAAGATCCTCCTTCCAGCCGACAAGCGTATCATTGGTGCCCTCAAAGGCGACGAAAACGTTCTGCCCGGGCAGCAAAAAGGATACCGCGCCAAACTGCACGCCGTGCGCCTTGTCAAAGACCTTCTTGGCACCGAAGGTGCGCAGCGCCGCAAAGCGCGGCGAAACCGTAAGCATGTGCAGCAAATGCTCGTGATTGGCCGAAATACTGCCCTCGGCAACCGTCGGGCGCGCAAAATACGCACCGATAGCGTCCGAAAGCCGCACAGGTGCCTCGTTTGCCTCGCGCGGCACCACACCCTCAAAGTCAATGTACGCCAGCATTGAAAAGATCAGGGCATCGGGGGGTGTAAGGGAGGCGTTGCCAAACGACAGATCGCCGCGCCAGATCAGATAATCAAACAATGAACTCATAATAGCCCTCCTTTTTTCAGATTATGCGACGTTTTTTGATGAAGTGTGCCATATTATGATAACATAAAAAGCGGCGGTGTGTCAAGCACCGCCGCCGCTTTCATTATTGGTAATATCGGGTAGGCTTCAAGCGCAATTACGCTCGCCCCTTGGGCTTGCCCTGCCTCTTTTGTGCGTTTTTTGCACCCATATGAGGGTTTTTTGTAGCCTTTGTTCCTCTTTTTCCCTGCTTTACCTGCGCGCCTTGCTTTGCCTTTTGCGACATTTTCTCGCCCCGTTTGCCGACCTTTTTCGCCGTCCTCGCACGCGGCGCTGTGTCCCCTGCGCCGGCGGCAGGGCGCACCAGTGCGTGGGGGCCGTTGCCAATCAGATCCTCGCGGTGCGCCAAGTGCAGGGCCTCGCGCACCAGCGGCGCATTTTGCGGCCTGCCATATTGCAGGAGTGCACGCTGCAGCTGCTTTTCGTGATAATCACGCGGCACGAATACAGACTTCATCGTCAAGGGATCAAGGCCCGTGTAAAACATCACCGTCGAGGCGGTGCCGGGCGTGGGATAATAATCCTGCACCTGCTCGGGGGCATATCCGTCACGCTTCAGGCACTCGGCCAGCGCCACGGCATCACCGAGCGTGCTGCCCGGGTGCGAGGACATCAGATACGGCACGAGATACTGCTCCTTGCCCATGCTCTTGGTAAGCTCAAAAAAACGCGTACGGAAGCGCTGATATACCGCAAAATGCGGCTTGCCCATCGCATCAAGCACGCCGTCGGCACAGTGCTCGGGCGCCACCTTCAGCTGACCGCTGACGTGGTCGCGCACCAGCTTTTTGAAAAAGCGCTCGTCGGGGTCAGCCAGTAGATAATCAAAGCGGATACCCGAGCGAATAAAGACCTTTTTGACCCCCGGCAGGGCCTCAATGGCCTCAAGAAGCCTGATATATTCGCTGTGGTCGACCTTTAAATTCTTACAGGGGGTGGGGGCCAGGCATTTGCGATCGGTGCAGACACCGCTTGTCAGCTGCTTATCGCACGCGGGCGCGCGGAAGTTGGCGGTGGGACCGCCCACGTCGTGGATATAGCCCTTGAAGTCGGGCATCGCCACGATCTTTTTACATTCCTCCACCACACTTTCAATACTGCGCGAGCGCACCGTGCGCCCCTGGTGAAAGGCCAGCGCGCAAAAATTGCACGCGCCAAAGCAGCCGCGGTTGTGCGTGACGGAAAAGCGCACCTCGGCAATGGCAGGCACGCCCCCCTGCTTTTCATAAACGGGATGGTACGTTCTCTGATACGGCAGCGCATATACGCGATCAAGCTCGTCGCGCTCCAAGGGAGGCATCGGCGGATTTTGCACCAGCATTTTGCTGTCGTAATATTCAAGGATCGCCTTGCCGCTGATGCTGTCCTGATTGCGGTACTGCACGCCAAACGCCTCGGCAAGTTTTCGCCTGTCGCTCTTAAGGTCATTATAGTCAAAGGCCGCCGCCACGGGATAATGCACGGCATCGTCACGCGACGAGAGATAGACCGTGCCGCGCACGTCGCGGATCTTCTTCACGGGCACACCGCGGTCAAGCAGGGCGGCGATGCGCAAAAGAATATTTTCTCCCATGCCGTACGTTAAAATATCGGCACGCGCGTCAACCAGCACCGAGCGGCGCACCTTGTCGTCCCAATAATCGTAATGTGCAAAGCGACGCAACGACGCCTCAAGCCCACCCACAATGATCGGCACGTCACCAAAGGCCTCGCGAATACGGTTGCAATATACGATCACCGCGCGGTCGGGGCGCGCTCCCATCTTACCGCCGGGTGAATAATAGTCGGTGGAGCGACGCTTTTTAGCGGCGGTATAATGCGCCACCATGCTGTCAATATTCCCCGCCGTCACCAAAAAGCCAAGACGGGGGCGCCCAAACTCGCGGAAGGCCTCCGCGCTCCTGTAATCAGGCTGGGAAAGAATTGCCACGCGGTACCCTGCCGCCTCCAGCACGCGCGAAATAATTGCCACGCCAAACGAGGGGTGGTCTACGTACGCGTCACCCGTCACGTACACAAAATCGGGCGCCTGCCAGCCACGCGCCGCCATATCTGCACGGCAGATCGGCAAAAATCCGTTGTTTTCCATACCGTTTCCCCTCCTTTTTCAATATCACCTATTATCATACAGGATTTTTCCGCATTTGTCAAGCAATTACACAGCAAAAAGGCCGCCCCCGTTGGTTTCCCAACGGGGGCGGCCTTGGTTGTTTTACTTTTGGTTATTTTATCGATTAGTCGGCTGCCGACGCAATATACATATACGCCGCCAAGGAGGCGGCCAGCTCGTAATCAGTGTGATGCCAGCTCGTAAATGAGCCATATCTACCATCGCGCCCTATCATAGCAGCTACATGAAAGAGCCCTGAATTGAGTGGCAGGACCTCAACATAAATCGCATCATAACGGCGCTCATCATAATATTCACACACAGGCATGGAGGAAGCCCCCTCCTCAGTTTTGCTTTCCCCTTGATATTCATAGTACAGATTATCGTTATACAGCAAACCAATTAAAATTTTATCGCGCACCTCCCTGATTTGTTGACCTGACTGCCACACCGATCTATGCGGTATCGGAGGGAGCAAGGAAACAGTATACGATGCCGCCATGGCAGACAGCATCCCATACACCTCTTCAGCCTCTGCCTGCCCCAGCGTAACTACCTCGCCATTTTGACATAACACCACCTTGGTGGGCATCTGCACAAAAGTATCTGTCTTCACCGCATCATTCTCGTCAGCAAGCGCTACCTCGCTACCCCCGAGCATATGATGCATCACAATCCCCTCCAAGGCGCTTGACAGGTCATATATAAATCCCGTATCAGTCTTCAGCCTTAACTCACCCTTACCGTCAACGTGCTTCATTCGGCCGCCGTTAGCGCGCGTAATACGCAAAGTGTAATCACTGCATATGCTCATCACAAGAGCATCATACGTAAAGGAGCGACTTGTAAAAGGCGTTGGCGTATCAAGAGTGCCTACATAGCGGTAGCGGTGTTCATAGCGAAATTCCCAATAAAAAGCATTTTCTGACGTATATTGCGGAACGTCCGCCTCTTTGTCACGCACACAATCCTTAATTTTCGGCACCAGCTGAAGACATGCTGCATAAATTTTTGCGCTTTCCATTGCATTAAGAGTAATGGCAAGGTCCCCGTAATGCACCACAATCTCGTCGGGCACGGGGAACAGCAGCTTTGTATTTTCAGGAACGCGCAGCACGTGCAAGCGCAGATACGGCACGAACCAAAACACCGAAAAAAGCACGGCAACAAGGCAAAGCACGGCCAAAGCCACGCGACATCTCTTACGGCTCTTACTCAAAGCGGCACCTCCTTTATAAAACGCTGTGTGTATTTGGTTTGGGACGCCAACTGAAAACGCCCCTCTTATCACTTCAATTATATCAATTTTTATGCGTTCTGTCAACAAAGTACACGTCTGCTGCCGCCGCGTGCCGATACAGCCACTTTCATTGTGACAAAAAGTCCGCGCAGATGCCAAAGCATCTGCGCGGACACAAAACCGATTTATTCGCTGAAATGATACGTGCCGCCGCCAAGCGTAGCAGTATAGCCACTCGGGAGCGTCACAGTCGCCTCAGCACCCGCGGGCACGGTGATCTCATAGTAGACCACGTCGCCCTTATAGTACCAGTTGCTCTCAATGCGACCTGCCTCAGTGTCAAGCGAGCAGTTGACAAAGCCAAGACCCTTACTGGGCTTGGGCGTTACGGTAAAGCGTGCAAAGCCGGGCGCCTCGGGCATGATGCCTGCCGCAACACCGTACAGCCAATCGCAGACTGAGCCGTAGGCGTAATGGTTAAAGGAGTTCATCGACGTGCTCCAGAAGCTGCCGTCCTCCTTAAGGCTGTTCCAGTGCTCCCACATCGTGGTGGCGCCGTGCGTGACGGAATACAGCCATGAGGGATTGCGCTCCTCAAAGAGCAGCTGATACGCAACGTCGGTGTGCCCTGCCGCCTCCAGCACGCGCGAAATAATTGCCACGCCAAACGAGGGGTGGTCTACGTACGCGTCACCCGTCACGTACACAAAATCAGGCGCCTGCCAGCCACGCGCCGTCATATCGGCACGGCAGATCGGCAAAAATCCGTTGTTTTCCATACCGTTTCCCCTCCTTTTTCAAAATCTCTGCTATTATCATACAGGATTTTACGTGATTTGTCAAGTGAGCAAGCCGCAAAAAACGCCCTGCCATTGGTTTCCCAACAGCAGGGCGATACAAGGCTATATCATCAAACGCGCCTCACGGTGGTCTGCTACCCGGCAACGATATTTTACCAAACCATGCGGATCACATCCAGCAAAGCATTCATTTTTTCAACGTCATAGCCCCATTGTTCACTATTCATATGTCTCCATTGATATGCACCGTCAACATAAATCGCCTTCACCAAATTAATCATTTCGTCGGTTTGCTGTACCGCAAAAAGGATCGCATCGTATTTTTGGCCGCTGTAGCTTACCTCTATCAAATCTATCAAAGGATCGCTCTCGGGATCCTTTTCCTGCTTGCTGAAATAAGATTGACGATTTTTATACCGAAATTCAATGCAAATACTGTTCAGCAGAGTTTCTTGTGCATAATCAAACGTCATCGGCACGCGACACACAATCATTGAGTGCCCCTGCACCATCGCTACGAACACATCATAAACCGTTTGCAATTCCACACCCGTGAGCGTTTTGGCCAATCCGTTTTGAGAGATCACAATCTCGTCGGGCAACGCGGGAAATACGTCACATACGCACTCGTTTTCCGCATTTGTTTGCTCTTTTCCGGGCATACATAACATTTTCTCCATATATGTGCTGAGCATAGCGTTATACACATTTGTAATATCAGCCATCAAGCACTGACTTTCGCTATTAATTTTATAATCAACTCCCCAAATACTCGGATTGATCAGCAGCTTGTCGCCCGCGAAGCCAAAGGAAAGCGTATCAAATACAAAGCGGTGCTCAAAAAGCTGTCCGCCAACGTACTGTCCTCCCGTATAATAATAGCGGTAATCGTAATGGAACTCAAACGACCATTTCTGATCCTTCGCTTTATCTTCAACCGATGGTGTTTCCTCAAGCGTAGCATTTTGCGTCATCTGCTCCATTAGCCGATAAAGTCTTATCCTTTGCACCGCATCCAATTCAAATGTTTCACCCTGATACGTGACGGTAACCTTATCGGGAGGGAGCAAAAAGAGGTCGCTTTCCACGGGGACACGCAACACACGCAGGCGCAGATACGGCACGAACCAAAACACCGAAAAAAGCACGGCAACAAGGCAAAGCACGGCCAAAGCCACGCGACATCTCTTACGGCTCTTACTCAAAGCGGCACCTCCTTTATAAAACGCTGTGTGT
>SVSV01000055.1 GCA_015064125.1 Oscillospiraceae bacterium
TCACAGCCTCGCCGGGGTTGTCGAAAACCATCTCGCATTCAGCCGTTGCGGTAAAGGAAACGCCCTCTACGGTCATCGTCATCGAAAAATCAATGCCATACGTCTGCACGTAGCCGTCCTTTACGGTGATCTCGACCACCGCATCGGAAATGGTAAGACCCGTAGCGGTTACGCCCATCGAATCGGTCATCATATCAAGCAGATCGTCAAACAGCTCATTGAAGGTCTCATCGGGAATGGCAACCGTTACGGTCTTGCTCTTGTCGTCATTCTTCACGACCTCGACGTCCTTTAAAAGGTCCTCGGGGAGCTTTTTCATCATCTCCTCGCTGTAATTGCTATCAATACCGGCGTCGTCGATTTTGATCTTATAGCTATCCTCACCGTCTACAAAGTAAGCCCATTCGCCGTTGGTATAATATTTGACATCCATAGTCTCGCCAAACATTTCCATGCTCATATCGACCTCGGCCTTGGGGGCGTCGCTCTTGGCATCTGCGATCTTCATCTTCATCGTCATCGGGATAGTGGTGGTGACACCTGCGCCCGTCATTGAAATATTCATATTCATTTGTACGGCGTAGGAATCCAGCTCTGCCGTTTTTTCAATCGCCTTATCCACCGTCTTCTGCGCATTCTGGCAGGAGGTAAGTGCAAGCGTCATCGAAAGCAGCAAGCATACGATCAAGCAAAGCGATACAATTTTTTTCATCATGTAACTCCTATTGAAAATGTAGTCAGGTCATTGGCCTGCAAGGTCATTATATACCTTTTTTACAAAAAAGTCAATGGTTTTACGCCAAAGCAATGCGATATCCACTCAACCGCACGGCGCGAGAATTTCGCGTAAGACAAGGCATGCGCCCGCGCGGGCGACGATGGCATAGTTACCTATGTCAAGTTGCACGTGCGGGCGCATAATGCAGTATTACACAAAAAGGTTAGTCTTACTTCCCCTCGGCGCGAGAATTTTGCGCTCCGCCAGGCGCACCGGAAGTGGGCAGGCGCAGGCGTACTACCGTACGTCAAGGTTGCCCACGTGGAGCAACGCCGCGGAGCACAAAATTATTAGCCGAAATGAGCCGAAATCAAGCGCCAAGATACGCCTTGCGTACACGCTCGTCGTTGGCAAGAGCGGTAGCATTGCCCGACATGGTGATGACGCCGTTTTCCAGCACGTAGGCACGATCTGAGATCGAGAGTGCCTTTTTGGCGTTCTGCTCTACCAGCAGCACAGTCTTGCCCGCCTCACGGAAGGATTTGACGATCTCAAACACCTCACCGACTAAGAGGGGTGACAGACCCATCGAGGGCTCGTCAAGCACGATCAGCTCAGGGCTTGCCAGGAGCGCGCGGCCCATAGCAAGCATCTGCTGCTCACCGCCCGAAAGTGTGCCCGCCAGCTGCGTTTTACGCTCGGCAAGACGGGGAAATTGCTCAAATACCAGCTCCATATTGCGGCGGATCTCGTCCTTATCCTTACGCGAGTAAGCGCCAAGCTGAAGATTTTCGTATACCGTCAGGCCCTGGAAAATGCGACGCCCCTCAGGCACGTGCACCAGTCCCTGCCCGACGATCTTGTGGGCCGCTACGTGCGTAATATCCTGACCCTTATACACAACACTGCCGCTTTTCGGGTGAATAAGGCCCGTAATAGTGTGCAGTGTGGTGGTCTTACCGGCACCGTTGGCGCCGATCAGCGACACGATCTCACCGCGGTTTACCTCAAAGGAAATGCCGCGCAGGGCCTGGATCATGCCATAAAAAACGTTAAGGCCCTCAACCTTTAAAATCTGTTCTGACATTTCACGCCCCCCTTAATCACCAAGATAAGCCTTGATCACGGCAGGATCTGCCAGCACCTCGGCCGTGTCACCCTTGGCAAGCTCGGTGCCAAAGTTCAAAACCGTCAGCTTTTCGCAAATGCCGCTAACCAGACGCATATCGTGCTCGATCAAAAGAATGGTGATACCAAACTCACGGCGCACAAAGGCGATATCGTCCATCAGCTCCTGCGTTTCGCTGGGGTTCATGCCTGCGGCAGGCTCGTCAAGGAGCAGGAGGGTGGGGTTGGTCGCCATTGCACGCGCAATTTCCAGCTTTCTTTGCTTACCGTACGGCAGGTTTGCCGCCAGGTAATCCTTATATTCATCAAGCTGAAATACCTTTAGCAGGGCCAACGCTCTCTCGTAAAATTCCTTTTCGCTCTTCTTATGACGGGGCAAGCGGAAGATAGACTCAGCCACGTTACACGGGATCCCGTTGGCAAGGCCAACCATCACGTTTTCAATTGCGGTAAGGTTTTTGAAAAGACGGATGTTCTGGAAGGTACGGGCAATGCCGCCACGGTTGATCTCAATGGGGGATCTGCCCGTGATATTTTTACCGTTGTGGAAAATACGGCCCGACGTCGGCTTATATACGCCCGTCAAAAGGTTAAAGAAAGTGGTCTTACCTGCACCGTTGGGGCCGATCAGGCCGTACAGCTCGCCCTTCTTGATCTCAAGATTGACGTCGTCAACGGCACGCAGACCCCCAAACTGAATAGACAGGTGCTCGGTCTTTAAAACGATATCGTGGTTATTGCTCATCGTCCGACACCTCCTTTTTCTTGACAAAGCGGCGCCTCAGGGCTGCACCGAGCGTTGCAAAATTGTACCTCTCACGGACATTCTTCAGGCCGGGGGCGTTGCGGTAAATGACAATGAGGATCAGGATCAGCGAGTAGATCACGTTCTGCAAAACTGCCAGATTACCCGTCAGCACGGTCTGAAGCTTATGGTTGATAAAGGTGATAAGAGCCGCTGCCAAGGCCGAGCCATTGATCGAGCCCATGCCGCCCAGCACCACCATCACCAAGATCTCAATGGAGTAGTTGTAGTCAAAGGTCGTGGTTTGCAGACGCGATTGCGTGTAGCTCGAAAGCACACCCGCCACACCTGCAAAGAAAGAGGAAACGGTGAACACAAAGAGCTTATATTTGGTGATGTCCACGCCCATTGCACGTGCTGCAATTTCGTTATCCTTGATGGCAACGATCGCGCGACCGTGCTTGGAATGCATCAGGTTCTGCGTAACAGCCAGGCAAGCAAGAAACGCCAGAAACGCGATGACAAACAAATATTTACGGTCAAAGCGCGGCGTTTCAAGGCCGAGCGTTTTACCGAACCACGTTTCGGGCAGGTTCATGATAACATTACGCACGATCTCGCCAAATGCCAGCGTCACGATAGCCAGATAGTCACCGCGCAGGCGCAGTGCGGGCAAGCCGATGATCACACCGAACACTGCCGCCACAGCACCGCCCGCAAGGAGCGAGAGGAGCAGGATCGGAATGCTGCTTTGCGTAGCACCCATCGCCTCGGTCAATACGGCGGAAACCTTGCCGCCAAGGAAGGCGCCCACGCACATAAAGCCTGCGTGACCAAGCGAAAGCTCGCCAAGAAAGCCGACCACCATACCAAGCGATACGGCAAGCAGCATGGCAATGGCGATCTGCTCAAGCAGGAACTGCGTGCCCATCTTGAGATTGCCCGTCGCCGACAAGGCGCCGAACACCAGCACCAGCAGCATCACAATAAAATAATTCGCGTACTTGCGCACGAAGGGCTTTTTAAAAAATCCGGTGATCGCACTCATACCTTTTCCCTCCTTGCCTTGCCGAGAAGTCCTGCGGGCTTGACCAGCAGAATAACGATCAGTACGGCAAATTCGATCGCTTCCGTAAAGGGGGCGAGGATCGGCACACTCAGTGCCAGACATTCAATAACACCCAGCAAAATACCGCCGAGCATTGCACCGGGGATCGAGCCGATACCGCCGATCACCGCAGCCGTAAAGGCCTTGATGCCGGGCATAGCACCAAGGGTGCTCGTAAGGCTCGGCGCCTTCATCAGCATAAGGTATGCGGCCACAGCAGCCAGTGCTGAGCCAATACCAAAGGTGATGGCAATGATGGCGTTGGTGTTGATGCCCATCAGCTGCGCAGCGCCCCTGTCCTCGGATACCGCAACCATTGCACGGCCGATCTTGGAGCGCTTGACAAACAGCGTAAGCACCACCATCAGCACCACCGTCACGGAAAGCGTAAGGATCGTGCTTTTGTTGATGGACAGTGCGCCGATATTCACAGCACCTGCGATCTGCAGCTGCGTGGGCATCTTGGGGGCCGTACCGAACACCACCTGCGCAAGACTTTGCAGCAGCATGCTGACACCAATGGCGGTGATCAATACCGCCAGAGGCGAGGCACCGCGTAAGGGGCGGTAGGCAAAGCGCTCCACACAAACGCCCAGTATCACACAAAATACAATGGCAACAGCAAGAGCGGGGATGGGGTGTCCCGTCAGCATCAGCGTACTGAACATTGCATAACCACCCACCATGATGATATCACCGTGCGCAAAGTTCAGCATTTTGGCAATGCCGTATACCATCGTATAGCCAATGGCAATAATGGCATAGGTGCCGCCTGAGCTGAGGCCGTTGATAAGAGCCGTTAAAAAGTTAATCATACTTCATCTTCCTGTTATAGCCGAAGAGGGCCGAACACATAAGCCTCTCGGCGTAATATTTTTGCAGCTTTTGCCGCGCCGCGGCTTGTAAGGTATTACATGACTGCACCGCGTCACAACAAAATCTGCTAAAAATCTTTCAGCCGAGAGGTGCTTCCCAGCTTCGGCAGAGCAAAAAGGTGTTATGACAAAGGAAAACACTGCAGAAATATACAGATATTGCAAAGTGTTTCCCTGCAGTCAGGGCGCGTTTTTGCCTGCCCAAGCCTTGTGGGCTCGACCCTCTTCGGCTATAGCCGAAGAGGACCGAACACATAAGCCTCTCGGCGTAATATTTTTGCAGCTTTTGCCGCGCCGCGGCTTGTAAGGTATTACATGACTGCACCGCGTCACAACAAAATCTGCTAAAAATCTTTCAGCCGAGAGGTGCTTCCCAGCTTCGGCAGAGCAAAAAGGTGTTATGACAAAGGAAAACACTGCAGAAATATACAGATATTGCAAAGTATTTTCCTGTAGTCATGGCGCGTTTTTGCCTGCCCAAGCCTTGTGGGCTCGACCCTCTTCGGCTATGACAAGTTTGCTGGCGCAGTGACCCACGCCAGCAAACCGAATGTTGTTAAGAGCAATTATTGAGCAGTAGCCTCTTTGAGCACGTGAACCAGAGCGTCCTTGTTGACGAAACCGTCAGTCGTCCACTGAACGGTACCCGTACCGGTCACAGCACCCGTGTAGGTGTAGCCGCCGTTGAGCTGCTTCTTGAGGATCTCGCACATGTCGGAGGCAGAGGTCTCAGCAGTAACCTCCTCGCCTGCCTCAATGGCAGCCTTCAGTGCGCCTGAAATGGCATAAACGCAGTCGTAAGCGGAGGCACCGAACTGGTTGAGGGTGTCAGAACCGTACTTAGCGGTGTACTTCGAAACAAAGCTCTTTGCGTTCTCAGCATCAGCCTTGAAGTGCGTAAGCATGGTGATCGCCTGAGGAATGGTGGTGAGGTCAAGGACGGTGTCAAGGCCGTCAAGACCGTCGCAGCCGTAGTAGGTCTCAATGTCCGTGGTCACGGCAGCAGCCTGGGTCATGAACAGAGAAGCCTCAGCGTAGTAAATGGGCATGAAGATGAAGGTGCAATCGCTAAGAGCGGTCACCTGAGACTCAAAGCTCGACTTGGTCTGCTCGGTGAAGGAAGCAACCTCTACCTCAATACCGGTGTTAAGATTGTTGCGGAACTCCTGGTAGATACCTGCGGAGTAGTCGATGTCAGACTGGTAGAAAACGCCGATCTTGGTCAGGTTCAGGCCGTTAACGTAGTTTGCGGCGGCAACGCCCTGCTTCTTATCGGCAAAGCACATCTGATAGCCGTTGGACTCAGCGCGCACTGCATCAGCAGAAGCGGAGGGGGTCATGAAGAAGATGTTGTCTGCCTTGGAAAGGGTCTTGAACTCAAGCGCGGGCTGGGTGGTCACGCAGCCAAGAGAAACCTGCATGCCCCAGTCAACCAGAGCTGCGTAGTTGGTAGCGATCTTGGTCTTGTCGTTGGCGTCATCCATAGCCTTCAGCTCAAGCTTGATGCCGTTAATGCCGCCGGCCTCGTTGATCTCATCAACAGCCAGCTGTGCTGCATTGGCAACGCCCTTGCCATAAACGGCAGCAGCGCCCGTGAGGGGGCCGGAAAGACCGATCTTAATGGTACCGCTATCCTTCTTACAAGCGGAAAGTGTTGCGGCGCAGGTTGCGATCATCAGCACCGCGAGAAAAAGTGCAAAAAACTTTTTCATAGTAAATTCTCCTTTAATGGAAAGTTTTATTTAATCCCCGAAAAAACGAAGATATGCCAAAATTATACCGCGCTTTCACCGCTTTTTCAATAGTCAAATTGCACAAAAACTCTTATTTTAATATAAATATACCTTATTTTTTGAAATTTTTTTCATATTTTTCGCACAGGATCGTGCCGCGGCGCATTTTTTGCAAATAGCACTTGTCAAAATCGCCTTTATCTGCTATACTGTTAAGACGTTGCTTTGCATATCGCACCGCCCTTTGTGACAAGATAACAAAAAAGGCGGAGGCTATATGCTTTTTTCCTCGTTTTTATTTTTATTCTGGTTTTTGCCCGCGACACTCCTGCTGTATTTTGGCCTGACGCCTGTTTTACAGTACCTTTCACGCGGAAGGCTGAAAAGCACGACCCTGCGCGGTGTGCAAAACGCCGTGCTTTTCGTCACAAGCTTGTTTTTTTATGCGTGGGGCGAGCCCCTTTACGTATTGCTGATGCTGGCAACCGTCGCGATGGATTTTGGCTTTGGCCTGCTCATTGCGCGCACAAAGCACCGCCGTACCGTGCTTGCTTTGGCAGTCAGCGCCAATCTTGCCCTGCTGCTCTACTTTAAATATGCGGCCTTTCTTGCAGGTCTGCTCGGCTTTTCCGTCGCGGCCCCCCGCCTGCCGCTGGGCATTTCCTTTTACACCTTTCAAGCGCTTTCCTACGTCATTGACGTGGCGCGCAACGAGGTAAAGCCCACCAAGAATCCGCTGATATTCGGCACGTATGTGGCGCTTTTCCCACAGCTTATCGCAGGGCCTATCGTGCGCTATACCGACGTGGCGTGTGCCCTTTCCGAGCGCGTGCACACTTGGCATGGTATTTCAAGCGGTACACGCCGCTTTATCGCAGGGCTTGCGAAAAAAATGCTGCTGGCAAATGCGGCAGGCGCACTGTTTTGCGAGCTGATCTCACTGCCGCAGGGCTCCCTGTCCGCCCTTGGCGCATGGCTGGCGCTTTTGGCGTTTGCCGTGCAGATCTATTTTGATTTTTCGGGCTATTCCGATATGGCTATCGGCCTTGGGCACGTGTTTGGCTTTTCCTTTCCCGAAAACTTCAATTACCCCTATACTGCTATCAGTATTTCAGATTTCTGGCGGCGCTGGCACATCACACTGGGACATTTTTTCCGCACCTACGTCTATTTTCCGCTTGGTGGCAGCAGACACGGTGTTTTGCGCACCGTTCTGGCACTTTTCGCCGTTTGGAGCCTTACAGGGCTGTGGCACGGAGCGGCGCTGAATTTCCTCTTGTGGGGGCTTTACTATTTTTTGCTCCTCGTTATAGAAAAGCTGCTGCTCTCACGCCTTTTGCCGCACGTACCGCGCATATTCCGCCACACAGCAACGCTTTTTTTCATTTTGCTCGGCTGGCTGATCTTTGCCTTTGACGGCAGCAGCGCGGCACTGAGCACGTCAGCGCTTTGGCAGTTTTCAGCGGCGCTGCTGGGACGAAATACCGCCACCGCCGACAATGCAGTTTATCATCTGGTGCGCCATCTGCCCTTTTTCCTGATCGCCTTCCTGGGCGCCACACCCCTGCCACGGCTTGTTTTTACAGAGCTTTCAAAAAAGTGGACGTTTTTACTGTGGCTTATACCGCTACTTGGCTTTTTTGTGTCGCTTGCCTATCTTGCAGGCGCCGCCTACAATCCCTTTTTATATTTCCGTTTTTAATTTTTTAAGAGGTGCTTGCATATGCTCAATTTGATCGGCCGCTTATTTATCAAAAACAGTCAGCAGGTGGAAGATCCCACCGTGCGCCGCGCATGGGGCACGCTTGCCTCGGTGTTTGGCATCGTGATGAACCTTTTGCTCTTCGCAGCCAAATTCACCGTGGGCGTGCTTTTCGGCTCGGTCGCCATTCGTGCCGACGGTATCAATAACCTATCCGATGCCGCGGGGTCGCTGGTATCGCTTTTCAGCTTTAAGATCTCGGCAAAGCCCGCCGACCGCGATCACCCCTTTGGACACGCGCGTATCGAATACGTGGCATCACTGATCGTTTCCTTTTTTATTTTATTTATCGGCGTTGACCTGGTGCGCGAGGCCTTTGGCAAGCTTTTTGCCCCCGTCCCCCTGCAATTTGAGATCGTTGCGGTGGCGGTGCTGGCCATCTCGGTGCTTTGCAAGCTCGTCATGGCGCTCTTTCAGCGCGGCATCGCGAGGAAGACCAACTCAGACGTTTTGCGCGCCACGGCAACCGACAGCCTCTGTGACGCCTGCGCGACCGCCGCAGTTCTGCTTGCCAACCTTGCTACACTGATCCTGCCCGACGGCATTACACCTTATATTGACCCCGTGATGGGACTTCTGGTCGCCGTTCTTATTTTTATCGCAGGGCTGCGCGTGCTAAACGACACCAAAAACTCCATTCTCGGCACCGCCCCCACAAAGGAGACGACGGATGCTATTTTTGCACTCGTTTCAGAATATCCCGAGGCGCTTGGTATTCACGACCTGATCGTGCACAGCTACGGTCCCTCTCGCACGCTTGCCTCATTACATATTGAGGTAGACGGCAAAAAGGATATTTTTCGCGCGCACGATATTATTGATCTGATAGAACGGCGCCTGTTTGAGGAGCAGGGCATCTCCTGCACCATTCATATGGACCCCATTGTGCGCGACGATCCTGCCGTATCACGCTGGTACGACATCACCAAGCGCATCGTGTGCGACATCGACGAGCGCATTTCCCTGCACGATTTCCGCATGGTGCCCGGCTTCACACACACCAATCTCATTTTTGATATTGCCGTGCCCTTTGAAAACAAGATCCCCGAAGACAAGCTGAAAAATCTGATCGGCAGCAAAATTTCCGAGATCGACAGTACCTTTTTCACCGTCATCACCATTGACCGCATATAATTTCCCAAAAAGGGGCTTGACAAAGCCCCTTTTTCGCGTTATAGTGGAGTTGGCAGCAAGAAAAAGCTGGCAGAAAAATTTTTTAGAAAAGTTCTAAAAAATACTTGACAGATTCGATTTTTTGTGCTAAAATAGAATCGTTCTAAAAGAGCATGACAAACCGAAAAAATAAAAATCACATAAAAGGAGATTGATAACATGAAAAAATGGAGATGCACAATTTGCGGTGAGATCGTAGAGGGCGACCGCCCCGATAAATGCCCCCTTTGCAAGGCACCGGGCGAAAAGTTTGTAGAGGTCGTAGACGAGGGCATGACCTGGGCTGCAGAGCACGAGGTTGGCGTTGGCAAGGCCGAGGGTGTTCCGATGGAGATCATCGAGGGGCTTCGCGCAAACTTCCAGGGCGAGTGCACTGAGGTTGGTATGTACCTTGCCATGGCACGCGTTGCACACCGTGAGGGCTATCCTGAGATCGGCCTGTACTGGGAAAAAGCCGCGTGGGAGGAGGCTGAGCACGCCGCAAAATTTGCCGAGCTGCTGGGCGAGTGCGTTTCCCCCTCCACCAAGGAGAACCTCACTGTTCGCGTAGCTGCTGAAAACGGTGCTACCGCAGGCAAGTTTGAGCTGGCTAAAATGGCTAAGATGAACAACCTTGACGCCATTCACGACACCGTACACGAGATGGCACGCGACGAGGCCCGTCACGGCAAGGCGTTTGAGGGCCTTCTTAAGAGATACTTTAACTAATACACACGAAAGGGCAAAGCAATGAAAGAAAATTATATGATTTGCAACTGTAAGCAGGTCAGCTACATTGATATTGCACACGTGCTTGAGTCGCACAACAAATTTGAGAACGTGCTGGAGATCTTTGAGGATATCCAAAAGCACACCCACTGCTCTACGGGGTGTGGCGGCTGCCACCAGAAGGTGCTGGATACCATCTCGGAGATCATGATGGAGCGCGGCTAAATCAAAAGGGGCTGCGTCATTTACGCAGTCCCTGCGCAAAAAAGCCGACGGTAGGCTTTTTTGATGCGCGGAATTTGCGGTTTTTGCCTGCAAAACAGGCAAAAATTGCGGTGTTTAGCCGCAAAGCAAAAACGACGGGGGTGAGTACCAAATGCATTTTTGCATTTGACTCACCCCCTTTCATATGATACAAGCGTCCCATCTCGCCGCGCGAGATAATAATGATCCACCCGTCAAACGGGTGGTTTTTCATATGCGGGCATAGCCCTTTTTTCTTCGCGGTGCGTCAAACGCACTTTAGGACTTGACATTAGCGACAAATGTAACAAAAGCCTCCCTGCGGAGGGAGGTGGCACGCGAATGCGTGACGGAAGGAGTGGCGATACTCTAAATTTTACGCTCGCCATATCTCAACCGGCTTTGCCAAAGTCACGCGTACTCCTTCAGTCGCCTACGGCGCCATGCTCCACAAAGAACGCTATGCGTTCTTTAGAAAGAAACCAAAGGTTTCTTTCGCTCCCTGGAGGGAGCCTTTCGTCAGAAAAGCGACTAACGGGTGGCGAAGAGGAACCTTTCAAAAAATACTTTCCACCTCTATTCGTTGTTTGTTATTTCCTCATCGGTTAACCTCTACCGAACCACCCGTCAA
>SVSV01000056.1 GCA_015064125.1 Oscillospiraceae bacterium
CTATCCAGCTGAGCTAAAGGCGCGTGTTTGGAGCGGGTGATGGGAATCGAACCCACGCGGCCAGCTTGGAAGGCTGGAATTCTACCATTGAACTACACCCGCCTGTGGTGTGTTCTCAAAACTGCCATACAATAATACCATAAAAGCACCCCCTTGTCAAGAGTAAATTTAAAAAAATTTATGCTTTTTTGTGAAAGGGGGCAAGATATCGCTCAAGGATGCTTTTTTTGCGTTGCTACTTGCCAAAAGTCAGTGACTATGATAAAATATATAAGATAAATGTGTTCATCAGGAGGGAGTTTGCTGTGTCTTTGTTTTCACCTCATCACACGTTTCGCGCTTACTATCATCTGACCCCTGCGTTTCTTTCACAGCAGGGTATTCGCGTTTTATTGCTGGATATCGATAATACATTGGCACCCTATGAGCAGCCTCTGCCCGATGAGCGGTTAAAGACGTGGCTTTCGTCACTTACCGATGCAGGCATTGCCGTTGGTTTTTTGTCAAACAATCACGCAGCGCGTGTGGAGCTGTTTAATCGCGAGCTGGGGCTCCCTTACTGCTACGATGCATACAAGCCCCTCACGCGTCGCGCCAAAAGGCTTTACAAAAGCCTTGGCGGTACCAAAAAAACCACTGCTTTTATGGGAGATCAGATCTTTACCGACGTTTGCTGTGCGCGCCTCGCGGGCGCCAAGGCTTATCTTGTGCCTCCCATCTGGGATAAGCGCGACGCATGCACGCGCTTTAAGCGCCGGCTTGAAAAGGGTATTTTGACGCGCTTTTATAAAAAGCATGGGAACGAGCCCGACGTGCGAGAGGGCAATCCCATTACCGAAGAGATCAAAGCACAAATGGAAAGGCAAGAGGCATGAGAAAAACAGCAGTTTTCGGCCCGGGCGGTAACAGTGAAAGCTTTTACGCCAAGGGCTATAGATCCACCACACAGGCGCCCCGCTTTTTAGCGGAGCTGGGGCTTGGCGCTTATGAATTCGAGGCGGGAAACGGCCTTACGGCGGGCGAAAAGACGCTTCGCGCCATTGGCGAGGAGGCCAAGAAATACGGCATTGAAATGTCGCTCCATACCCCCTATTTTATTTCGCTGTCGGGTGTTGATCCCGAAAAGCGCCTGAAGAGCGTCGGGTATATCGAGCGCTCTCTTGAGGCTGCGGGGTGGCTGGGCGCCGATACCATCGTGGTGCACTGCGGCTCTGCCGCCAAGATCAGCCGCGAGGAGGCAATGGCGCTTGCTACCGATACGCTTTTGAAGACCATTGAGGCTGTAGGAGATACCCCTGTGCATATCGGCCTTGAAACCATGGGCAAGATCAATCAGCTTGGCACGCTTGACGAAATGCTGACGCTCTGTGCACTCGATGAGCATTTTTACCCCGTGGTTGACTTTGGCCACATGAATGCGCGTGAGCGCGGCGGCTTTTTCCCTGATGCTGACAGCTATCGCCGCATTTTTGATAGGGTCGCTGCCCGTGTGGGTGAGGAAAAGGCGCGCTATATGCATTGCCATTTTTCGAAAATAGAGTTTACCGATGCGGGTGAGAAGCGCCACCTGACCTTTGCCGATATGCAATATGGCCCTGCCTTTGAGCCGCTTGCCGAGGCGATGGCAAGGGACGATCTCCGTCCGCGCATCATCTGCGAGTCGGCAGGTACGATGGCCGAGGACGCGCTGTTTATGCAAGCGGCTTATCTTGCCGCAAGGGAGGAGAGCTGATGGCGATCAGGGCGGTATTATTTGATCTTGACGGTACGCTCCTGCCGATGAATCAGGATCTGTTTTTGAAAACCTATTTCGGGCTGCTTACCGAAAAAATGGTCAAAAGCGGCTATGAGCAAAAAAGCTTTATGAAGGCCCTGCTGTCGGGCACTGATGCCATGGTGAAGAATGACGGTAAGCAGTCAAACGAGGCGATCTTCTGGCAGGTGTTCAACAGTTTTTATACCCCCGACAACGCACCCCCCATTTCGCTTTTTGATAGCTTTTATCGGGAGGATTTCATCAAAACGCGTGCTGTATGCGGCACTGATGAGCGTCCGCGCAGGATCGTTGATGCCGTAAAGGAAAAGGGGCTTGTGTGCGTGTTGGCAACAGCCCCCGTATTCCCTGCCGTGGCAACCGAAACGCGTATGGGATACGTAGGACTTGCCCCTGATGATTTTGCCCTGTATACGACCTATGAGAATGCAAGCTTTTGTAAGCCGAACGTTGACTATTACCGCGAGGTGCTGGCGAAGATCGGTCTTTTGCCCGAGGAATGTCTGATGGTCGGCAATGACGTGACGGATGACATGGAGCCCGCCGCGGCGCTGGATATGCAGGTGTTCCTGCTCACTGACTATCTGATCAACAAAAAGGGTGCGGACATTGCAAAATATCCGCACGGCAATTATGACGCCCTCCTGCGCTTGATCGAGGCACTTTAACTTTGCTAAAGGGTATTAAAAGGATATGGAGATTTTGGAAAAGGTGGAAAAAGCTTCGGCCTCGGCTGATGCGATCTTGTGCCTTGCACTGGATATTGGCGAGGGTATGCTGAAAAGCGGTGGCGAGGTCAGCCGTGTGGAGAGTACGATCGAGCGTATTTGCCGTGCATACGGCGCCGTTCACGTTGAGGTTTTCAGCATTATTTCGGTCATCAACGCTACGGTACATATGGCAGACGGCACACAGTCCGCACAAATGCGACGCATCCGCACAACAGGCACAAACATGTACCGTCTTGAGCTGTTTAATGAGATCTCACGGGAGATCTGTCATCAGCCTCCCGCCATTGCCGAGGCGGATGCACGCGTGCGCGCGGCCAAGCAGAAGCTTGCCTATCCTGCGTGGGCTGTGCTGCCCGCTTCTGCCGTGGCGGCGAGCATGTTTGCCGTGTTTTTCGGCGGCGGGGCGGTCGAGGCACTGGTCGCATTACTGATCGGTGCATTGCTTGGTATGATCGATCTGCTTGCTGCTGATCGCATCAATGAGCTTGCGAAAACGGTGGTGGCCGCTTTCGTAGCGGGTATTTTGTCCGCCACGTCTGCTCTTCTCATCAGCAGCGCTGACAGCGGCGTGATCATGATAGGCACGATCATGCTCCTTGTTCCCGGTGTGGCATTCGGGACGGCGTTGCGTGACCTTTTGTGCGGCGATCTGATCGCAGGCGGTCTTAAAACCGTGCAAGCCTGTCTTGCCGCCTTGATGATCGCATTTGGATATTTGCTTGCGATGGCCGTGATGGGAGGTGCGGTATGAGAGATTTTCTTACTGCTTCGTTTTTGCTGCAGCTCGTGACGGCGTGCGGCGGCACGCTTGCGTTTGCCGTGCTCTTTAAGGTGCGCGCCAAGCATCTGCCCTTTGCCGGAGCTTGCGGTGTCCTGGCTTATATCCTTTATTATACGGTTGTGTTTTTCGGTGGGTCTTTGTTTACCGCAGCCTTTGCCTCGACCGCCGCGGCCGCGGTGTTTTCGGAGTGCTGTGCGCGGCTTCGCCGTGCGCCTGCGCCTGTGTTTTTAGTCCCGGGCACCATTCCCATCGTGCCGGGTAGCGATCTGTATTACACGATGCGCTATCTGTTGTCGGGCGATCTTCCCGACTGCACGCATCATTTGGTGTGTGCGGTGCTGGTGGGCCTTGGCATTGGCGGCGGTATTGTGACGGTTTCGCTGATTTTCGGACTTTTATTGGGGCATAAGCATGAAATAAAGCATAAATAAGAAAAGGGGCTGCCTCAAATTTAAATTTGAGGCAGCCCCGAACCCAAGGGGGGTAGGCGGGAAGCGTTCATCACAATTCAACCTATTTTTATACAACTCTCTCATTTGCTCTTTTTGTGAGTAAATGGGATTTTTTCTTTGTTTTGCGGACTTTTAGGTCGCGCCAAATGTGACAGCCCTTTTCGATTATTCGGCTACGAAAATAAAGGGATAAACGTCTTGGTCGCCGTCAATAAAGTAAGCTTCAATGTCGCTGTGTGCATCGGCCAGGTACCCCTCGAGATCGGCCTTAGCCTCGGCAGTGCAATCCTTGCCGCAGAAGACAGTCAGCATAAATTTTTCACCGTTCTCGAGCATCTTGTCGACCAGCGCGTGTGTGGTATCGGTGATCTCCTTGTTGGAGGTCAGCATCTGCTTGCCGACAAAGCCGATAAAGTCACCGTTTTTGATCTGTACGCCGTTTAACTCCGCGTCACGGATCGAGGGAGATACGTTACCCGTCGTCACGTTTGCCATGGCCTCCTTAAAGCTTTCGGCAATGGCTGCGGCGTCGTCGCAGTCAAAGTCGGCGGCGCAGATGGCCACGTACCCGTCACCGAGATTTTTGCTCTCAATGACGTGAATGGCGGCGTTTTCATAGATCTCGGCGGCCTGCTTGGCGGCCATGAGAATGTTGCCGTTGTTGGGGAACACAAAAATGTGCTCTGCGTTTACCTTGGCAAAGGCGTCAAGGAAATCGTTGGTGGAGGGGTTTTGCGTCTGACCGCCCTCCACAATGGTGTCAACACCGAGCTCAAGGAAGGTGTCGGCAATACCCTTGCCGCTGGCAACAGCCACCATGCCGTATTTCTTTTTCTCAGTACTCACAGCAGGTGCTGCAGCGGGCTTTTCCTCAGGGGGCAGCTCGCTGTGCTGCACAGACATGTTTTCGATCTTTACCGTTAAAAATTCGCCGAACTGACGGCAGAAGGCCAGCACCTTGTCTGGGGTCAGGGTATGCACGTGGATCTTTACAATGGTGCCTGTTTTGAAGGAAACCACCGAGTCGCCCACGCCGCACAAAAATTCGGTAATGATATCGTTGTTAAAGCTCTCGGCATCGACCTTGCTGTTTTGCAGTTGGAGCAGCAGCTCGGTGCAGTAGCCGTAGGTCATCTCGCTATCGGCCGTAAAGCCCGAGAGATCAAGCGGCTTTTTCTCGTTTGTGGGCAGGGGCTCGGATTTGATCTCCTCGCCGTTGAGGATCCTGTTAAAGCCGTCCATAATGTACAGAAGCCCTGCACCGCCGCTATCGACCACGCCTGCTTCCTTCAGATTAATGAGGAGGTCGGGTGTGCGATTGAGCGAGGCATTCATCTCCTTGACAAGATCAGCAAAGAAGCTGCGGATCGTGCTCTCGGATGTGATGCGCGCTACGGCATATTCCACCGATTCGCGGGCGACCGTTAAGATCGTGCCCTCGGTGGGTGTCATGACCGAGTTGTAGGCCTGCTTTACGCCCAGGGTCAATGCATGACCGATGGCGGTGGGGTCAGCCTTTTCGCAGTTGTCAAAGCCCTTTGCCATGCCCGCAAACAGCTGGGAGAGGATGACGCCGGAGTTGCCGCGTGCGCCCAGCAGCATGCCGTGCGAGAGGGTCTTCATGACCTCGGCAAGGTCACTCGAGTCGACCTTTTCAAGGGCGGCAATGCCACTTTCAATGGTCATACGCATATTATCACCCGTATCGCCGTCCGGTACGGGGAATACGTTTAAGCGGTTTACCTCCTCGGCATTGGAGCGCAGAAGCGCGGCGCCGCCCTGTGCCATTTGCGCAAGAAGCTTGCCGTCGAGCAATTGGCCGGTATCTTTTTCGGTGTTTTTATCCATGATGCACCTCGTCCTTATAGTGTGATTAGCGCGCCTTGCCCGTAAAGAACAGGGCGATCGTGCCGGGGCCTGAGTGGGCGCCGACAACGGCACCGATATCGGTAATGAGCTCTACCTTTACGCCGTTTTGCCAGAAGAGCATATCGGCCAGCAGCTCGGCATCCTCAAGGGCATCGGCGTGTGAGATGAATACGTGTCCCTCCGCAGGTGTTTTTGCCAATTCCTTGTACTTGGCAGCAAGGGCTGCGATCGATTTTTTGCGCCCGTGAGCCGTTGACATCTTGATCAGCTTGCCGTCGTCGTCCACGTGTAGGACGGGCTTGATGTGCAGGGCATTGCCGATCAGCGCCGTGGTGGGGCTGACGCGGCCGCCGCGCTTGAGGTACGTGAGGCTGTCGACCGTGAACCAGTGGCAAAGGCCTGCGCGCTCATCTTCAAGATATGCAACAGTATCCTCCAGTGTGGCACCCTCGCTTGCTTTTAAGACAGCAAGATAGACCAAAAGCCCCTCGCCCGCCGAAGCACAAAGCGAGTCAAAGGCTACGATCTGGCGCTTGGGATATTTTTCGCGCATTTCTGCCGCGGCCAAGCGGCCTGCGTTGTAGGTGTTGCTGATCCCGGAGGAAAAGCCAACGTACAGCACGTCGCGCCCGTCAGCAAGTGCACGCTCAAAGGCGGCGACGAAGGTTTCGGTATTGACGGCAGCGGTCTTGGCGATCAGGCCGTCACGCATTTTCTGATAAAATTCCTTGCTCGAGATATCAGCGTTCCTGTATTCCTGCTCGGAATCGTTAAAACGAAAGGTCAGCTCCTCGCACCATACGCCCCATTCTGTGAGAAGGGCGGGCGAGATATCGCAACCCGAATCGGTAATGATTTGAAATTTGCTTGCTTGCATGAAATGCAACCTCCTGCATATTGTAAGTATGCCACAATTATCCAGCATGATCATATTATACCGCAAAATTGAGATAAAGTCAATCATTGTATGCCCAAATCTTACTATACTTTGCATTTTGTAACGGTAGAATTGCAAAAAAAGGGCTCTACCGGGGGGAGAGGTGGCATAACGGGTCGATTTATTGCCTCTATGTACTTGATTTTTATTATGATATATGGTAAAATAAACGTATTAAGGGCGAGGGGAGTGTGACGGCAGTGCTACGTAACGTAATTGCGCAAAATATTGCTGAACTGCGTAAAAATAACAATATGACGCAGTTGGAATTGGCCGAAAGGCTGAATTACAGCGACAAGGCGGTTTCCAAATGGGAGCGCGGTGAGTCGGTGCCCGACGTGGCGGTCCTGAAAAACATTGCCGATATTTTTTTGGTGACGGTCGATTATCTGCTTGAGCAAACGCATAAAAAAGCAGCTCCTCCCGCGGCCAAGACCGTGGTGCGTGCACGTCGTCGCGGTGTTATTACGTGGCTGGGCGTGCTGATGGTGTGGATGGTGGCAACGATCGCCTTTGTGGCGATACAGCTGGCCATTTCTACGATCGGTAGGGCGTGGCTCGTGTTCGTATGGGCAATACCGGTGTCTGCCATCGTCTGGTTGATCATGAATTCGGTGTGGTTTAACCGCCGTCGCAATTATTTCATTATCTCGGTTTTGATGTGGACGCTGTTGGCAGCCACGCATATCACGCTTTTGCTGTGGGGCATGAACGTATGGCTGGTATATCTGCTTGGCATCCCTGCGCAATTTATTATCTTTTTGTGGTCGGGCGTGACCATCAAGCAGACCGACGATTAACAGGGCTATCCTGTATAGATCGCATCTGTATGTGAACGAAGCATTTTTTTGAAAGCAAGCTCCCCCGTGGCGTCTGTCAAGACGGCACGGGGGACAATTTTATAAAGGAGCCTATAAAAGGGGACTTTCTGCCAAGGCCTTCAACCGCTCAAAGCGCTTGTCGACCTCGTGCTGGATCGCGTCAAGCACGTCGCGATAGGGCTCTGTTGTGAGATGGCGCGTGCGCCCCATCATAGAAAGCCATTCGCCGACGGGGATCTTTTTATTGCGCAGCTCGGGATCATAAGAAAGTGTGGTGATCCCTTGCTCTACCTCGTACAGAGGGAAATAACAGCTGTCGACCGCTGCCGCGATCACGCGACGCTCGCCGCGCGGCACATCACCCCAGTTTAAGGGACACGCCGATAAGCACTTCACGTAGGCTGTACCATGCTCCTTTGCATAATACTGCGCCTTGGCGGCTTTTTTAATAAAATCATTCGGCTCGCTCTCTGCAGCGGTCGCCACGTAGGGCATACCCGTGGCCGCCATGATGCGGGGCATATCCTTGTGAAAAAAGGATTTACCTTGCGAGTGAGGGCCTAAGTGTGAGGTCGCACTTTTGGCGCCAAGCGGGGTCGAATAAGAAAGCTGATATCCCGTATTCATATATCCGCCGTTGTCGTATTCAAGAATGATCAGCCCGTCACCGCGCAGTGCAGTACCGAGTGCGGCGCCCATGCCGATATCCATGCCACCGTCGCCGCTGACCATGATGAAGGTGATCTCGCCCGCAGGGAGCTCGCCGCGTGCACGGCGCTGCTGATAGGCCTTGACAACGCCCGAGAGCGTTGCTGCTCCGTTTTGAAACAGGTTGTGCACGTAGGGCACGCGGAATGCGGTTTTTGGATATGCTGTTGTGACGACCATGCCACAGCCTGTTTGAAATAACAGCACGACGTTGCCCTCAATACCGCGCAAAAAAAGATTGACGTTGACGGGGATCCCGCATCCGGGGCAAGCCCCGTGCCCGGGGGCAAGGCGCTTAGGGCGTGCTAAGGTTTCGCGCACGGTGGCGCCCTTGACCGAAAGTCCCTGCTCCTTCATTTCACATCGCACAAGCCCTGATGCCTCCTGCTCGCTGATCGGTGCAAAATAGGGCTTTGGTGTAAAATCCTCTTTACCTGCATAGGTGCCCAGATAATCAAACTCGGCAACCTGCGGCTTTGCCGCTTCGTGAAAAAGTGCAACGGCATCTTCTTCAAAAAAGTCGCGTCCGCCAAGCCCAAATACGCGCGAAATCACGCGTACGGGGTGCTTGTTTTTTTGCAGCGCCGCACGGATCTCAAGGCTGAAATTGCCACCCCGTGCCCCAAAGCTGTCCTGCCTGTCTGCCACCACAACGGTCTTGGCATGACCGCATACCGATAAGATCGCCTCACTCGGGAAGGGACGAAGGCATCCCAGCGTAAAAACGCCCACCGACAGCCCCTGCGCGCGCAGGGTATCTACCGCTGCTCTTGCGGTGTGATAGGCCGATCCCAGCACTGCGAGCACCACGTCGGCATCCTCGGTGCGGTAGGCTTGCACTGTCATCGGGCGACGGCCCGAAATGGCTTCAAAGGCATCGAACACGGCGGGAATGACGGTGCGTGCACGCTCCATGGCGAGGTGAAGCTGATATTTGTTGTTGATGAGGTCAGGCTCATTCATATAAGAGCCGATCGTCACGGGAGCCTTGAGATCAAGCAGATCGGCACGCTTCGGTACAGGCCCCACGAATCTTTGCACGGTCTCATCGTCCTCAAACACGTACGCCACCTGCTTTTGATGGCTGGTAAAGAAGCCGTCGAAGGCAACGATCACGGGCAACGAAAGCTGCTCGGCAATTTTAATGGCACAGATATTAAGGTCATAGACCTCCTGCGCGTTGGTTGCAAACAGTATCACCCATCCTGCATTCAGTGTATACATCACGTCGCTGTGGTCGCCCTTGATGGAAAGAGGCCCCGATACCGTGCGGCATGCCACGTTCATCACCATCGGCATACGCGTGCCCGACTGCACGGGCAGTTGCTCGAGCGCATATAAAAGTCCGTTTGCAGAGGTGGCGTTGAATACGCGCGCACCACCTGCGGCAGCACCGTAGCACACACCTGCCGCGCTATGCTCACCCTCAGCGGGGACCAACACAATATCGTGCTCACCGTCGGCACGCATGCGATCCAGCGTTTCGGCGATCTGCGTGGAGGGTGTAATTGGATAATAGCCCATCACGTGATAATTGATCTGCTTGGCGGCATAGGCTGCCAGCTCGTTGCCGCTTTCAAAAAGCTGCTTTTGCTTTTCCATTAAAGTGCACCCCCCTCTTGACGCTTTTCGGTAAGATACGCTTCGCCCGTGACCGTGGGATCAGCACCCGAAACGTCAAAATCTATTTCCTGTGCGATCAGATCCTTATTGCGTACAAAATAGACGGGTGATTTGTGCGCGCGCTCCTCGCCCGCCACCAGCGCCTCGGTAGGACATACGTCAACGCAACGAAGGCACCCCTTGCAATGATGGTAATCAAGCCCGCGGTTCATCATGGTCTGCTTGCCGCGCCACACGCCCTTGGTAAACTGAAACACCAGGTCGGGGCAGGTGCTGTCACAAAGCCCGCAATGAATACATTTCTCGGGCAAAAACAGCGGCAAATATCCCTCACGTGCAGCAGAAACATCTGAGGAGACACTATTGCCAAACAACGGATTTATACCCCCCGTGGGGGCGTTTTTATACCCCCATCGCGGCAAATAGGGCGTGAACGGCACCGCTTCATAGCGTCCGTCCTCCTCAAAGATCGCTTCCTTGATCTCATCAAAGCCCGCACGAAGTCCTGCTAAGTTGCTATTCAAAAGTGCGGGATATTTTTTGCCTACGGTATCCTCTACCAAAGCCTCGGCAGCCGCCAGAGGCAAAAAGCCCGTTGCACGGCAGATCGCCCCCAGCATCACCATGTTGAGGCGGCTTTTGCTTTTCTGTGCTATGGCGGCTGCATCTACTGTGATGATGCGTCCTCCCGCAAGCTCAAGCAGATCCCGCATCTCCTCGGGGGATCTATCCGTATTCACCACGACCGTACACGTGCTACCAACGCCTGCCGTCACCTGCTCGGTGCGCCATAGGGCGGTGTGAAAGAGCACCAGCACGTGTGGGTCGGTAACGGGGCTGTTATGCCGTATTTCAACACCGCTTGGGGCGTACCGTACAAAGGCACGCACGGGTGAGCCGCGTTTTTCGGACCCGTAGCTCGAAAAGGCCGTAGCCCCCAGCCCTAAATAGCACGCCCCCAGCTCCCCCAGCAGCTTGCCGCATAAATTGGCACCAAGGCCGCCTATACTTTCCAGCCTCATTTCAAAATAGCCGTTTTTGAAAT